>CAZURL010000009.1:0-30302 GCA_964623005.1 uncultured Spirochaetaceae bacterium
CATGATTGAAGAACAGATCAATTGGATTGAGTCCCGACAAGAGGGAGTTTTTCCATCATCCGTTTGAGTCTTATCGCAGTACGAGGCATCGGTTCTGCAATAGTAAGGCCCACAAGCTCCGCAGCATCAGAACCTTCGTTTATCGCATCGATGACCTCAGAAAGCAGCAGACCGCCGGGAACTGTGCCAACGGCTGCAATGATTTCTTCCGGATCAAGGACATCCATATCGAAATGAATAAGCAGCTTCGATGAACCTGTCGTCTTTATCCAAGATGAAATGATCCCTTTCTTCTTTCTATAATCCTTTGGTGTTATATAGCTTATTCCATATTCCTCATGACGTTTTTTGATATCTTCCCGTTCCCAGTCCCTAAGACCAACGTAGAGAATCTTTTCAGGCTCGATTGAGGAGGGAAGAAGTGAGACAATCTTCTCATCACCTTTCTTCATGCATGCAGTTACGGCCATTGCATGATAGCCGGCATAAGGATCCCCCGGGAGCGAGATATCCGGATGAGCGTCAATCCATAACATTGCCACATCACCGCAATATTTTTTGTTAAGATAAGTAAACGGAACGACGCTTACTGAACACTCGCCGCCGAATGTGACAATTCTATCAGGATTTGCCTTTTCGATTATTGAAAGCGCGCTTTTTGTCTGTTCTACAATCACATCCCTGTCATATACACCATCGATGATTTTTCTGTTATCTGCATCAAGCGAGACAGGAACGGTGTATGTATCATCTTTTGAAGGAGAAAGGAAATCAAGAAGAAGTGAGCCGAGGTAGTAACCGCGAGCGCTATCTTTAGTGTCTTTGATTTCCGGTATCCAGCGTGAGATCTCTGCACCTTGCCATTGGGGATAGAGCAATCTAATTGTTTTCATAGCGATGATTATATCCTATCAATCTTGACAAGATGAGAGTGAATAGTGAAATATTAGCACGGAAACATGTGGAAAGACTTGTTGTTTTATGTTAGCTTTACACGGTAATGCGATTTTCCATTTATTCTAAATCATAAGAGGTATAACTGATGTCTGGCCATAGCAAATGGGCAACGATTAAGCACAAGAAAGGAATTGCGGACGCAAAGCGCGGACAGAAATTCACGAAGCTGATCAAAGAAATCACGGTAGCAGCAAAGAACGGTGCAGATCCTGATTCGAACGCAAGACTAAGGACTGCAATCCTGAAAGCAAAGGCAGAGAATATGCCTAAGGATAACATTGACCGCGCAATCAAGAAGGGAAGTGGAGAGCTAGGTGCATCCACATTCTATGAACTCACATATGAAGGTTATGCTCCGGGTGGGGTTGCTATCATCATCGATACACTGACAGATAATAAGAATAGAACTGCAGCAGATGTTCGCTCAACGCTTACAAAGCTCGGCGGCTCGCTTGGCGCAACAGGCTGTGTAAGCTATATGTTCCAGACAAAAGGCGTCATTACTTATGATGCTGCGAAATACACCGAGGATCAGATCTTCGAAGCAGCTTTAGAAAATGGCGCAGAAGATGTATCTACAGAGGATGGTGTTATCGAGGTAACTACCAACGCTGGAGATTTCGCGAAGGTTCTTGAGGCAATGCAGACAGCTGGTTTTGAGCAGGAGAGCGCAGATGTCTCCCGTATAGCAGATCAGACTGTAACGCTCGATAACGAAAGAGCAAACAAGGTTCTCAAGATTGTCGACAGGCTCGAAGAGCTCGATGATGTTCAGCAGGTTTCGACCAACCTAGAACTGCCAGAGGATTTCCAGGAAGAAGAGTGAAGGTACTCGGAGTAGATCCGGGACTTGCCGATACAGGCTGGGGTGTTGTCGACTTTGATGGACAACATTACCGGCCTATTTCTTTCGGTACAATCGAGACAAGTCCTGAGGAAGAGATACAGAGGCGAATATATACAATAGCGATGGATCTCGGAACGCTTTGTGAGAAATACGAGTGTTCTGTAATAGCTATGGAAGATATCTTCTTCACGAAGAACATCACTTCCGCTATTCCTGTTGCAAAAGTCATCGGGGCTGTAATATTCCGTTTCTCTGAATTAGGGCTTCCTGTCTATCTTTATTCGCCGCTTGAAGTGAAGATGGCCGTTACAGGAATGGGCAGGGCAGACAAGAACCAAGTGCAGGAGATGGTCAAGGTTATACTTAAACTGAAAAGCATACCTCGACCAGACCATGCAGCCGACGCCCTTGCCGACTGCATCTGCCATTGCACGCACATGCAAGGGCTTGGGGGAAGGTTTGTATGATAAACGCGATAACAGGGAAACTTGTATCGGCAGCTCCTGACCATGTTCTCATCCTTACTGCTGGCGGTGTTGAATACAGGCTCGACGTCTCATCAAATGCTTCAACGCACATATCCAAGGCCATTGATAAAGATAATGTCCGAGTACTTGCATACCTACAGCACAGGGAAGATGCTATGACGCTCTTTGGTTTCTATTCAGAAGAAGAGCGTTTCTGTTTCGAACAACTACAGACGGTACCGGGAATCGGGGCAAGGCAAGCATTGAAGATCCTTTCGGGTATTACTGTTGAAAATCTTGTAAAGGCACTTGATTCACAGGATGTAAAGACGCTCTCAAAAGTCTCCGGAATCGGGCCAAAGACTGCGCAGAAACTTGTTCTGCAACTGAGGAATGTTCTAATTCTCGAAGAGGAAGAGAGCAAAGAAGAGGTAAGTACGCCTGGACAGTTCAGAGATCTCATAGAATCCTTTACTGAGATGGGTTTTGAGAGGAAGATTGTTGTCAGAACACTCAATGATGTGCTTACTGAAAATGCTACAGTTATTCAGAGCAAGGATTTCAGAAGTGCGGAAGCTATGCTCTTTCCGCTTGTTCTAAAGAGGCTATCCAGATGATTTTCGATAAGGGCGACGAGATGGAAATCGATCTTGGCCATGTCAGGCCAGTTGATGCGACGCTACAGGAAGAGGATAAGCAGGAAAATATCCTAAGGCCGCAATACCTTGAGGATTTTCAGGGGCAGGCCTCGATAAAGGAAAATTTGTCTGTTTTCATCAAAGCGGCTAGGGGCCGCAATGATGCGCTTGATCATACATTCATCGTCGGGCCACCGGGACTGGGAAAGACAACGCTTGCCTCGATTATAGCAAATGAAATGCATGCAGAGATCAGAATGACATCTGCTCCGGCACTCGAAAAACCAAAGGATCTTGCGGGTATACTTACCAATGTCTCCGAAGGTTCAATATTCTTCATCGATGAAATACATCGTCTGAAACCAGCATTGGAAGAGATGCTTTACATCGCAATGGAGGACTTTGAGATTGACTGGGTGATAGGACAAGGCCCTGCTGCTAGGACGATGAGGATTCCGCTTCCACATTTTACGCTGATAGGCGCAACGACAAAAGCGGGTTCTGTGTCCTCACCGCTTTCATCCAGATTCGGCATTAATATACATATTGATTTCTATGAGCCGGAAGAGCTTTCAAGGATCATCTCCCGCTCGGCACGGATACTTGGAACGAAGATAACGGACGAAGCGGTGCTATCGCTTGCACGCTGCTCGAGAGGGACACCTAGAATTGCAAACAGACTTTTAAGACGTCTCAGGGATTTCGCGTCGGTACTTGGAGATGGAACGATAACAGAGGATATCGTGAAAGAAGGCCTTGGGCGTCTTGGAATAGACGAAAATGGTCTTGAGACAATGGATAGGAATATCTTGAGAACAATCATTGAGTATTATGGCGGAGGCCCTGTTGGTGCTGATACGCTCTCGATATCTGTCGGGGAGGCGGTTGAAAGCCTTGAGGATTTCTATGAGCCATATCTTATCCAGCAGGGATATCTCAAGAGGACACCGAGAGGTAGATGCGTTACAGAAAAAGCTTATGAGCTACTTGGCATAAGGGGGAGGGGCAATGCTGACCAAGGACTACTATTTTGACCTTCCTAGCGAGTTAATTGCGCAAGAACCATCAGAAAGAAGAGGCGATGATAGACTGCTGCTGTTAGATCGCACTACAGAAACGTTCTCTGATTACATGATGAAGGATTTTCCGTCCTTGATACCGCAGGACAGTGTTATCGTAGTGAATAACTCAAAAGTCCGAAAAGCACGCGTATATGGCACAGCACTAACGGGTGGTGTCGTTGAATTTCTCTTTCTTTCACCAGAGACGGATGGTGCATGGAAATGCATGGTTTCAAAGTCCAAGAAGCAGAAAATAGGCAAGGAATTTATCTTCTTCGATAGGGATGGCAAAGAGTCTGTTAAAGGCGTGATAATAAGGGAAAATGCAGACTCCACGCGATCTTTGATGCTCTCAGAGCCTATCGATGAGTCCTTCTTTGAAAAATCAGGGCATGTTCCGCTCCCTCCATATATAAAGAGGGAAGATAGCTTCAGCGATGAAAAGAGGTATCAGACGATATATGCAAAAACCCCAGGATCGGTCGCAGCTCCTACCGCTGGCCTTCATTTTACAGAAGAACTGATGGAAAAAGTCAGGAGCAGTGGCATAGAGATATATGAGGTGACGCTTCATGTCGGCGCAGGAACATTCCTGCCTGTCCGTACGGAGAATATCGAAGACCACCACATGCATAGCGAGCATTTCTCAATCGATGAAATTACATTTGATGCGCTTAACAAGGCAAAAATGGATAAGAAGCGGATTCTTGCTGTCGGTACAACCTCTGTCAGAACGCTTGAAAGCGCTGCGGAGGATGGCGTCTTGACGAAAAGAGAGGGTGATACAGATATCTTTATTCATCCTGGCTATAAATTTAAGTTCGTCGATGATCTCTTGACGAACTTCCATACCCCTGAATCAACGCTCTTGATGCTTGTTTCGGCCCTTGCTGGAAAGGAACTTATCTTCAATGCCTATCACCATGCGATCGAAGAGCGATATCGCTTCTTCAGCTATGGTGATGCAATGTACATAAGATCATAGGCTATATTTAGATAACTCCTTCCTGATGTTGCTCTCTACCTCATCCGCCGGTGCAGATCCATCGATCCGAATAAGGTGAACGCCATCAGGGAGGGCTGAAAAAGCTTTTTCATAATTCTTTCTTACTTCCATCAGAAAATCGTAGCGATCGAAGAGTTCTTTCCCTTCACCGCGCTTTTCTATCCTTCTGAGGCATTCATCAACAGAGGTATCGATATAAACAATGATTTCCGGAGAAGGAAAATCATTGATACTCTCTATGAAATCCGGATCGCATTCAACACTTTGATACGCTATCGAGGAATAGAAGTATCTGTCAGATATAACAACACGTCCCTCGTCCAAGTATCTTACAATGCCGTAACTCTGATTATACAGATGATCGTCACGATCTGCGGCATAGAGCAGGGCAAGTGCATTAGGGGTAGTGCATATCTTTTTCTGCAAAACACTTCTTACAACTTCACCGATAGGATTCGACGTTGGTTCGTTTGTCGCAGCAAAAGGTCGTTTGTTGAACTCATAATAACGTGCAAGCCGACGTATCTGAGTTGTCGTTCCAGCGCCGTCCAAACCTTCAAAAACGATAAAAGAACTAAGAATCGTCTCTCTCATCAGTGTTTCTCCTCGATGGTTGTTTATGCTACCATATTAAGCGTAAAAATGAGGCGCCTGTGAAGTACCATACGACATTCTCTACGATTGTTATCTCGTTAGTCGTGCTTCTGGTATTCTCTGTCGTTGCACTGGGTACAGTGATTATTCTCTCAATGACAAGCCCGACGCTCATTACGACAAATATCATTCTGGATTCGCTTTCAGAGATGGATACATCGATCTCTGTCTCCTTTGATTCGATGGAGAGGAACTTCCGGGATGGCGTATTCATCAATGGCCTTAAGATTGGATATGACGGAGAAGAAATAGTTTCATTTGATCGAATAACGGTTCATATGGGACTGTTTTCCTTAATTCGCTACATCGCACTTGGAAACGGTAAGCTAAACGTCGAAGCTTCAAACGGAAGCATCAATATTCCACCCTCGTTTCTGGAACGTCTCAAAAATAGTGGAGAAAGAGAGGATAATCCATCATTTGACTATCTCTCGATCCTCGACAACTATGCATTCTCCATTTTCATCCACGATATCGATATGAACATCTTAGATATTGTGACGGTATATGACTTCTCATTAATGACAGAACTGGAATATGGGCTGGACGGCATAAACGGAAGATTCCAGACAGAAACGATGGAAATTGATTACGAAAACCTTAATGGGAGAATCAACAGAACTGTTGTCGATTTTTCATACGATGACGTCATAAGTCTAAATGCGGCGATCGATGAAATTACTGGAAATTATGATGATATAGAGTTCATTGCAGACTCGCTTTTCGCAAATGCCTCTATTTCCCTAGCTGATGATTTTAATGTCGAAGCCCGGGTTGAAGTCGATAGCGTCGAAGCTTCGAGAGGGGATGATTTTATCTCAATCGCTCCGCTTTGGATAACGCTGGATGAATATGGAATAGAACTCTCTCTCTCATCTCTATCTGCTTCTTATGATGACTTTTCCGGCAGCCTTGGATATTTAAAAGCCAATCTTGCTGAGAATGTCCCAATCTCAATTCATGTCGATGAACTTGATGTAAATAGAGGCGAGCTGAATCTTATCAAAATGCCATCAGCTGACATCGTTCTTGATAAAGAAGGTAAGAATGCAAAGGTATCTTCTCCTGTGATTGAAACAGGTGGACTGAGTTATCTTACGAATCTATTCCCTAAACTTACGCTTACGACATTCGAACTTGATGCGAAAGAGAGCAACGGGGATCTGAATGTTATCATTTCATCCTCAGCGCTTATGGATTCAGAAGAGATTGCATTTGATGGCACGACACTGGATCTGGAAACGACAATCCGCTTAAAAGACGGCAAGCCAAGTTGGATCAATACGTCTTTGAATAACATCCACCTTCCTGGTATCGAGGATTTTGTAAGGCTGAATCTTTTCTATGATAATGGCCAATTCCGCTTAAACGGCAGCTATGGTACTTATCTTTCACTTCTTGCAAAATACGATAAATCATTATCTCTATCGCTATATTCGAACGATTTAGCGCTTTATCCATTGCGAAATCTCATCTCATACTTTATGCCATTGACCACAGGATATATTGGAACTGATACATCAATCACAGGATCGGTCAATATTGATGTGACAGAGGCCGATGGCGGAATGACAGGGCCGCTATCTCTTGCACTCTCATTTGATGATATCCGGTTCAATGAATATTCATTTGACCTAGCTGTCAATCTTTCTGCACATCTGATGCCTGATACAATGATTGTGCGTTCCTCTTCGATACATACCGATTTAATCGATGTTTCTTGGATTGGCTCTATCGACCTTGAGAGAATGCTTCCTGATGGGAACTTTGAAATTTCAAGAAGTGAGACAGGAAAAGCCATTGCAAATGTACTTCTTACGCTCTCCGATAGCCGCGAGTACTCGTTCTTGCTTACATCACCGCTGGCACCGTTAACACGTTTCAGCGGCCGTGTTGATTTCTCGGAAGAGGAGCTTGTTCGATCCAACGCACTTCTTGTCAGTGGCGATAGTTACTATCCAATCGATTTTAGCGTGAACCTTGCCGAGAATCAGATAAAGTTCGAAAATCCAGCGCTTTCGATAAATGTTAAATACGGTGATGAGATTGCAGGTACAGCAATCTTCTCATCCTTTCCGCTTCCAGTTCCTTCGACCGATGTCACGCCATGTACGCTCAGCGGAACAATCAATCTATCATTCATATTCTCCGAACAGTCGCTCTCTCTGACTATTCCGACATTCAGAATTGTCAACATGCGCCATCTGCCGACTTCTCCGGATCTTTCATTCTCTGCTTATGGGAATAATGACAGTATACGGATAGAGAACATAATATTTTCCGGAATCGAAACAGAACCGCTCCGCGGTGCACTCGAACTCAGCGCTTCAAATAGGTCGATCGCCCTCTATCTCTCATCAACACGCGGCAATAACAGAGAGACGATCAGAGTATCTATACTTGCAGAGGATTCACAATTTTCGGGTATTTTCCGCGCTGATAATTTCAATCTCTCCCGTATCGGCATAGATAGTCTTGTTGCTGACATAAATCTTACAGGAAATGGTGAGAGCTTCAGAAAACTTGCTTTTAGCGGAACATTCACTGCGAAATCAAAAGATATGATAAATAATCCGGCAGATATTTCGGCATCAATGTACGTCAACAGTACATCGCTTGAGCTGAGAAATATAAAATTCGACAGGGGAGGAATAAGCGTCACAGCCCCTGCAATCACATTTGATTCGACAACGGGTAATCTTGGAGCGCATTTTGATTTAGCAATCACGATAGATCATAAAGATAGATCCTATCCTATAACGACCTCACTGGACATCGAAGGACAGCTGTCCGAAGATGAAAATCTCTTTAGAACGATCATCGGTCTTTCAAGGGAGAATATAGCACGCTTAATTTCAGCAAATATCTCAGTGGGGACTACAAACATAGATAATAGACTCTACATAGAGCCAAGAAACACTGTCCTCACAATGAAGGACAGGGTTCTTTATGCAGATGGCTCACTCTTGACTGGTAGCTTTGATGTCAATAACAATGCCTTTGATGCCAATATAGATCTTGATCCTGTACTCAACCTCAATCTAAAAGGCGAATTTTATGGGGACGATTTCACAATAAAGGCGGAAATCAACAACTTTGAAATAAGCTTTATCAACTTGTTATTCCCTGTTCCGACTGTAATTTTCTATGATCCATCGCCGGTGAGTGGTGAACTCTATGTAGCAAAAAACGGCATTGAATGGGATCTCTATGGAAGAATGGATGGAGAGAGTGTTGCGTTTGATCTCTTCTGGATACCGAATGAAAGAATAATTCTCCATAACCCATCGATTGTTATATGGGATAACAGCATCACATCGCTTATTGATGATTGCACAGCTCTCAATCTAGAGACATTTGAACAGATACCTGCCCGCGCTGCCATTTCGGCAGATCTCTCATCGACGCTTTCTCTTCTCCAGTGGTCTGTAGATGTTTATATCGAGGATGGAAATGAGGTTGGCATCAGGCTCCCTATAGTCGCTTCCAATGTAGATATCTGGGGAGATGTATCTGGAAATCTTTCTATTGTCGGACAGGATATGAACATCAATCTCGAAGGCGAAATAACAGCGGAAAATCTGAGAATGTCCATTGGTATGGAACCTCTTCCAGAGTGGTGGGGTTCAAAGAGAACAACAACGATGGATATGAATATACTTCTCAGAGAAAATGTAAGTTTTGTCTTACCTCTAGGGCCAAATCCGATCTTTACAGCATTTATCGCAGAAAATCAAAGACTCCATGTAAGCAAACATTCCATAGGAGGGTTGAATGTTACAGGAACTTTGGATATAAGGTCTGGAGAATTTTATTACTTCCAGAAAAACTTCTATATTACAGAAGGAAATATAAGTTTCCCAACTACATTGTATGGGGAGGCTGAGTTCAATCCGACCATTAATCTGCGTGCTCGATTAAGGGATTTCGATACCGAAGGCCAGCCTGTCGATATCTATCTTATCCTCAGAAATGCAACACTTGACAATATTACGCCGTCGTTCGAAAGCTCTCCGAGCAAGAATATCAATGAAATCATGACAATCCTTGGCGGTTCAATCCTCCCGACCGGCGTCTATGGAGATATCTCGATATCTTCGATGTTCTCACTTCTCTCCGCCTCTGTGGATATCCTTACCAGAATGGGAATACTCCGCAGCACAGATACAGGACTTGAACAGTCAATCCGCACATCGCTCTCGCTTGATACATTCTCAATTCATACGAATATCGTTGGGAACATCCTCTATGATACGGTAAACCTTGCATCTTCAAACCTTGATTCGGAGAATCTTTCACCGATGGCAAGGTATCTGGATGGAACGACGCTCTATCTTGGAAAATATATCACTCCGGAGGTTTATTTCGAAGCTATGGTTCATCTCCAGAGTTCGACCGATTGGGAGGATTCTTCGCCTTCATTCATCGCTGACGACCTTGATCTTGATATAGAGATTTCTCTGGAATGGACGAATCCGTTGTGTACAGTCTCATTCTTTACACAGCCTGACAATATTACGCTTTACGACATCATGGATAACTTTGGATTCGAGATATCCAAGCGAATCGTATGGTGAAGTTTGGGTGTTTTTCCTTCACACTGTTTATCTTCGCAGTTTAAAATGTAGCAAACGTATTGGCTTTCTGATATCCTTGCAAGGTGATGAAATTGAGAATACAGCGCTTTCTGATAATACTGACCGTAGCTGCAATGGCATTGATGCCTCTCTGTGCAGCAGATGATGCTTGGTGGAATGGCATGGTTATGACAGCATTCCGATATCAGGGACTTCAGAATGTCTCTGAAAGGACTGTCAACAATCTCCTCAAGCGATACATCGGTGTTGAATTCTCCGATAGCACATTCGCTGAGATGAACAGCGTTCTTTATGCCCAACCTTGGCTTAGCTATGTTACGGCTGAGGCATTGATGGAAGGGGAAAACGATGATCTGGTAATACAGTTCACAATATATGAGAACCCTATGATTTCCTCCATCTCAGTCGAGGGATCGGATAAAATCAGGGAACGAACGCTTATATCCAATCAGAATATAACGAAAGGCTCTTATTTTACGCCCGGTGTCCTTTCTGTTGGAGAAGGTGAAGTAAAAGATTATTATCTCCAGCGTGGTTATAGAGATATACAAGTAAGTTCGACAACTGAACTTGATGAAGAGACCAACACAATGGACGTTGTCTACCATGTTGTTGAAGGTAAGCAGTATAAAGTAAGATCGATTATCTTCAATGGTATCGACGGACTTACCATCAAAGAGATTGAAGGTGTTCTGACACAGAAGGAAAAGTCCTTCTTCAACAACGGAAACTTTCTTCAAAGCGATATTGATACAGACAAGAACAACATCATCTCGCTCTACGGAACCGAAGGTTATCCTGATGCACGTATAGATAGCGTCGAGATTGTCCCTACAGGCGAAGAAGATGATAATACGATTTACGTCAATGTTGTCTACACGATAACAGAAGGCGATAGATGGACAATCGGAACGATAGACTTTGAAGGTAACAGTATCTACAGCGACAGTGAGATAAGCGCTCTTATTACGATAAGGGAAGGCGATCCGTACAATGTTGCAGATATTTCCGTGCAATATGAGACCATCGCATCGCTTTATTATGATAATGGGTATATCAGGTCAATGATTGATTTCGTTCCAACTAGAGATGAAGTCAACCACATAATCAACTACCATATCGTCATTTTGGAGGGCGATCAGTCCGTTGTAGAGGATATAGTGATTACAGGTCTTTCCAAGACAAAACCATATGTCATGGAAAGAGAGCTGATGATGAATGTAGGTGATGTATTCTCCCGTTCAAGGCTTATCAGAAGCCAGCAGAACCTGATGAATACAGGACTTATCAACACTGTAAAAGCGGATCTTCTCTATGGAGATACAGAGAATGGCGTTATCGTAGAACTTGAGGTCGAGGAAGGAAACCAGATGGAACTCCAGTTCGGAGCAACCTTTGGAGGGACTGTTGATGAGTTTCCGATCTCAGGCTTTCTTCAATGGACCAATAGGAATCTGGCAGGGACTGGCCGTAATCTCTCTCTCGGGACAACGCTATCTCCCGATACCCAATCTGTATCTGTATCCATTTCTGATGATTGGGTGGGGGATAAGCGATGGGCAAACGGAATATCCTTGACATTTGAACATAGCTATCGCGATGATACGCTCCAACGTGATCCAACTTCCGATTATTACGATGGAAGAGACGATGAAATGGTTACATTCCCACTCGGCTATCCATCGGCAGAGAGCTGGTATGCAAAGGATAATCCGCTCTATCCTTCGGATGCTTATTTGATGGCTTACCATTACTGGCGTATCGCGGTCGGTTATGATACCGGATATACCTTTGTATTCGAGCCAGGATCGCTCACTCTCTCAGCCGGTGTATCATTCGGTATTAACAGAGCCTATTATGATGATACCCAATATGATCCATATGAGCTTCTGATCAAGCGTTATCATGAGAACTGGCAGTGGTCAAACCGCCTTACGCTCTCAATTACGTGGGATGGAAGAGACCTTGTGCAGAATACGACAAAGGGTTATGTTTTTTCTGCTTCTTGGACTTATGCCGGCGGTTTCCTTGGAGGCCTTTCGAACTACAACCGCTTTACAGTCTCCGGCGCAGGCTTTTTATCGCTTTTCAGCTACATGACGGAGGAAGGCGATACGAAGAATCTTGTTCTTTCGCTCACATCATCTGTTTCGTTCATGTTCGATCAGTTCTGGAATAGTGGTGATGGAAATGGCTGGTCATGGCATATTGCTAAAGAAGGTGCGACGCGCTATGAGATGCTTTATATCGATGGCATGAATATCGGTCGCGGTTTCGATGTCGTCTACGATAAGGCATTTCTATGGCATAACCAGCTTGAACTCTCGTTCCCGATTGTAAACCGCATTGTTGCAGTCGAGGCATTTGTTTCCGCAACCGGAGCAACAAGCTCGCTCAATGCGCTTGATTCATTTTCGAATATTGACTGGTATTTTGCAGGTGGCATCGGACTTAAGATGCAGATTCCAGGATTCCCCCTTGGACTCTATCTTGTGAAGAACGCTACTTGGACGCATGGAAATGGATTTGAGTGGGAATCTGGATTGCTATTTGCAAACAGCAACAGGGAAGGCTCAGGCCTGAAGATTGTTCTTGCTATTACAACATCGCTTTATTAACTCGATAGCGCTTGGATTGAATCATAGATTTTGTGCTATTCTGTAAAGAAATGAAGAAGAGCGATGAACTTACGCCGATGATGCGGCAATATTTGGAGATAAAGGAAAAGCATCAGGATATGGTGCTTTTCTTCCGTCTTGGCGATTTCTATGAGATGTTCAATGATGATGCGATAGAGGTTTCACGGCTATTGAATCTGACGTTGACGCATCGCGGAAATGCGCCGATGTGCGGAATACCATACCATGCTGCAAAAAGCTATCTGAAACGACTTCTTGATGCTGGAAAGAAGGTAGCTATATGCGAACAGATCTCGCTTCCTGAAAAATCAAATGAACTCGCAAAGCGAAGCGTAACGGAAATCTATACGCCTGCAACAGTCGTTGATGATGAATATCTTGATTCACTTTCTTCTTCATATATCCTTGCAATCTCCGCCGATAGGAAAGGGTTTTATCTTGCTTGGGCTGATATCTCAACAGGAGAGTTCAAAGTCAGGACATTTCCTCTTGAAAGAGACTATGCATCTCTGGAATCTTCGCTTTCCGAGATTGCACCGAAGGAAATCCTTGTTCCAGATGACCTCTATTTCTCAGAGAAGAACCTCAGAAGAATGATTGATGCACTTCCGGCAATGGTTACAAAACTGCCAGAATGGGAGTTCTCTGTTCGATCAGGCATAAAAGAGACCGTGAAGCAATTTCCTCTCGCTGTCCTTCGCGATTCAGGAATAGGGGAAAAGGATCCTGTGCTCTCTGCTATGGGGCCGTTATTGAAATATTTGCAGGACAATCTGAAGACTGAGCTTCCACAGCTGAGAATCGTTGAAAGAGTTACAGATGGAAGTTTCATGGCACTCAATGCCGCTGCTGTTAGGAACCTAGAACTCGTTTCCTCGCTTACAGGGGAACGTAATGGGAGCCTTTATCAGACGCTCAATAGAACAAAAACGAGTTCTGGATCAAGGTTGCTACGCTACTCGCTTCTTCATCCGCTTATGGATAAATCGAGGATAGATAAGCGTCTTGATTGGGTTGAACGATTCGTCAAAGAACGCGCTGAACTCGATAGAGTAAGGAAAATACTCTCATCGGCCTCTGATCTCGAACGACTCAGCACAAAGGCTTCGATGCGTAAGCTTACCCCTCGTGATTTTATCGCGATATCTGATTCAACGGTTTCGTTCTTTTCCCTAGTTGCAGAAAGGGATATATATCTGGAGCTTGCGGAGGATTTTTCCTCTTCGTTTTCCGCCCTTATGTCATTCTCCGAGGATGTACAGAGAGCAATCAACAGGGAATGCACGAATATAAACAATGCTGGTACTATCATATGCTCAGGCTATGATGATGAACTTGATCTATCGCGATCTCTGGTGGAAAACGGAACAACGCTTCTCGATGAATACGTACAGAAAATCAAGGATGAAACAGGAATCCAGAATATAAAGGCAGGCGAGAATAGAATCCTCGGCGCATATATAGAGGTATCTAAAGGACAGCTTGATAAAGTTCCTGATTACTTTATCAGACGCCAGACACTTGTTGGCGGCGAGCGTTTTGTCACACCTGAGCTTGAGGATATACAGCTGAGGATAAATTCAGCATCTGAGGATGCAGAGAGAAGGGAAAAAGAAATATATTCGACTTTTCTTTCAAAGGCAGCTGATCTCTGCATTCCCATTGAGAATATGGGAAAGATAATCTCTCGTCTCGATTTCCTATCATCCCTTGCAGAGCTTTCGCTCGAATGTGGTTATTCAAGACCCGTGATAACGGAAGAGGGGGATATCGAGATTGTAAATGGGCGACATCCTGTCGTTGAAGCCTTTACAGGAAGAAATGAATATGTTGCTAATTCATATTCTTCCAAGCCCTCTCGCTTTGCACTCATAACAGGGCCGAATATGGCAGGAAAATCCACATATTTGAGAGAGATTGCGATAATAACGCTCCTTGCTCATATCGGGTCATATGTTCCTGCCGATAGTGCGATAATCCCCATCACTGATAAGATATTCTGTCGTGTGGGTGCTAGCGATAATCTTGCACGCGGAGAATCAACATTTCTTGTAGAGATGTCAGAAACAGCGGCAATTCTTAGATCAGCAACCACAAGATCTCTTGTGATAATGGATGAGATCGGAAGGGGAACAAGTACAGAAGATGGAATGTCAATTGCTTATGCTGTAATGCAATATCTTATAAAACTTGGATCTATTACGCTTTTTGCAACGCATTATCATGAACTTACGCTCCTCGATACATCTGCATTGCAGTTGCTTCACATGGCCGTGAAGGAGGAGAAAAACACAATCGTATTTTTAAGGAAAGCAGAGAGCGGCGTATCTGCCTCAAGCTATGGAATACATGTTGCAAAGCTTGCAGGGCTTCCTCGTGATGTTATAAAGGAAGCCTCGCGGTTCCAGAAACGCCACTTTGCAGATTATGCGTTTGATAGCGAGCAAGGCGATCTATTTATCGATACATCGATGCCTGAGGAAAGCGAGAGGGATGAGATCATAAATGAAATCGATGCATTTGATACTGACACATCAACACCGCTGGATGCACTTACGTTCCTTTCTGAGCTAAAGAAAAGAATAAGCAAGAACTATTGACAGAGCTTTCTTGATTTGCTAAAAGTCATTTAGTTTCATTAAAGTGATTTAAGGGACCAACAAAACGGTCCCTTTATTCATGGTGGAGGGTTGATGCTTAAGAGAGAGGCATCTGGAAACAAAGCGATTGGGGAAATCGAGGCATTAGTCTCATCATTAGGCCTTAAAGTCGTTGAGGTCAGTAATTCAATCAGTCAGGGTTCACAGGCAATGACAGTCATTCTCTACAGACCGGATAGAGAAATCGATACAGAAGATCTTGCCAGAGCCTATAATCTTATCTATCCACGTTATACGATTATCTTAGAAGATAGGGATCTACAGCTTGAAGTCTCTTCCCCTGGATTACAGAGGAATATAAAAGATGTTATGGAGTTCTCCGTCTTCATTGGACGGAATGTAAGATGTTACAGCATTTCAAGAAGCGCATATGTTATCGGAAAGATCGAAAATGCCGATGAATGTGCTGTAACGCTATCTGAGGCAAAAGTAGAAGGACAGGAGGAAGGCGGGACTATCACGCTTTCCTTTGATGATATAGCAAAAGCAAAGCTCGAATACGTATGGGAGGCAGGAAATGCTTGATCTGAGCGAAGAAATCAAATCAATGATTGATGATAGCAGGATGGATGAGACGAAAGTTGTCTCTCTTATCCGCGATATGCTTACCAGTGCATATAAGAGGAAGTTTGGAACCGATGATAACGTTGTTGTACGCTTTTTCCCAAACGATGCAGGCATTGAAAATCGATGCGTTGAACTCTATAGCGTAAAGGAAGTCGTAAACGAGGAAGACTGGTATGACAAGGTAAGGCAGATTCCGCTCGATGATGCACAGATGCTTGTTGAGGATGTTGAGGTAGGGGATTCTCTGGAAATCCCTATTGATCCGAGAACCTTCGAATACAGTGCTGTACAGTCAGCTAAGCAGCGTTCACAGCAGGTTGTGAAGGAGTACACCACAGATAAGGTTTATATCGATGCAAAGGCAATGGAAGGGAAGCTCGTTATCGGAGAGATCAAGCGCCTTAATCCGAGAAATGGTGATTACATAGTCAACCTTAACCTCGATGGTGCTGATGCGCTTTTCCCTCTCCGTGGCCAGAGTCCCAGAGAGACATATGAAATCACAGAAAAGCTTAAGTTCTATGTCGAAAAAGTCGATAAAGTCGGCTCTCAGAATGACAAGGGACGCAAAGGACGTGACGCAAAAGGACGCGGAGCTTCTGTCAATATACTGCTTTCACGTTCCTCTAAGGAATTTGTAAAGGCGCTTATCGAGAACGAAGTTCCTGAGATTTCCACAGGAGACGTTGAGATCAAGGCTATTGCTAGGCATGCAGGCGTTAGGACAAAGGTTGCAGTCGATACACATAAGACAGATATAGATCCTGTCGGATCGACAGTCGGCAAGGCTGGCGTAAGGATCCAGACAGTCATGGCTGAGTGCGATGGAGAGAAAATCGATATCGTACGCTATTCGGAAGATCCTCTTGTCTTCATTGCAAATGCGCTCATTCCAGCCCAAGTCAGACGCGTTGTTACGATCGATCCGGCAACAAGGCACGTTGTTGCGATTGTCGATGATAATCAGCAGGGAATCGCAATCGGTCAGGGCGGTGTTAATGTAAAGCTTGCAAAGATTCTCTGTGACTGGAATATCGAGGTAAAGACACAGACCCAGTTCAATGAGATGGAAGAGACGATGGAAATCTATCGTAATGTTGATAACCTCTTCCGTAATGATGAGGATAACAAGGAAGAGGAAGAAGGTGATGTTGATGCAGAGGCAGCAGAAGCACCTGTACTCTCCAACGATGAGATTGGAATCGCGCCCGATGACACACCGCTTACAGATATCGGAATCTCGGATGAACTTATTAAGAAACTACACGATGTTGACATCTGGTCTATCGAGGAGTTCTTCGAGTATGATGATAATGAACTGAGGGATAAAGGACTTACGGATGAGGATATATCAACTGTCCGTGATAGTGTTGTCATTACAGAAGATGAAGAAGACAGGGAATTTGAATGTCCTATCTGTCATGAGATTCTTCCTGCAGGCACAGCTGTGTGCCCGAAGTGCGGCGCTGAGTTTGAGTTTGAGTGATAAAGGGTAAAGATGTCAGAAGAAGTCAAGAACGATGAAAAAATCAAGGTGAACGTCATCAAGCGTCCAGCGAACTCCTCAAAAGAGGAGAAGGTGGTTAAATCTGAGCCTCAGCCCCAGAACGATGTCGAGAAGAAAGTCATTGTCCTGAAAAAGAAGCCTGTTGTCGTAAAGGTCAAAGAAAAGGATGAGGAAAAGAAAGATCAGAGGCTTGGTAGCGTAATTCCTGAAAGCAGCAAGATTGCGGAACCTGTAATCATTAAGGCGACGAATCTTCCTCCAATCATTACGCCTGAACAGAAGGCAAAAGAAAAGATGAAGGAGAAAGAGAAAAAAGAGCCGCCTAAGAAAGATTTCGGCAATGTTCTTACGGGTAAGAGCTTCATGACGAATACCGCGACGCATCACCAGAACTCGCGGATACAGTCTCCATTACATAATGGGCCTGTTATTATCAAAAGCTCTAATCTTCCTCCAGTACCTGGGCAGAAGGTCGAGAGTACGTCAGATACACCTTCAAGGCCAAGAGTCGCCGGAGTTGTCGGTGGAAAGCCTGTTGGCGGCCAGAGGCAGGGACAGAAACGCTATCAGAACCACAAGGATGGAGATAATCGATTCAATCGCAATGGGCAGAAGATGCCACGTGCGGGACAGAGCTATACACCATCCTCCGGCTCTGGTTTCAGACGTGATGGACAGTCCAATGCTCCGCGCTTTGGCAATCGTCCGATGCATCCGATGCCGGGACAGGGCGCTCCTGATATAAACCAGAAGGGATCAGGGAAGAGAGCTCAGAACGCTTCAAAGCGCAAGGACTACAACGACAGATATCAGAAGGATGAGGAGCTGGATTTCCAGTTCCAGAAGAAGAAAAGGGAAGAGCAGAAGCTTTCCGCTGTTCCTAAGTCAATTGATATCATGGAGAACATCACCGTTGCAGACCTTGCGAAGAAGATGAATCTCAAGGCTTCTGATATCATCTCAAAGCTCTTCAAGATGGGTATGATGGTGACGATCAACCAGCAGATTGACCATGATACTGCGGAGATTATCGCCTCTGAATATGGCTGTCAGGTTAATCTTGTATCGCTATATGATGAAACAATCATCGCACAGGATGAAGATAACCCAGACGATCTTGTCCCACGCGCACCGATTGTCACTATCATGGGTCATGTTGACCATGGTAAGACAAAGCTCCTTGATGCAATCAGATCATCCGATGTTGCAGGAGGAGAATTCGGTGGAATCACACAGCATATCGGAGCATATAAGGTCAGTGTTCCCGGAAAGGGCGATGTTGTATTCCTAGATACCCCAGGACACGCTGCATTCTCGATGATGAGAGCGCGTGGTGCACAGGTTACAGATATCGTTGTGCTTGTCGTCGCTGCAAATGATGGAGTGATGCCGCAGACGAGGGAAGCTATCGATCATGCGAAAGCTGCAAAGGTTCCTATTATCGTTGCAATCAACAAGTGCGATCTTCCGGACTCAAACCCAGATCGTGTAATGCAACAGCTCTCTGAACTCAATCTTGTTCCTGAGGAGTGGGGTGGACAGACGCTGTACTGCAAGATATCTGCGCTCAAGAAGGAAGGTATCGATGATTTATTGGATACAATACTTCTGCAAGCTGAGATTCTTGAGCTTAAGGCAAACCCGAATTGCAGAGCGGTCGGAAAGGTGCTTGAATCGAGAATCGATCAGGGACGCGGTATCGTAGCAACTGTCATCATCGAAAAAGGCACACTTAATCAGGGAGACTACTACGTTGCGGGTATTTATCCTGGGCGCGTCAGGGCTATGTTCGATGATAAAGGTAAGAAGATAAAGGAAGCTCATCCATCAGATCCTGTTGAGATCATCGGTCTTTCAGATATTCCTTCTGCCGGTGATCCGTTCCAAGTTACAGAGGATGAGAGGCAGGCAAGGATGGTCGGTGCAAAGAGACAGGAGCTGGAGAGGATGAATGAATCCGGCAGCCACAAGCTTTCCTTTATCGATGTGCTGAATAACCATCAGGATTTCAATGTCATCATCAAGGGCGACGTCCAGGGGTCTGTAGAGGCTCTTAGAGGTGTGCTTGAGAAACTATCGACAGATGAAATCAAGGTCAATGTCATCAGAGCGGCCGCTGGTGCAATCATCGAGTCAGATGTTACGCTCGCATCTGCTTCCAATGCTATGGTAATCGGCTTTAATGTACGCCCGACACCGCGTGCACAGGCACTTGCTGAGCAGGAGAAGGTAGAGATACGCAAGTACAATATCATCTATGACGTTGTTGATGATATCAAGGCGGCGATGGAAGGACTTCTCTCTCCGGAGATCAAGGAAGTCGATATCGGAAAGGTCGAGGTTCGCGATACCTTCAAGGTTCCAAAGGTCGGCATAATCGCAGGATGCTATGTGCTTGAAGGTCATGTTAAGCGCAATGCTCTGGTACGTGTCATCCGTGATTCGATCCAGATCAGCCGCGATATGATCAAGATCGCATCCTTAAAGAGATTCAAGGATGATGCGAAGGAAGTCGCAGAAGGATTTGAATGCGGTATCGGCCTTGAGAACTGGCAGGATCTTCAGATCGGAGATATCCTTGAAATCGTTGAGACCGAAGAGGTCAAGAGGACACTTGAGATAAATGAGTGAGTTTTCACAGGAAAGACTTGAAAAAAGGATAATGGAGGCTATTTCCAGTCTCATTGTCACTGGAGCAATAAAGAATCCGCATCTCTCTCCTTTTACGTCTGTCACACGTGTTGAGCTTGCCCCGGATAACACCGAGGCACGGATCTACGTATCGTCGATGCCGGAGGAGAGGATCGATTCCTCTGTCAGAGCGCTTAACAGCGCATCGGGATTTATTCAGTCGAGGATTGCTCAGGTGTTGAAAACAAAGAACACCCCTGTCCTCACATTCTTCCGAGATGACTCATATAGAGAAGCAGAGCGAATCAACCGCCTGATAGATGAAGCTATCGGGAAGAGCGATGAGAGAGGCTGAAATCCTCATCAGAGATAAAGAAGAAGGCATTACCTCCTTTTCATCCCTTTCTCCGATAAAAAGAGAATACAAGGGGATGAAAGTAGGGCATGCCGGTACACTTGATAAATTCGCTTCGGGATTGATGATCGTACTCATTGGAAAAGCAACAAAACTCAATCCCGTATTCTCTTCAATGGGAAAGTCATATCTGGCAGAGATTACATTCGGAAAGGAGACGGATACACTCGACCCAGAGGGCATGGTCATCAGAGAAGGCAATCCTCCTTCCAGAAAGGTACTTGAGGACGTAATTCCCACATTTTTAGGTAAACAGAAGCAGATTCCTCCTGTATATTCAGCGATCCATGTAGATGGGAAACGGGCTTATATTGAAGCACGTAGCGGCAATGATCTCACGATGCCGGAGCGCGATATTACAATCGATTCAATCGATTTGCTCTCCTTTGATGGTGAAAAAGCTGTTATAAGGACATCAGTCTCAAAAGGTACGTATATCAGATCACTTGCTCGCGATATCGGCATAAGAACTGGCTCTGCCGCATATGTCTCAAAGCTTAGACGGCTATCCATCGGGCCATTCACCCTTGATGATATCCCTCTTGATACGATCTCGCTTCTGGATAAAACCGAGCTTTTTTCAACGATCATCGTTCCCCCTCGCTTTTCAAAGTCCGTTGAGAATGGTTATTTCGATAATACTTTCATTGCCTCGGATAGCCACCCTGAAAGGCCTTTTGCATACATCTATCTTTCAACAGAGCTTTTTGGCTTTGCAGAACGCAAAGAGGGAAGAATACACATTATGGGGCGCTTCTGATGGAAACATATGAGTTCAGATCGCTATTGGTTTCGGGGCGTCTCAAGCAGATGAAGACCGTTATTGCGATCGGGGTTTTCGATGGTGTCCACTTAGGCCATAAGAAGATAATGGAAACCCTTTCAGAAACGGCAAAGAGGGAAGAAGCTGCAAGTCTTGTAATTTCTTTTCTGACAAATCCGAAGGCCAGCAGCAAAGGCGCACTGGATACAATCCGGCTCAGAGAAAAATATGTAGCTTCTTTTGGTGTGGATTTTTTTGCGCTGATTGACTTTTCCATTGATTTCAGTAAGATATCAGCCAGTGGCTTTGTAGACTTGCTGCTCAAGATAACAAAGCCGATTGCAGCTGTCGTCGGCTCAGATTTCCGCTTCGGCCATCCGAGCGCACAGGCGTCAGGGAAGGATATTCCTCGGCTCTTTTGTGAAAAAGGCGCAGAGTGCAGAGTAATAGAAGTAGACTCTGTCTTAGGAGACAATGGTGAGAAAATCTCATCAACGCTTTTGAGACAGCTTGTTATACAAGGAGAGCTGGAATGTTTTTCCAGATACTCCGGTCAATTCTACAGGGTTGATCTTGTGCCGTTACCTTACAGATCGTGCTCTGGAGAACTGATTTTCAGCAGAGCCTCAATTCATCAGCTCCTACCGCCACTAGGATCTTATGATACCAGACTTTGCCTTTCCGACGGGAGATGCATTGAATGCAGAGCTAAGATCGGAAGAGAGTTTCTCGTCCTTTCTTTGCCCGTTCACATTTCTGTTATCGGCGGTGAGGCATGGATGGACAACGAGGATCTGCACATAGATTCACTATTTCTGGAGAAAAGAGATGATCACGAAGGAACAGAAGAACGAGATCGTAGTGAAGTACGGTAACGACTCAAGGAACACAGGAGATGCGAAGGTTCAGGTCGCACTTCTGACGGCGCGCATCAATGATTTGCAGGGGCACTTCAAGGCAAACCCAAAGGATCACGCATCAAGGCGTGGACTATTGAAGCTTGTTGGACAGCGCCGTCGCCTCCTCAAGTATATCCGCAACAGAAACATTGATGAGTATAGAAAGCTCATCGCTGATCTCGGACTTAGAAAATAAGTCAGATAGGAAAGCCAGTTCTGCCTGGCTTTCCTTCATGTATGAACACGCAGAAGAACAAAAAAGAATAAGAAGGAATTATCATGTCAGAAGTCAAATCAGTTTCGGTTAAGATTGGAGACATCGATCTCGTATTCGAGACCGGAAAGATTGCTAAACAGGCAAATGGTGCTGTATATGCCCACTATGCCGGTAGCGCTGTAATTGCCACCGTTTGCTGCGGTGAAGCACCCTCAGAACCGATTGATTATGTCCCAGTATCGGTTGAATATAATGAAAAATATTATGCTGCAGGAAAGATCCCAGGAGGATTTCTGAAAAGGGAATCCAGACCTAAGGACAAAGAAATACTTGTATCTCGTCTTATTGACCGTCCTATGAGACCGCTTTTCGATAAAGCATTCGGCAGAGAGATCCAAATTGTACCAACAGTTGTCTCTTCCGATATGTCCCATACGCCAGACATCGTTGCAATCAATGCAGCATCATGCGCTGTTACAATCTCAGATATCCCATTCTATGGCCCGATTGCAGCAGTAAGAGTTGCAAAGATCGGGAATGAATTTGTCATCAATCCGACATTCCAGGAAATCCCGGCCGCTTCCCTCGATATCGTTGTTGCAGGAACTCATGATGGAATAACGATGGTTGAAGGCGGTGCTAAGGAAGTCTCAGAAGATGATATGCTCGGCGCTATCGCAGCGGCACAGCCTGTTATCACAAAAATCTGCGAAGCCCAGGATGAGCTTAGAGCGATCTGCGGTAAAGAGAAGCTTCCACTTATGGAAATCAAGGAAGAAAATCTTGATTGGATTCTGCCTGTTAAGGAATATGCATATCCTCTCGAGAAGGAAGCCTCCTTTGTTAAAGGCAAGATGAACAGAGGCGCTGCACTTGAAAGCGTCCATGCAAATGTAAAAGAGAAGTTCCATGACCTGATTGCGGAAGACGATAAGAGATCTTCGCAGATCGATAAGATGTTCGAGGAAATGGAGTATGAGATCCTTCGTTCCTCAATCCTTAACGATGGCATCAGAACTGATGGCAGGAAGGTTACAGATATCCGCCCGATTACGTGTGAGGTAGGGGTTCTGCCATGTACTCATGGCTCTGCGCTCTTCACACGAGGTGAGACACAGTCGCTTGCAGTTACAACGCTCGGTACTGTTCAGGATGAACAGCTTTTCGATACAATCGATGGAGAGAAGAGCTATTCAAACTTCATGCTCCACTATAACTTCCCTCCATACTCCGTTGGAGAGTGCGGAAGACTTACAACGGGTAGAAGAGAGATCGGTCACGGTCATCTTGCACAGCGTGCGCTTGAGGCTGTTATTCCGAAGAAAGAAAGATTCCCATACACAATCCGTGTTGTCTCTGAGATTATGGAATCAAATGGTTCTTCTTCGATGGCATCGGTCTGCGGTGGATGTCTTTCGCTTATGGACGCTGGTGTTCCTATATTGAAGCCTGTCGCCGGTATTGCAATGGGACTTATCACAGAGGGCGCTGATTACTCACGCTACGTCATCCTTTCCGATATTCTCGGAGAAGAGGATCATCTTGGAGATATGGACTTCAAGGTTGCAGGAACAAAGGATGGAATCACGGCATTCCAGATGGATATAAAGATTGCAGGTGTAACGCCTGAGATCATGAAGAAAGCGCTTTTGCAGGCTAAGGAAGGCAGGATGCACATCCTTGGCATCATGGCTGAAACACTCCCAGGGCCGAGAACAGAAATCAACGAGCTTGCACCAAAGATCCTTACGCTCTCTGTACCAGAGGACAAGATCGGTGCAGTCATCGGAACTGGCGGAAAGACAATCAAAGCAATCGCAGCGCAGTCTGGTTCTGAGATAAATATCGAGGATGATGGCACTGTGATGATCTATGGCAAGAACAATGCATCTGCTCAGCAGGCAAAGAACCTCGTCCTTTCGATTATCGAAGAACCGGAAGTTGGCAGAATCTATCAGGGGACAGTAAAGCGCATTGTCGATTTTGGTGCTTTCATAGAAATCCTCCCTGGAAAGGAAGGCCTCTGCCATATCTCCAAGCTTTCGAAGACAAGAGTCAAGAATGTCTCTGATGTGCTTTCTGTTGGACAGCAGGTTGATGTGAAGCTTATCGAAATCGATAGAATGGGAAGGCTTAACCTTTCATACATCGACGCTCAGAAAGAAGAAGAGAAGGCTTCTAAGGAATGAGAATAAAAACGGTCATGAGGGAAGGGGCTTCTCTTCCTTCTTATCTGACAAGCGGTGCATCCGGAGCTGATGTCACCGCCCTTGTCGATAGTCCGCTTATTATCCGATCAGGTGAATGGAAGGTAGTTCCAACTGGTCTATTTCTGGAAATCCCCGAAGGTTTTGAAATTCAGGTTCGTCCCCGTTCGGGACTGGCTGCAAAACATGGGATAACCGTGCTCAATGCACCAGGGACTATTGATTCGGATTACCGAGGGGAACTCAAGATCATTCTGATCAACCATGGCAAAGAAGACTTCACCATCAACAATGGCGATAGGATTGCGCAGCTTGTATGCTGTAGCGTTGTAAAAATGGAGTTCGAGGAATCCGCTTCAATCGACAAAACAGAGAGAGGCGCCTCCGGTTTTGGTTCCACAGGGGTATAGATTGGCTAAGAGGGGTTCTTACCGCATCCTCTATCGCTATATACTTGTTCAGTTTGCCCAGAATTTTGCTGTGGCATTTGCTTTTTTCTTCTGCATCTTCTTCATTAACTCGATTCTTCTCCTTGTGCAGAGAATCCTTCTGAGAAATATTGATATGATGACGATGCTTTCGATGGTATCGCTATCGATGCCGCAGTTTCTGATCTATACCTTTCCTTTTGCATCTCTTGCAGCTTCCTCGATGATACTAGGTGACTTAGGCTCATCCAATGAGCTTCTTGCCGTCCGTAGTTCGGGAATCTCGCTTTCACATGTCTATCGTCCGCTGATAATAGTCTCGATACTCCTCTCAGGCGTAACATTCATCTTTGCAGACGTCGTCCATCCATGGGCTTCTGCGCAATACTCCGTGAGGCTTGCTGAGCTTATGCAGGACATGCCTACATTCGAAATTGAACCTAATTCTGTCAACACAGTTGGAAATATCGTGCTATCGAATGGACAGAGCGAAGGTAATGAAATACATGATATCGTCCTGATTTCGTCCGCTGAGAATGGAGAGGATCGGACAGTTCTATCAGAGCGAGGCGTGCTTGATCTCATTGATAACGTAAATTACGTCTATGCACTCTCATTAGACAACCCTACGATCCTTCTTACCGACCGTGAAGATATAGATCAATATGGCTATTCAACTGCTGATAGAGCTACCTTTTTCCTCGATTTCTCAGAGCAGATACCGTCCCTTACGTCCACATCCCCTGTCAATCTCTCGTCGCGGGATCTTATAACGGGAATAATAGACCGTGCTCCAAGGGAAGCGGAGAGCCAGAAGAACTGGCATCAGGGAAGAGAAGACGCACGTTTATCGCTTGCCGACTCATATATCGAAGCTTTTTATGGAAATACAGAAAGAGAAGAACTTGCTCTGACAATTGAAACAGCCAGAAATAATGTAGAGTCATATGGGGAATATCCCCCGAAGAATACATATTCACAATACTATAAAGCGGAGCTTGCGAAGAAATTCGTGCTCTCCGCTGCCTGTTTCTGTTTGACGCTAATTACCCTTCCGCTCTCAATGGTGAAGGTAAAGCATGGAAAACTCACAGGCTTTGCAATCTCGCTTTTGATTGCTGTTGCATATTGGTACATGATTTTCGGCGTACAGCTCAGGATTTTTGCTATCCATTCAGATCCATACCTGCTTATGGCGCTTCCTGATATTGCAATACTCGTTGTCGCTCTCTTGCTGCTTATGCGCTTCAGGAGGGCAAGATGAAGATACTCACGCGCTATACAATCTCTTCCGTGCTGAAGACTGCAATTGTTACGATACTCATGTTTGCGCTCATTCTTGCTGCTGTCGAGCTTTTCTCGAAGATGGATCAGATAATGAATAACGATATCTCAATACTGGGAATCATTGAGTATATTATTCTTTCTCTGCCCCAATACCTCTTGATGGTCGCATCAATTGCTTTTCTCTTCTCTGTTACGTATTTTCTATCGACGCTTGCTGCAAATAATGAGCTGATACCGATTCTAAATGCAGGCGTCAGTCCATGGAAGCTCAAGACGCCGATTGTTTTTCTCGCAATTATCCTGACAATCCTTGGATCGGTTTATCAAGAGAAAGCTGTTATCTCAATAAATGCTATCCACGATGAGCTGGAAACAGAACTCTTCGGCTCATCCTCCACGCGTGATACAAGGAATATCGTGCTTACCGATCCAGATGGCTTTCTCATATACACACGACGCTTCTCTGAGGCAACACAGTCAATCTACGATCCTGTTTTGATTCAGTATGATGGAAACAATATAATCGGGCGTGTCGAAGCAGAGAACGCAAGATTCAGCGATGGTTGCTGGCACTTTTATAACGCGCGCGTTTACACAGCAAATGATAATGCAATTGAATCAGGATATGTACAAGAATATACCAATCCGCTCTTTGATATAGAACCAAGGCTTTTCAGAAGTCAGAATACATCGATAGAGACAATGGATAGCGCGACGGCAATGGAATATCTGGATACGCTTTATCATAACGATAGGATCACTTGGTATGAGAAGGCGACGGATTATTACCGAAGGATATTCAGTCCGCTTTCAATCTTCGTGCTTATGTTTATATCGCTGAGCATGAATTTCAGTTTCAAGAAGAACGTTCTTCTCTTTTCTATCATCCAGTCACTATCAATTGCTGTTATATACTATGTTGCGGACATGGTTTTCTCAATAATGGGACATCAGGGAGCTGTCATGCCTTGGATGGCTGTGGTGTGTCCGATTGTAATCACTATTGCACTTTCTATGGTGCTTGCGCTTCTAGGGAGGAAAATATGAGCATCTTAACGGTAACGAAAAAAGACAAGGATTCCGAGGCTCGGCTTGGAGTTCTCTCCCTTCCGCATGGAGATGTGCAGACACCTGCATTCATGCCTGTAGGTACCAATGGCACTGTTAAAGGCATCTATCATGATACGATAAGGAAAATCGGGTATAACCTGATACTTGCAAATACCTACCATCTCTATCTTCGTCCAGGCACAGAAGTGCTTGAAGACTATGGTTCGCTACATGAATTTGCAGCATGGGATGGGAATATCCTTACAGACTCCGGCGGCTTCCAAGTCTTTTCGCTCTCAGGTTTGAGAAAGATAAAGGAGAGCGGTGTGACATTCCAAAGCCATATCGATGGCTCAAAACATGTATTCACACCGGAAAAGGTCGTTGATATCCAGCGCATTATAGGTTCAGATATCGCAATGGTGCTAGATGTATGCACCCCGCCGGGAATCGAACACAGAAATGCAGAGGAAGCCTGGCGTGTGACGAAGCTTTGGGCAGAGCGATCGATTCAGGAAAGAAACAGGCTGGGAGAAAGATTCAGGGGCAATCTATTTGGTATCGTACAGGGAAATTTCTATGAAGATCTCAGAAAAGAATCCGCCCTCGCCATCTCTGATATGGATTTTCCTGGCGTTGCTATTGGAGGGTTATCGGTAGGAGAGGAGAAGAATGTCTTTGAAGACATGCTCGGCTATACAGCAGCCTATGTCACAAAAGAAAAACCCAGATATGTCATGGGAATCGGTTCTCCGGATTATATTCTGATAGCTGTTGAAAACGGCATAGATCTTTTTGATTGCGTACTTGCAACGCGCATGGCAAGAAACGGTGGGCTTTTTACAGATGATGGCGTGATTGCACTTAAAAAAGCAAAGTACAAGTTTGACCATGGCCCTATTCAGGAAGGATGCAACTGTACGCTATGCAGAGAGTACTCCCGCGGTTATATGCACCACCTGATCAAATGCAATGAAATGCTTGGAGGAATGCTTGCAACAGAGCATAATCTTCAGTATCTCTATGATCTGATGAAACGAATCAGAACGGCAATTGCTGAAGATCGATTCACGGCATTCAAGAGAGACTACATGAGAAGATTCTATGGTTCTAACGCGAATTGACATCCTCAAGATTCTTGATGAAAAGGGAATCGAATACAGAGAAGTCTTCCACAAAGCTGTCCATACGATAGCAGAGGCATCGATGCTGTCAATTCCTGATTTTGAGTTTTCCCGAGTTCCTAAGAATCTCTTTCTGCGAGACGACAAGAAGCGCTCGTACTATCTTGTATCTATTGATTCAGAGAAGAGAGCGGATCTCAAAAGTCTGAGGTCTGCTATTGGTTCAAGACCGCTTTCCTTTGCAAGTGATGAGGATTTATATCATATCCTCTCTTTAGAGCAAGGCTCGGTCACACCATTTGGACTTCTTGCAGATGAAGAGAGAAAAGTAACTGCTATCTTTGATTCCGTCTTCAAAGAAGGAATCATTGGTATCCATCCGATGGAAAATACATCAACAGTCTTTCTTAATAGCGCTGCGCTTTTCTCTCTGATTACAGAACATAAAAACAAGATAATTTTTATATAAAAACGTCTATTAAACTCATCAATAATCATAGCAATAATTTTATGCTATAAAGTTACCACAAACGTTATATATCTATATAGTGTATACAGATACACAAAAATCCTGTTTGAAATTTTTCAAAATATTATATATAATAGTGATATAGGTAGGTATGTTATGTTCAGGATAGGAGACTATGTTGTAAGGCGTGGATATGGTATCTGCCGCATTGAAGCCATTGGACATCCAAGTGTACGTAAGGATGTAGAGAGAGAGTATTACACCCTCCGTCCAATTGATGATTCTGGGCTCTTGCATGTTCCAGTAGATGCATCGGAGGATATGCTTAGAGCCGTTATATCAAAAGACGAGGCGATTGCCCTTATAGACGGAATTCCTTCTATGAAAATCTCAAAAGGAACGAATGATCGCTTAAGAACAGCAAGATATAAAGAAGCAATTGATAGCGGTTCTCTGAAAGAGCTGCTTAATATGATTAAGGAAATATATGAGAAGAATAAGTCGACGATACTGAAAGGGAAAGGCATTGCTTCTGTCAACGAAGGAAAACTATTTACTGAGGCAGAAGGGATGTTCACATCGGAGATTGCCTTAGCGCTTGGTTGCAAGGCAAGTGATGTACCGGCTTATATAAGCGAGCATATCAAAACGAGGTGATAGAAATGAAGAGAATCAAAAGCGCTGTCCTTCAACAGAAATTGAAGTTCATTCTGAGTGATAAGCTCAGCCATAATGATGCTATTGAACGCTCAAAGCAGGAGGCTGAGGAATATATCAGAAGACTTGATGCAGATGGAGTAAAGTATACGATAATCTCACAGGGGACGGATGAGGATGGAGCTTTCATTATTGAGATAAAGAGGCAGTATGGAACAGCTCCTGTTGGAGATTATCTATAGCCGGATCAACCCAACGCAGGGCTTAGGCCCTGCATTATAAAAAACATGATTCTTTGAAGCATGCTGGATTCATCATTATTGATTACCTTTCATAGCTGAACCAGAACGGTGGCCCTGCCCATCATTTGCAAGCCGTATTGAATAGCCAAAATAGAGAAGCTGAGGCTTGATCTATTGGATATAGAACATCTAACGAAACCGAAAGGAATTTCCTTATACGCAAATAATACTTCCAGTAGTTAAAGAAGGAGTTTGCTTCCATTTCCCCATATCCACAGCGAGGTTCATATGAGGTGTGTTGACTATCAGAGA
>CAZURL010000010.1:0-10063 GCA_964623005.1 uncultured Spirochaetaceae bacterium
TAAGAAATCGCGTTGATTATGTTACCTAAAAGAGCATATTAAGGTCAACGTATTTAAGAAAATCTTAGGAAAGATGCAAATTCAATTGAAAAAGCAAAGGCAACACTTACAAAGCAACCATTTGCATTAATCGCCCTTCCTTATTTACTAGTAGAAGACTTAAAGCTTTTCAATTACGAACAAATCTGCGCTATTATCAAGAAGAAGTCTTGAGAATTGAGTGAAGCCCCTACCCATGAATGTTATAGGAAGTGCTATACCTGCATTTCTAAGGACAGAACCATCGACTGTAATAGAAAAGGAATCATGAATTACTGCATCATATTCATTTGCTGCATCGCCAAGATCTATTCTGTCTATATATTTCTCCCTTCTCCAGATTCTGTACTTTCTTCCATCCTCTGCAAATGGAATTATGAGCCTATGGTGACGTCCTGTATTGACTTCATTCCTATCTTGGTACTCAAGGACTATGATCTCATTATCTAATTCAACACTCCAGAATATACTCTCTTTGTCAACGCTAGGAAGATGTCTGAACCTTCCAAACTGGAACGTCTTCCGATGTGCCTTGTAGAATGCAATCTGCTCCCTTATAGCATCAAGTTCATTATCAGAGAGCTTAAGAAGATCTAACTCATAACCAAGGATACCAAAGCAGGCTACAGAAAATCTATCATCGATTCCACTTTTCCTGAGGCTCTGATGATTAGGAGAAGCAGAGACATGGTTACAAACTGCACTTAATGGGAACCCCCGAAGGGTACCATGTTGGATTTTCACCCTTGCCCGAATATCAGTATTATCGCTAACCCATCCTTGATTCATGAACGAGAGCATCCCAAGATCAAATCTATTACCACCGGATGAACAAAACTCGAAGAGAATCGTCGGGAATGCCTCTTTCAATCTTTTCAGTAAACTGTATAGCCCTTTGATATACCCGTGGAAAAGTTCGCCACATGACCTAAGCTCAGGATTCGACGTATAGTAGTCACTCATATTTCTGTTAGCATCCCACTTAACATAGTCAATACCTTTTTTGAATACAGCGGAAAGCGAATCAAAAAGATAATCTCCGACATCACAACGGCTCATGTCGAGCATGAACTGATGACGGCACGGAGAAGGATCTCTACCAGGTATCGCCATCATCCATTCAGGGTGTTTTTCGTAAAGTTCAGAATCGAGACTCACCATTTCAGGCTCTACCCATATGCCGAATAACATCCCCATCTTATGAATCTTATCCGAAAGTCCTTCTAGACCATCCGGAAGCCTCTCCTTGTTCTCTGTCCAGTCACCAAGGCCTCTAGTATCATCGGTACGATGTCCGAACCAACCATCATCAAGGACAAATAACTCTATGCCTACAGAAGCGGCCTTTTCTGCGAACCTGAGAAGTTTTTCCTCCGTAATATCGAAATAGGTTGCCTCCCAGCTATTGAGGAGAACAGGGCGTTCTTTCTTCTGCCAGATACCAGACGAAACATAATCGGATGCAAATCTCTGAAGATTCCAAGAAGCACCATCTATGCCTTCTTCCGACAAGGTCATGACAGCCTCAGGGGTATCAAAAGACTCTCCTTTCCTCAATTCCCAAGAAAAACCGAATGAACTTATCGAAGAAAGCACACGACACTTACCGAACGGAGAAACCTCAATACGTTCAAGATGGTTCCCAGAGTAAATCATCTCAAAACCAATGACACAACCTTTTCTATCATCTGCATCAGGACGTGCAAGAAAAAAAAGATTACTATGCTCACTCGATGTGAATCCACCCCTGCTCTCTATTGAAACAGTACCCGGCTGTATTCTTCTTCGATTTTCAGATCTCTCGGCTGCCCATGCACCATCGAAGGAAATAAGATCCCATAGACTATCATCAAGATCGAGTTGCATAGAAGCAACTGTTCTGAGAATAAGTGGCACATCCATATCGTTTCTTACAGATACAGATCTTACAATTACATCGCTCTCAGGATAGACCTTATAGACAAGGGTTATAAACACAGGAAGAATCCTGTCCTTAAGGACAAGCTCCAACCTATTATCCCAAATCGAACTTTTATGATAGATAGGATCTAGCGTTATAAGACCGGAAGAGTACTCTGCAACAATGGCACTTTCCCTCAAATCGCCCTTTCCTGGAGCTGAGTATTCATAAAGAAGCACTTCAGGCAGATAGTACTGGTTGTTCTCATCGAGATATATCCCATCACCTATCTTTACATCTCTTGAACCTACGATAGCAGTAAGAGAACTTTCGTCTCCACAGATCCTACCACAGTATGCTACATGCTCTAGCTTACCTGCCTCATCAATCCGGAATATATATGAAGTCTTTTCGGTCTCAATGAAAAAACTGTTTCCGTCTCTTCTTACCATGGCATCAATCGTACATTGAATCGAGGGCCTGCCTGAGATCTTCTTTGAGAATATCAAAATCTTCAATTCCGGCATGAATCCTTATCAGGGAAATCCTATCTTCAGGAACAGGTGTCCCAGGAGCAAATGCCGTCGCATTCGGATCAATCAGACTTTCATAACCGCCCCAGCTTACTGCTCTCTTGAATAACTTCACATTGTTGGTAAGCTTCTTTACTTTCTCTATATCTCTCGTCTTCAGACGGAATGAAAAGAGTCCGCTACCACCTCTAAGTTGTTCTTTTGCAAGTTCATATTGCTCAAATGATGGGAGAAGAGGATAAAGCACGGTCTCAACATCATCCCTTGTCTCGAGGAACTCGGCAAGACCTAAAGCATTTTTGTAATGAATAGGCATCCTAATCTCAAGATTCCTGAGGTTACGCATTATAAGCCAAGCCTGCATCGGATCTGGAACAGGGCCAAGGGGAAGAAATTCTGTATTGAAGATATGGTTTATATCCTCCTCACTTCCCATTATCACCCCTCCAATAATATCCGAATTACCTCCAAAATATTTGGTCGCACTATGGACAACGATGTCAATTCCGAAATCTATCGGATTTTGGAAGATTGGAGTAGCCCATGTATTATCAATTATCGTCTTAATATGTTTGGACTTGGCCAGTTCTGCGACTTCTTTCAGCGGCTGAAGACTGAATGTAAATGTCGCAGGGCTCTCAAGATAGATTACTTTAGTATTAGGCTGTATCGCCTTTTCGAAATCCTCTATCTTTGTTCCCTTCACGAATGTAACATCAACGCCGAAACGCTTAAGGTAAGTCAGCATCATATATCGTGTCCAGGAATATGAGTCCTGAACTACAACGCAATGATCACCTGTCATGACCTGTGAAAGAATAGCGCAAGAGATAGCCGCTACTCCACTTGATACAAGTTTTGCTTTCTCCGCATGTTCAAGGGCCGCAAGCTTCATCTCACAGAGATTAACCGTAGGATTATTACCCCGTGTATAGAGATAATTATGAGCTTCATCTGCTAGGGCCATCTGAAATTCCTCGAAAGATCCGAAGCAGAATATAGAGGTCTGAAAGATAGGAGGAGAGACTGCATTGCAAGGCATGTTTCTCTCTCCCATATGAAGAAGTATCTCACTTATGTTGCTCATCCTTTGACTCCTCCTTCTGTAAGTCCTGCAACTATGTATTTCTGTCCTATTCCGAATACAATCATCGTAGGAACAAGAGCAACTACGATTCCTGCACTCATGACCCCCCAACTGATTCCTGTCTTTGAAATGAACGAATTGAGTGCGACAGGCACTGTCATCTTTGAACTCGAGCTAAGGATAGTAACTGCAATGAACAATTCGTTCCAAATATTTATGAATGCAAAGCAAAAAATGGCCGCCATACCTGGAAGGGTTATCGGAAGGATCACCTTAGTCAAAGACTGGAACAGATTGCAACCATCTATCTTAGCAGCCTCTTCAAGAGATACAGGGATTCGATCGAAGAAGCTCTTTCCCATGATTGTACAGAAAGCAACGACTGTCGCTACATATACAAAACCGAGAGCTATCCTGCTATTGATTAGATGCAAAGAGGAGAAGATAGTGAAAATCGGAACCATTATAATGAAGGTTGGAATCGTCTGGGTGAAATACATACCTAGCTCAATCGCACCTTTTGCCCTCTTGTTCGTAAACCTTGACAATGCAAAACCGCTGAGTATGGATATTATAAGTGCTCCAAAGGCCGCAGATATGCTTATTGCAAGCGAATTGCGAAAATACGTTCCAAAATCACTAAAACTGAAAAGCTCTCTGTAGCTATTCAAACTTGGCTTTGCAGGCCAATACTTTAAAGGAAATGCATAGATTTCCGTTCCATCTTTTATGCTTGTGACGAAAATCCAATAAAGCGGCAGAATAGCAACTATAAGATAAATTGCAAGAAGAATCGCCCTTACGGCGCCAGCTATCTTTCTTTTTTGTCTGTTTATCATATATCTGCCTCGCTTGACTTGGTAAGTCTTAGATAAATTACAGAGTAAATGAATAAAATGAGCATGATGACAACGCCAAATGCAGACCCCTGCCCGTAGTCATACTGTTTGAAGACTTCGTTAATCATCTGCGTTGCAAGTATGTTAGTACTATTTACGGGGCCTCCGTTTGTCATTGCATAGATAATATCCGGATAGTTGACTATCCACATTGTCCTTAAAAGCAATGTACTTATGATTGTCGGCTTTATATATGGAATCGTAACAAAGAAAAGCTGTCGGACAACACCGCATCCATCGAGAACTGACGCCTCATAAAGCTCATTTGGAACAGACTGCAAAGCAGCAAGAAGCATGATTCCAAAAAAAGGAACCCCATACCAGATATTTGTTATGATGACACTCACCATGGCAAGCTTGGGACTTGAAAGGAAACCTACCGGCGTATCTATGATTGAAAGACGGATAAGGATATCGTTGATGAGTCCGAACTGACCATTGAAAAGCCATGACCATATTAGGCCGATCGCGAATCCAGAGAGAGCCCAGGCATAGAATACAAGCCCTGAGTAGATACCACGTCCTTTGAACGGCTTCTTTAAAAGAAGAGCAAGAAGGAAGCCAAGAAGGAACTGGAAGAGAAGTGAGAAAAAAACCCAGATGAAGGTATTCCAAAGTATCTGCCAAAAATTCGTATATGGATCTGTGATAATGGCTTTGAAGTTATCAAGGCCTATAAAGTGAAGGTTCGTTAAATCAAACATGTTGTAGTTCTGGAAAGCCATAACTACACCGCGAGCAAGTGGGATATACAGAAATGCAATGATGAAAATGAATGCAGGAACCATCATCAGCAGATACCATCTGTTGCGCATTGCTTCCTCCTGATATGAGATTTTCTGCCATGCTTGGGCATGGCAGATGATACATGGGCGAATCAGTAGCCCCAGTAATTCTTGAATGTTGCGATTGTTTCTTCGACGCTCACATTGCCCATAAGCATAGCCTGCATACCCTGTTCCTGAACCTGAGCCCACGCTGGATAAAGCTCAGAATCTATCGGGAACTTGACGAAGATTGTATCCTCTGCGGTAAGCTCATCAGCCCATGCCTTATACTTATCGGAACTGAAATAATCATCTGTGTCATAGATTGACTGGAATACAGGAAGAGGTCCATAGGCCTTACAGAACTCTGCGTTCTTCACAGAGCCATTAAGCCATGAGATAAATGCCCACGCCTCATCAGGATGTTTGCTTGTCGTCGAAATTGCAAAACCATTGTAACCATAATCAAGATATCGATAGCCGGATGTTCCTACCGGGAGAGGAACAACTATATAGAGACTAGGATCAAGCTGTCCTTCAAAAGAACCGATTACATCAGGATCCTGTACTAAAAATGGAGTTGTTCCTGCTATAAATCCGTTAATCTGCTCGTTGAAGCCCCAGTTGATCGAGTCTGATGGACTTCCGTTCTGATAGAGGTCAACATACTGGGTCATGGCCTTTATACCGTTTTCATTATCAAGCCAGTACTTGCCATCTGTTGTTTGATAGCAGTTCTCCGTATCAATATTGCCTACATTACCGAACATAAGGACATCGCTAATCTTGAATGTGTTGGATTTTCCACGGAGAGCATACCCGAACTGGGTAGGAGCCTTTGAAGAGAGTTCCTTTGACGCCTCGTACATCTCATCCATAGTAGTAGGGATAGATATTCCGTACTGCTCAAGTATATCTACACGGATGAGGAGAGCCTTCACATATAAGCATGATGTAAGGATATAAGGGGTATCATCGACATTGCGCGAAATCTCATGGGCAACAGGGAGAAAATCATCCTTCTCCGCCCAATTTTCGATATAAGGAGTAAGATCGACAAGCTTCCCATTGTTTACAAACTGCTTGTGAGTGTAATCCCTGACCTCGACAATATCGAGTTCTTGGTTGCTATTAAGCATCATGGCCAGTCTGTTATCAGCTTGTTCATACGGAGGACTTATAAGCTCGATTTCAATGTTCGGATTGAGTGACTCATACTCTGCAATAAGATTCTGAAGAATCCGGGTTCTTCCAGGACTTGTCATCGTCTCGAAGAATGTAAGCTTGATCTTTCCAGAATCTGATGATTCACCAGAACCGCCAGCAAAAACAAACGATACTGCAAGCACGATTACAAGCAACATAGTTATCAGTCGTCTCATTCTTTGCTCCTTCTCATTTTTTGAATTTATGCACATCCGAGATTATAAATCCGGCAAACCATAATCTGCAAGGAAAAGAAGGCCCACAGATATCAGATCGCACAGTCCATTTGTGTTTTAACTTCATTCGCTTAGGACTTATTATCTGAGGACAAACAAAAGCATATATATATAAGTAAAAGTCTTGTTATTTGGCCCATTTGGAAGAGAGATAAAATTGTCCAAACACATCCTTTATTCTTTCATTCCTATTGATTTTCATCAGTGATTCTGTCTTACAAAGTCAATGTCTGAACCAACGTTCCTCTAGGTATTTCGTGCTATTTTCACTGAAAAAAAAGATTATTTCATTTATACATGAAAGACAGAATATAAATTTTTCCTGTATATCATAAAACAACAATCAGAAATGGAATAAGAATGAGAGCAGTGATGATGGAAAGCGTAGAAGCAAAGCCGATAAGCTCGACATCTCCTTTCAGTTCTACGACAAAAGACGCAGCAGAGGAAGCAATCGGAGCAAATGCCGTTATAGCTACAGCTTTTCTCACTTCATACGCAAATGGGGCAAATGCATAGAAGAGGAAAGCTATTATAAAAGCAAGCACAAGGCGCGATGCATTTACCACAATCACCTCTTTGAGTCTGGTTTTGTCCATCTTGAATTCAAGCATAAGCCCAATCATCAGCATTACCATCGGTGCATTTGCAGGACTTATCAAACCGGCGAAATCAAAAACGATATCCGGTAATGATAAAGAGAATGCAGAGAGCAACAGCATGATGACATAGACTGTAAACGCAGGTTTCTTAAAGATGTTCAAAAGGGAGCGCGTAAGACTCCGGCCAGGCTTCTCTCCCACTGCCATCGATGTAAAGACAAAATTTCCTCCAAGGCACATTGGCGCATTTCCCATATCAAATAGACAGGAAGCTACAACACCCTCGGATCCAAGCATCCCGGAGACAAAAGGAAGCGTGAAGTTCCCTATATTATAAGCTGGCATAGAGAGCATATAGAAAATACGTTCATTGCGGCTCTTCTGTTTCGTCAACGCCCATCCAAGAAGAAGCATGAGAGGATTAACAACGAAAGATACTAGTGGGATGAGCATGAACTTCCAGTCAAAAACGAATGTGCGGAAGCTTATAAGAATTGCGCATGGAAGCGTTATGTTCATCACAACTCTCGATAAAGCAGCACCATCCTCCCTTGTAAGAACGCCGGCCTTCTTAACCAGAAAACCTAGAATGACAATCAATAAAAAGAACAACGCACGAAGGAGGATAGCAATCATGGCTGACGTTTTATCAGAAAGGAGAAAAGTAATCTACAGGAGACAGCAGGACAGGAGATACAGTCAACGGCAGCAGGTTTAAGAACGCTGTGCTTAAACTAGACATAGCAAACCTTTTGTCTCAGGAAAAAGCTACGAAATCAAATATATATTTTTTATAAAGCAAGCTTGACCATTCGCGGTTTTAAGTTCGAACATAAAGGTATAACACTATAGGAGGCCAAAATGAAAAAAGGCTTTTTCAGAATCGCTGCTATTGCAGTACTGATTCTTTTTACAGCATCTGCCGCATTTGCATCCTCAGACCTTCCTTACGAGGGTAAGACAATCATTCTTCATTCCAATGATGTCCACGGCGCTATTGCAAGATATGCGAACATCGCAGAGCTTAGAAATGAATTTGAAGCACAGGGCGCAGACGTAATACTAGTCGATGCCGGTGATTACAGCCAAGGCACAGCATATGTAAGCACCTCAAAGGGCGTTGATGCAGTTACGATGATGAATGCTGCTGGCTACGATATCGTAACAATCGGCAACCATGAGTTCGACTATGGCTTTGCACAGCAGAAAGCTAACCTCAGCAACGCTGAATTCCAAGTCATCTGCGCAGACGTATTCGATGAAAATGGCAATACCATCTACCCTGCTACAGCAATTTATTCAAACGATGCGCTGAACATTGGATTCATTGGATTCGAGACGCCTGAGGCGCAGACAAAGGCAAATCCTGCTCTTATCAAGGGACTGACATTTGTTTCTGGCGAAGATCTCTATGCTGTCGCGCAGGAGAATATCGACAACCTCATAGGCGAAGGTGTTGATCTTGTCATAGCTGTTGCACACCTTGGCGTAGATTCAGAGTCCATTCCAAACACATCCATCGACCTCTATGAAAACACAACAGGCCTCGATTTCATCATCGATGGGCACTCTCACACTGTTATGACAGAGGGCGAGAATGGCGAGCCGATTCAGTCCACAGGCACAGCATTCGCTAATATCGGTGTTGTCATCATCGATAATGCAACAAAAACTATTGAGGACAACTATCTCCTTCCTGTAAGCCATGAAGAGAATGGTGTTACTGTCTATGACATTCCAAACGATGTTTATGTTTCCGGCTTTGCACAGGAAATCATGGATAGAGTCAACGGCGAGTACAACATCGTATTTGCAGAGACGCTTGTCGATCTCAATGGTGAAAGAGATCCAGGCAACAGAACAGAGGAGACAAACCTTGGATCTCTCGTTGCAGATGCAATTACATGGACAGTCCTCAAGGACGAGGGCAGCTTGAAGGTCGATGATTCAATGGCTCTCGCAATCGTAAATGGCGGCGGTATCAGAGCATCGATCTCTCAGGGCAGCATCACAAAGAAAGATGTCAACACAGTCCTTCCATTCGGCAACACAATCACGGTTGTTTATGTTACAGGCGCAGAACTTCTTGAAGCACTCGAAGCCTCTACATACAGCACGCCGACAGCCATCGGAGGATTTCCACAGGTCGCTGGCATCGAGTTCACAATCGACACCTCAAAGCCTTATGACAGCAATCCTGAGACATATCCAGCTTCAACATATTACGGGCCGGCATCAATAAACAGGGTTACGATCAACAACATAAACGGCAATCCGTTCGATAGCGAAGCTACATATGCTGTTATCACGAATGACTTCATGGCATCTGGCGGCGACACATATTATGCATTCGCAGCATCCACGGACAAGTTCGATACAGGTATTCCTCTCGATGAAGCTCTTATGGCTTACATCACAGACTACCTTGGCGGAGTTGTCGGAGAGGAATATGCAGAACCATTTGGTCGCATCCACGTAATCTAATATTAAATAGGGACTACTTCAGAATAGTATACAGTAGGTCAAAGGGAACCGTTGTTCATCACAAGATGGCAACGGTTCTTTCATTATGAAGTGACTATCTATCGTTGTAGCACTCGATGTACAAAGTACATCTCGCTTTTAGTATCTTCCCAGAATCCTTCCATCAAGCTATTAATCGCGACTCTTACCATGCAGCTACATGATGTTGCTGTAGCTGAGAGAAGGGCCTCAAGCTCGCATTAAAATGCATCCATAAACGCATTCATGACAATCAGATTGTCATTCCGAATACTCGCGCAAAACCACTCGC
>CAZURL010000010.1:10163-27291 GCA_964623005.1 uncultured Spirochaetaceae bacterium
AACGCATTCATGACAATCAGATTGTCATTCCGAATACTCGCGCAAAACCACTCGCCTCTGCCTTGTCGTCAAATAGTACAAGCAGCTACGCATCCATTGTCGCTTGGTTATGCCAATCTGCTTTTCTTTTCATAGAAAACTCCCCTCAAGTAGTTTTTCTCTCTCCTACTTGTGGGGAGCATATCATTCTGGGACAGCCCTTAGAGTTAAATATCCGTTCGATAATTCATTCTTCGCTTCTTTTCGGCATCTCTCTCAATTTTTTCATAACACCACCCATCAAAACTATGGCTATGATCAATGTGAGCACATCTGCAACTGGCCCAGAGTATAGTGGCCCCATAACACCAGGCTCCACAAACAGAGGGAAAATCAGGATCATCGGAACGCAAAGGATGAAGTCCCTCAGAAGAGAAAGGATCATCGCCTGTATTGGCTTACCAAGCGATTGCAGGAAGATACTGATTGCCTTGTGGATGCAGCACAGCAGAATCGTAGAAAGATAGATACGGAATGAATAAGAAGCAAACTGATTATACAAGTCGCTCTCACTGCCAAACAGCGAGATAATCTGCACAGGGAAAAGCTGAAAGGCCAGTGTAGCAATAATACCAACGACCGCCTCTGACAGCATCATAATCCTGAAAATCTGCAAGACACGACGTCCATTTCCGGCACCATAGTTATATCCAACGATAGGCTGACAGCCTGCGGCAATGCCTACGACGAAAGCAATAACAATCTGGAATACCTTCATCACAATGCCCATTACGGTCATAGGAATGTCTGCACCATACAATGACTGAGCGCCAAACCTCACCAATGTAGTATTCATAACGCCCATAATGATGACGATGGAGAGCTGAGTAATAAAACTACTCGTTCCCAGAGGGAGAATCTTTGATAGAAGACTTCGTCGTAAGCAAAAGCTATCTTTTCGCAGATGGAAAGATCGAGCGCGTAATAAATAACCAATGCTTAGAATGGTAGAAACGAACTGGCCGACAATGGTGGCAAGAGCTGCGCCAGCAACACCCCAATGAAGCAGGAAGATAGCGATTGGATCCAAGATTATATTCATTACGCAACCAACCAGCGTAGAGAACATAGCGAATTTAGGATTGCCATCAGCTCGAATAATAGAGTTCAGGCCATTGGTAAGAATATAAAAAGGAATGCCGATAATAATGATATCAAAGTACTCAATAGCGTAAGAAAGATTACTTTCAGTAGCACCGAAAGCCGCTAAGATAGCATTCTTGAATACCACGAATAAAATCACCATCACCACACTACAGATAAGCATCAGCGTGATAGCGTTTCCTACACTGCGATGAGCGTTCTCCGTATCTTTCCGTCCTTGGCAGATACTCAGAAAAGCCGCACAGCCGTCGCCGATCATCAAAGCTACTGCCAAAGCAATAACAGTGATAGGGAAAACTACATTTGTAGCGCCATTGCCTAAATAACCTACGCCCCAACCGATAAAAATCTGATCCACGATGTTATACAGGGATGAAACCAGCAGGGAAAGAGTACAGGGAACAGCAAATTTTAAAAGAAGGGGCCAGATAGGCGCCTCTTCCAGATAATGATTGGATGTCTGTGCCATAAATTCCTCCACGGCAAAAAAAAACGGTAACCTGAAGCTTTTTCACATCAGTTACCACTGTTTTTGCAAACGCCGTATGATATCAAAAAAGAGTTTCACATTCAATTATTTAATGCTGATTTTTTCATTTTTAAATATATAATGCATAGAATAACTTATTAGCTTAGAAAGAATTAGCTTTCAGAAAATGCTAGAGGTTTTCGTCTCTGGATAGTATAGAGGAATACGACAGAATGTATGCAAAAACGCTAAGCTTTGAGGATAATCCAGAGCGCTCCTGAGCCTCCGGCAGAGAGCGGCGCGCTTGCCTTTTCGCTTACAAGTCCCGACTCATCAAGCACCATCTGAACAGCCGATTTAAGCACGCAGACGCCATCTTCGCTATGAAGACCTTTCCCTGTTATTATCGAAATCTTTCTCAGACCATTTTCATGACATTCATTCAGGAATTTCCTCACCTCGCTTTCCGCTTCCTTGACAGTGTAGCCATGAAGATCGAGCGTACTCTGAGGAGACATTGCCCTTAGCTTTGATATCGTAAGAATTTCCTTTTTCTTCTCATCATCGCCCTTTTCTTTAAGGTAGTCCTCAAAGGTTTTATCGTCACGTTTTTCCTTGTTATATCTATCGAGGATATCGCCAAAAGAGGTCTCGGCTTTTTCAGATCTGACAAAGTTTTCATTTCCACCGAAGACCGACCAAGCTACCCCAGGCTCTCTTTTCTCTCCATTCTCCGGAGTCTTGAAGAGATTCTCAGAAAAGGGTTCTTCTGTAGTTTTACTTACATCTTCTTTTGGTTTTTCAGTTGTATAGGATTCAGCTTTCTTTCCTTCGTAATTATCAAGAATGTCCTGAAAGGATTTCGTGGGTCTGTACTTCTCGCTCTTTCTCGTCTTCGCAACAGACGTTTCCTTTACTGGCTCTTCCTTTATTGGCTCAGGACGTACGAAGTTTTCATTCCTTCCCCCATAAATTGACCAAGAAGCTGAGGAAGAGACGGCATCGCTTTCATCGGGCTTACGGAAGAGATTTTCCGAAAGCGGTACATCCTCTTTCTCTTCAACAGTCGCTTTCGGCTCTTCGGATGCTTTCTTTTCTTCCTTTATAACGACAGCCTCTTTCTTAGGTTTCCTTCCTTCATAACTATCGAGGATATCCTGAAAAGACTTCGTTGGCTTGTATGTGCTCTTAACACTGCTTGTTGCTACACTTTTCTTCTTACTTGAAGAAGCCCGACCTTCCCACTTATCAAGGATTTCACCGAAATCTGTCTTTGTAACCTTCCTGCCCTTTGTCGGGGATGGCATAGAATACGGCTCGCCGGTGTGTTCATATGAGTAGAGAATGTCAGCAAAAGAGGACGAAGGATCATAACCCTGCACGATTTCGGAGGGTTTCTTTCTCTCTACTTTCACTTCCTTCTTTGTCTCTTTCTCTTTTTTCTCAACGAGTTTTATCGAAGCAAAGGGAGAGATTTCCTTATCATCAACAATAAGGCGGCGCTTGAGATCCGCCGCCACCGTCTTCTTCTTAGACACCTCAAACTTCCCTGATATCCAAAACTTCATTCACGATGGGCTTCAACAACGCAAGAAGCTCATCTTCTGTACAGCCCTGCACCTTAATTGTACAGATAGCATTCGTAGGATCAGTTCCAGCGAATGTGCCGAATGATACGATATCCACGCCCTTGTTAGCAAGAGCCGCGCTTATGTGTGCAATCGTTCCGGGCTTATCTTCAACAAGGAAGGACATCCTGACCCCATAATGCCTAGCGCCGAATAGCTCAAGGAGGATGCGGAACATATCGCTCTTGGTGACGATGCCCACAGGCGTGCCCTTTGCATTCACAACAGGAAGACAGGAAAGATCCCGATCGACCATAAGCCTTGCAGCCTCTTCGACTGTTGTATCCTCAGTGATTGTCACGACGTCTCGTGTCATGAGATCCTTTACCTTCAATTTTGATAACAGATAAACCATCTCATGAATAGAAAGGCTTGTTGCAGGAGACGGAGAAGCATAAAGCACATCCTTCTCCGTTATAATACCAACGAGAATTTTATCTTTATCGAGAACCGGCAGACGATGGATTTTCTCCCTTTTCATCAGTTCAGAGGCTTCTCCTACGGACATTTCAGGAGTAGCTGTCACTGGGTTGCGAGTCATCCTTCTTGATATAATCATTTCTACCTCCACCTTAATGATAACTATTCGGATTGGAAAAACAAGGCTTCGGAGGTCATGATATCTGTTTTGCCCTGCGTTATTTCAGATCATTCTGAAAGGATAGCTCATATAAACGACTGTTTACACAATCTCAGGAAGCAAGTATAATCGCCTTGTTTTCGGGTAGTAGCGCAGGGGCTAGCGCACTTGGTTCGGGACCAAGGGGTCGGAGGTTCAAATCCTCTCTGCCCGACTCTTATTTTTTCACCGGGTCTATTACCCTACCTTCCCCTATAAGCTTATAAACCGCACGCTTCTGAGCGTCTTCGCAGCCATTCCAAGGCTTGTCTTTATTCTCGCTCTTGTATTTCTGCGTCATCCACCAGTCATCATGCTGAACACGGTCAAGGTTCTTCTCAAGCAGTGAAAAGAGAAGCTTTCCATACTCTACAAGATCATTTCCTGAAAGCGCCTCTTTCGCTATCTCATAGAGCTTTTCCGTATGATGGAGACAGAAACCTTTTGACGCCTCCAAGGCAATTCTGAACTCTTTATCCTCTTTCCAGAGAGCCGCAACCGTATAGCAGTAGCGGACAAGGCGCTCTTCCATCTTTGAGCAGATGAGGCAACCCTTCTCCCTTTCCCGAACGGTGTCGAAAAACGCAGAGACAGCTTTATCAAGCTTACGTGGATTGCCAGCATCCTGAATTTTCTCAAAACCTTTGCCATAAATACGCTTACTCTCTTCGTAATACGTATCCATGACAAGAGCAAGCGGCTGTGGCTTGCCCCCCTCTGCAAGAAGTGCAAAGTGATGGGAGCAGAAACCATCCCTGTTGGTCTCAACCCGAATCTCTGGAGTCATGACAGCAGAGGAGAGGTAATATCTTACCCCATCACTCTCAGCTGTTTTCATCAGCGTACAGATAAAACACTCCGAACCTTCTTTGACTCCGTCCCATACAGGAATGGTTTCCAGCTGTATCTTCACTTCAAAAGTCCTTCGGCAAGCGCTGCGGCGTTTTCAGAGGTGAAACCGAATACCGATGAAAGATATTTAAGGTCTCCAACCTCACCAAATCTTTCTCCAACATTCAGAAAATCCATCTTAACAGGATTAGTCTTTGCAAGATGAGCTGCTATCATCTCACCAGTACCGCCGGCATAACGGCCGTTTTCCATTACAAGGACATGGCCCGTGCGAGATGCTGCTTTCTCAATCAGTTCCGTATCAAGCGGTCTGACCGTATGAAGATCGATAACGGTTGCTTTGATGCCCTTCTTCTCTAGCATTTCTTTTGCTTCCAATGCGGCATTAACCATGAGAACACCGGTAGCAATGAGCGCAACATCGCCGCCATCTGAAAGTTCCACGCCTTTTCCAAGGACTATCTCATCAGATTGGGAATAGCGGAAATTGATGCCCTTCCTAGCCGTTCTTATGTAAGCGGAAGCGCCGCTGAAATAGGCCTGCTGCGTAAGTGTATAGAGCGACTGTGCATCTGATGGCTCGATAATAACAAACCCCGGAATCTGCCGAAAAAGCGCAATATCCTCAAACGGCATGTGCGTACCGCCATTGTACTGCGCGGTGATTCCTGGATCGGAGCCAATTACGATAACCCTCTGATGCGCGTATCCAACAGAGATGAAAAGCTGATCATATGCTCTTCTGGAGGCAAAGCACCCGAAGCTATGGATGACAGGAACAAGGCCCATCGAGGATAGACCTGCGGCGACGCCAGCCATATTCGCTTCTGCAATACCGACATTATAGAATCTATCAGGATATGCGCTCTGGAAAGCTGTCGAGCCGATGCAGGATGAAAGATCTGCATCAAGGCATACAATATCATCATGAACGGCAGCCAGATCTATGATGGCGCCGACAACTGTGTCTTTATAGTGAGAATATGCATGCGCGTCTTTCATACTCTTCCCTCCCTTTCCTTCAGCGCTTTGATAGCTTCCTCCGCGCCTTCTTTTGAAACCGGCATCGAGTGGTTGGCCTTGACACCCTCTCCTGGGATATAGCCAAAGCTCTTGATTGTATTCATGACAATCATATGCGGCATGCCCTTAACAGTCTTTGCTTTCTCAATAGCCTCTTCGATCTGGGCAAAATCATGGCCGTCGATCTCATAAACATCCCATCCGAAGCTCTTCCATCTTCCGACAGTATCAAAAGGCGGAATGATATCCGCAGTATAGCCATCAAGCTGCTGCCCATTCTGATCAAGGAAAGCAAAGAGATTATCGAGCTTCCACGCCCCAGCAGCCTCTGCTGCTTCATAGATCTCACCTTCCTGAGCTTCACCATCACCGATGATTGTGAATGTACGTGCGTTTATCTTCTTTATCCGCTCGCCAAGCGCAATGCCGACTGCTGCGGAAAATCCCTGCCCCAAGGAACCTCCTGTGAAATCAATGCCGGGGGTCTTTGTCATATCACAATGGGAAGGAAGCCTCGTGCCCCCTCTATTGAGGGTTTCAAGCCATTCTTCTGGAAAGAAGCCTTTCAGGGAAAGCGTTGCATATACAGCCGGCCCTGAATGACCTTTTGAAACCACAAGTCTATCCCGATCGATCTTTTTCGGATCTGATGGATCGACATTCATTTCATGGAAATAGAGATAGGAAAGCAACTCGACAATCGACATGCTTCCACCAATATGGCCAGATCCAAAGGAAGCTATCTCCCTTATTGTCCGGCAGCGGATCTCAAATGCCTTATCTTTCAGGCTCTGCATCAGCACGCTATCCATAAACACTCCTTAAAGGCAGTCAATCTGCCCTCTGATATCTTTACATTATTCATCAAAAGAAGAAACCACAAATCTCCTTTTAAATCACAGTTTAGCACAAAGTATGCACAGGCAAATGAAATCTTATCCCCTAAAAGTATCCTTTCCCTGAATGCTCTTTCTCTGAATCCCTGAATAACGGCATGATGAAAGGCCTCAGAAAAGAGATTCACAGCTAGACCAGAGAATGCCGGGACAATATAATGACGGGGTTAGGAGATTTAAGACTATGAGAATGTCCAGGATGTTTTCAAAGACCCTCAGAGAAGCCCCAAATGGAGCAGATTCAAAGGGATACGAGTATCTTCTCAGAGCTGGATATATCAGGCAGATGGGAGCAGGGATCTTTTCAATCCTCCCCCTTGGATTTAGATCGGTAGAGAAGATAAAGAGCATTGTCCGCTCTGAAATGAATGCAATTGGCGCAGAAGAGATGGAGATGCCAGTAGTGAATCCCGCAGACATCTGGAAAGAGACTGGACGGTATTACTCTATCGATAAAGAAATGGGCCGCTTCACGGACAGGAACAACAGGGATATGGTTCTTGCAATGACGCATGAAGAGGCTGTTACAGATATCGCAAGAGGCGAGATCGATTCATATAAGCGTCTTCCACTTCTTGTCTATCAGATCCAGACAAAGTGGAGAGATGATCCAAGACCGCGCGCAGGACTTATCAGGGTAAGAGAGTTCACGATGGTAGACTCCTACTCCTTCGATAAAGATTTCGAAGGACTCGACAAAGTCTATCGTGACCACTATAAGGCATATTTCCGTATCTTCTCACGCTGTGGACTTCCAGCAATTGCAGTCGGTGCTGACTCAGGCATGATGGGAGGAAAGGTATCCCATGAATATATGTACCTCTCACCCATAGGCGAAGATACGATTATCTACTGTCCGGAATGCGGTTACACAGCTAACAGGCAGATTGCAAAGTTCAAGAAGGATTACCATGAAGAGGAAATGCAGCCGATCGAGAAGAAAGCAACGCCAGAGATGAAGACAATCGAGGCGCTTGCAGAGTTCCTTGGAATCGAGCCTGCAAAGACCGCAAAGTGCGTATTCATGATTGGTTCATTTATCGATGACACAAATGGAGAAGAGAAAGATAAACTCATCGTTGCTGTCATCCGCGGCGATCTCGAAGTCGAGGAATCAAAGCTCTCCAATACAATAAGAGCAAATGCGCTGCGTCCTGCGCATGAAGAGGAGATTGCTGCATGCGGCATGGTTCCAGGCTTCGCTTCCCCAATTGGAGCAAAGGGTGACTTCATCTGCGTTGTCGATGACTCCGTTGCAAAATCCAACAACCTTGTTGCTGGTGCAAACGAGGAAGGCTACCACCTACTCAATACGAACTATGGCCGAGACTATGAGGGTATCGTTGCAGATATCGCATCAGCACGCGATGGCTTCAAGTGCCCAACATGCGGAAAGCCACTCACGGCGTCAAAGGGCGTAGAGATCGGAAATATCTTCCAGCTTGGAACACGTTACTCAGAGGCCATGAACTGCACGTATCAGGATGAGAATGGAAAGCAGATTCCTGTTGTAATGGGATCCTATGGAATCGGAGTCGGAAGACTTCTTGCCTGTCTTGCAGAAGAGTACAACGATGAAAGCGGACTAAAGCTTCCTGTAAGCGTTGCTCCTTATCAGGTGCATCTTGTATCGCTCGTGAAAGACAGCGAAATCGGAGACAAGATCTATGAAGACCTTCAGAAAGCCGGAATCGAAGTGCTTTACGATGATAGAAAGGAGACGGCAGGCGTTAAGTTTGCAGATGCAGATCTCATCGGACTTCCTTTGAGAATAACAATCGGAAACAGAAGCCTCAAAGAAGGTAAGGTCGAAGTTAAGATCAGGAAGAATGGCGAGACAACATCCTATCTTCTTGAAGATATAGCAGACGAGATAAAGAGGGAGATTGCAAAAGAGCAAGCTGAGCTTGATAGCAAGATTGTCGCTAAAGAGCTTGGCTGATTTTACCCTATTCCTTTACCGCGCATTTGATATTGCTGACGGTAAATCAGGATTCATCTCAACGTCTTGTTACGGAAAAGCCCTCTCTGGATAGCCAAAGAGGGCATTTTTTACAGGAACAAGAGCAAATCAGATTGCGCCCTTCTCCTTGAGAAGATTTACGATGTAAGTTCTCTTTGCAGCCTTTGCATAGTCAAGAACAGAATGTCCCTGATAATCACGGGCATTGATGTCTGCACCGCTCTTGATAAGCTGCGTAGAAATCTTTGTCTCGTCATTGCTGTTCACAGCCATGATAAGCGCAGTCTCACCAAGATAGTTCCTTGCATCGATATTAGCGCCAGCTGCAAGAAGAGCCTCGATTATCTTTGGATTCTTAGAGCTGTTTGCCGCGAGATGAAGGGCATTCGACCTGTACTTTGGCTCTGCCTCATGAATGTCAGCACCACTAGCGATAAGCGCATTGAGGACAGCAACCGAATGGTTGTACTGTGCTGCAAGCATTACAGGAGTAAGTCCCCACTCATTATGTGTGTTGATATCAGCACCCTTATCGATAAGTTCCTTGATATCCCTTGCCTTCGTTGCGCTGATAGCAGCCGCAAGAAGCTTCTTATTAATGGAATCAGCTGTCTTTGCCATGATTTCCTCCATCTCAGATATTGTCCCGAAATATGAGGAATGTAAAGCGCTAAATCTGTAATTTTACAATTTTATAGCATTTAAATACAAATGTCCTAAAAAGTTAGACTATAGTTTCTTAAACAAACTGTGCAATATTGTCGTTATCTGTCCATCTTGCTAACTTTTACAAGAGTATGCAAAATTTATACATGGTTACCTACGAACAGATAAGAGAGTTGCCAAAGGTAGAGCTGCATGAACATCTAGATGGCTCTGTAAGACCATCAACGATCATCGAACTAGCAAAAGAAAGAGACATAGAACTGCCTACATATAACGAAGATGAGCTTGCCGCATGGTTCAGAGCCGGCTCGGATAGAAAATCGCTTGCGCTCTATCTTGAAAGCTTCTCGATAACAACCTCTATCATGCAGGATAAAGCGTCGCTGAAACGCATAGCAAAAGAAGAGATCGAAGACCTTCGAGATGATGGCGTTGTCTACGCAGAGATCAGGTTCGCGCCTTCCCTTCATACAAAGAAAGGACTGACGATGGATGAAGTCGTACGCTCTGTCCTTGATGGTCTTCAAGAAGGAAAGAAGGAAAGCGGCGTTGAGTTTGGACTCATACTCTGCGCAATGAGACATGAAAGCGAAGAAATATCCTTAAGCGTTGCAGAGCTTGCCACAGCCTATGCAGAGCGCGGTGTCGTCGGCTTCGATCTTGCCGGAGATGAATCTGGCAATCCACCGAAGAAGCACCTCAAGGCTTTTGAGTATATCAGGCGGAAGAACTTCAATATCACGATACATGCAGGAGAAGCGTTTGGAACGGAATCTATCTGGCAGGCCATCCAGATATGCGGAGCGCATAGAATCGGGCATGGAACAAGACTTCTTGACGACATGAGCATCGAAGATGGGAAGATAGTGAAGATGGGATCCCTTGCCTCCTTTGTACTCGACAAGCGCATACCGCTTGAGATGTGCCTTACATCGAATGTCGGAACAGGTGCGACAGAAAGCTACGACGCCCATCCTTTCCCGCTCTTCTTCCGAAGCCGCTTCCGCGTATTTCTCTGCACAGACAACAGGCTGATGAGCGGCACGACGTTATCGAAGGAAATAAAGATCGCAGCCGATCATTATAATCTTACGCTTGACGAGATAGAGAAAATGACAATCAATGCGATGAAGAGCGCGTTCATCCATCATGGAAAAAAACTCGATATGATCTACAACGTCATAAAAAAGGGATATACGGAGAAACGAAGAAGCTGGGGATTATAGTCCCCAGGCCTTCCAAGGCTTTATTCTCATGCGGATCAACACATATAGAAATGCAAATACAAGACCAAACAGATGCGCAGAATGGGCAATAGACCCAAAAGAGAGTAAAGAACCGAAAAATGCAAAAAGGAAGTAAAGCAATACAAGCATAGGCGCTCTTATCGGGAGAACGCCGAAGATAAACACAACGGAATTTGGATAGAAGACCGAGAAAAGAAGCATGACGCCGTATATAACGCCCGACGCCCCTAATAAGACAACATTGTGACCGGTTAAATAATAAAACAAATAACTTGCGATACCGGTAAGCGTTCCGACCAGAAAGTAGAAGAGCACAAATTCCTTCGAACCGATCTTCCGCTCTACAGGCACACCGAAGATAAAGAGCGCAAGCATATTGCTCAGCAAATGCCATATGCCGCCATGCATGAACATATATGTGACAAACTGCCAGTACCAGTGACGATATAGAATCATCGATGGAATCAGGGAGAACATATAGAGAAGACGCGGAAAGAGGAATGCTACGATTCCATATATAACGATATTGATAATCGCAAGCGCAGAGGCTGCATTTACGAAGGTATATCTGAATTGCCTATTGATTATACTATTTCGCATGGCAAGAAGGTACCAACCAATATCGATAGGGTCAACATGACGATTTTTCACACTGTTACATTTTTTCACACTAAATTCAGTAACTTTTGTATAATTTTCCGCTTTGAAGCATACAAAATACGAGTTGGCACGCTTTCTGCATAGGATTAGTAGAGCAAACAGTTGTTTTCAACAAACCTCCTTTTTAGTGTATTCAAAGACAGCCGCTCAGCTGTCTTTGTTTTTTTTCTGAAGTAAAGTATAGATATCATGATTGCTCTCGATTTTGGCACAGGCTATGTAGATATTTGGAAAGAGCAACAGTTTTCACCTCTTTTGTGTGGAAAACATTCGCCGGACGGACTCTCCCACCCCATTTTTCATCCGTCCGGCGTCTTTTTATCCAAGAACAAATGAAATAGACTAGCACTATGGCAGTTTCAAGAAGAGATAAAGCAGACTTCTTCACAAAGAAAGCGCATAGCGAAGGCTACCCGGCCAGATCGGTGTACAAACTCGAAGAGATAAACAATACGCATCGCTTGATAAAACCCGGCGATAGCGTTCTTGACGTCGGAGCCGCGCCTGGCTCATGGACGCTCTATACGCATAGAGAGCTTCTAAAGGGCAAAGGCCGGATTGTTTCATGCGATCTCAATCCATTATCGCTCGATCCTATTCCACCCACGGTCACAGAGATAACAGGCGACGCCTTTTCAAAAGAGATAAGAGCAAAGCTCGTTGAGCTAGGGCCATATGATGCGATGATATCTGACGCGGCACCGATGACAACGGGAAACAGAATCGTGGATACAACACGTTCTGAGTACTTGGCAGAACAGATGGTACTGCTTGCAGAGGAACAGCTAAAGACGCACGGAAATCTTGTTATCAAAATCTTCCAAGGCGGCGGTGAGCAGGAAATACTCAAGAAGATGAGAATGCTATTCAAGAAAGCTAAGGCATTCAAGCCTAAGGCCTCCAGAGATGATTCATTCGAGATCTTCCTGATAGGCCTCGATAAGAATTAACACAGCTTTTATTTCTCTTCGTTATTCAACTGTACGACCAGTCTGTTATAAGGCTTGTTAAGCCCATTTTCCCTGAGGACTTTAAGCACGTCGCCATTGAACCGCCAATAAATCATCCAGTAATCAGAGGGTTTTACCCAAGGGCGGACGTAGATATTTATGCTTGAATCTCCGAATGCACCAACTTCAACAACAGGAACAGGATCTTTAAGTACCTCAGGATATGATTCTACGAGACTTCGCAAAACCTTTTTCGCCTTATCTGTATCCATGTCATAACCGATCTGGACGATTATATCGATACGGCGCCGCTCTGTATAAGATGCATTGAGGATGGTATTGCCCCATACGTATTTATTGCTCACTGTATATTTCTTGTTATCTGCTGTTGCCAGTGTCACGCATAAGAGATCCATTGATTTGACAATCCCTGCCACGCCGTCTTGTCCGATTTCAATCCAATCCCCGACGCGGAAGGGATCGTTTATAGCGATCATGAAGCCGCTGAAAAGCGAGCTGATGGACTCCTGAAGCGCAAAGCCAAGCACGATACCTGTAACGCCAAGACCTGCGATTACCGGCCCTAGATCAATCCCCCACGTCGCAAGGCCGAATAGCACTGCTACTATCCATATGACAACGGAACATATGCGTCCAAGCATTGTAGCCATAAGCGCGGTGAAATTAGGTTTACGTTCTGAAAGATTCCGGAAAAAACGCGTAGCAAGAAGAGAGAAAACTTTTGCTAAGATTATAATGATTGCAGTCAATATGATCTTTATCAGGACGTCAGGCAATAAAAGCATGTCAGCAAGAGCACCGACAATACCCTTGATCTCCTGAATCTCTTCAGCAGCTGCTATCGTTGATTCCAATATGAACATGAAATCCTCCAGAAAAAAGAATGGGATGGCGCTGCCATCCCTATGACAATATCATTATTCCTTTCAGACTGAAAGAATATTCGTAAGATTCTTCACGAAATCAGTGGAATCGGAAGGCATGACACCTTCTGCGATAAGCGCCTGATCGAGAATAACAATAGAAAGCGACTTGATGAACTCTTCATCGTTCGATTCTTCAATCTTCTTTATCACAGGCGAATCCGGATTGATTTCCAGAAGCGGTGTGATTTCAGGCATATCATTCTGTCCAAGCTGCCTCATCATTCTCTGCATCTGAATCGAAACATCATCATTGCTGAGTACGACAGCCGCAGGCGCAGAGGTAAGGCGCGTAGAGATCTTTACATCCTTGACCTTATCGCCAAGCGCGTTCTTTATCTTCTCTGCTATGCCCTTCTTATCCTCTTCCTTTGCTTTATCTTCTTCACTCTTGAGATCATCCAAGGCCTCTTCCTTGTTTATCGCCTTGAGTGGGACATCTCCATATGTTCCGATTGTATTGACCACGATCTCATCGATATCATCACCCATGATCAGAACTTCGTAGCCCTTCGCCTTATATGCAGCGACAAGCGGTGATGTCTTGAGGATGCTCTCCTTTGCTCCCGTGATGTAATAGATGGCTTTCTGCCCTTCCTTCATCCGCTCCTTATATTCCTTGAGCGAGACATAGCCATCACTCTCGCTTGACTTGTATCTGACAAGCTCGACAAGCGTATCGTGGTTTGCATAATCAGAGTACAGACCTTCCTTTATTGGTCGTCCATACTCAGCAATGAACTTCGAATACAGCTCTGGATTGTTCTCCGAAATCTTCTTGAACTCACCAAGGAGTTTCTTAACAGAAGCATTGCGGATGGACATCATCACTCTATTCTCCTGTAAGATTTCCCTAGAGACATTCAGCGGAAGATCCTCGCTGTCTATGATACCGCGTACAAATCTAAGATAAGACGGAAGCAGATCCTTATCATCATCCGTGATATAAACACGCTTTACATAGAGCTTTACGCCTGGACGATAATCTGCATAGTACATATCGAAAGGAGCTTTAGAAGGGATATAGAAGAGTGTTGTGTACTCTGTTGCTCCCTCTGCCTGCGTGTGGATATAGAACATAGGCTCCTCAGAATCATAGAACGTATTCTTATAAAATTCCTTATATTCTTCATCCTTAATGCTGCTCTTGCTCCTTTTCCAAAGCGCAGAGGCACTGTTAACCTGCTCTCTCTTATGCTCAACGGTCTTTACAGCTTCACCGTTCTCATCCTTCTTTTCATTGTCATAATGAGTCTGGTCATATGAGAGATAGATAGGATATGCAATGTTATCTGAATATTTTTTTATGAGGTTATCGAGAGTCCAGCGATTTGCAAACTGCTCGCCCTCTTCATTGAGGTAAAGCGTGATTGTAGTCCCCTGTCCGGAACGCTCGGCTTCCTCTATAGAGTATGTGCTCTCTCCATTGCTCTCCCACTTGTAGGCTTTATCAGAACCTGCCTTACGGCTTACTACCGAAATGCGCTTTGCAACCATGAATGCAGAGTAGAATCCCACTCCGAACTGCCCTATCAGGTTTGAATCCTTCTTCTGTTCATCCGAAAGCGAAGCAAGGAACTTCCTCGTGCCTGAACTTGCAATCGTTCCAAGATTGTTATTCAGATCCTCCTCGTCCATCCCGATACCGTTATCGGAGATAGTGAGGGTACGCTCCGTACCTTCTGTGAATGAAATATCGATAGCAGGATCGAATGAAAAACCTTTAAGGTTCTCATCTGTGAGCGTGAGATATCTGAGCTTATCGATTGCATCCGATGCATTGGAGATAAGCTCTCGGAGAAAAATCTCCTTATTAGAATAAAGCGAGTGTATTATGAGGTGCAGTAAATCAGCTACCTCTGTCTTGAATTTTTTATTGGATGACATCTTTCCTCTCCTCATATCAACATACAAACGGCAAGGAAAATCGGCAACTGAACTTTTAAGAGAAAAAGGAGCAAAAACTGTTGATAGCCTATATTGTATAGATTGCTTATGAATCTCTATCAATGCATCTGTTTTTGATGTTAAAATCGATTCCATGGATTTCTCTAGACCCGACAACGCTCGGAAGATCAACAGGCTGAAAGTGCTCTCTGCACTGAGAAAGGAAGCGATGTCAAAAGCTGAACTTTCCAGACAGCTTGGTATAAACAAAGTTTCAATCGGCGAAATCATAGACGCAATGGTCAGCGAAGGACTTCTGGAAGAGAAAGGCAAGAGCGGAAGCGGCCTTGGACGTCCTGCAACGATTGTTGCCATAAGGCCAAATGCTGCAAGAGCGCTTACAGTTGAGATGCGAAGGAAATCCGTGTCAGTCTCCGTTTCCGATGCACTTGGAAGGGTAATCAGATTCGAACGTCTTCCAAGAAATGAAGAGATAAAGGACATACTTGGAAGAACGCTTGAGAAGATGAAAGGCAATGACAGTCCGATGACTGTGCTCTCTCTCGTAAACTGTGATGAAAATCTTATCGATAGCATCACGCTTCCTCAGATCAGAGCGTCAAGGGCCGAGGCGGAAGCAGTGAGCGAGCTTATGAATATCGAAGATTGTCAGGATGTGCTCTTCATCTCCTGGTCGGATTCAATTGAAGCCGCTTTCTTCCACGATGGACTCATGCCGCTTCCGGAATTTCCACACCTTAAAGTTCAGGAAGAAGGAAGCTGTGCATGCGGCGCTCAGGGTTGTATAGATGCAGTTGCATCCGGTACCGTTCTTCTTTCTAAAGCTAATACTGATAGTTATCGTTCACTATTGACAGAAGTCTGGGGATTGAGAGTTGTGAAGGAAGCCCTCACCCCGATGGCTGTTGCTATATCCTTGGCAGTTCAGGCGCTTAGCGCAAAGACTGTAGTCATCACGGGAGATATGTCAGCAATGCCCGAGAATGCATTCTCATACCTTCAGTCACTTGTGACTTCAATGCTTCCTCCATCAAGAAGCAATGTAACTTTGATTAACGCACAAAGCGGTGATAAAGCCTCCAGAGAAGGTGGTTCAATCCTTGCTCTTGATGAATTTTTCTACCATACAAGATTGTTATCAAGGCTTTCGTTTATCGAGAAAATGGATGATGTCTCTGATTTCCTGAGCGGAAAATAAAGTAAGTAATCAAAAGTACAAGATAAAGTATCCAGAAGTAGGAATTTCCAGCAATCAATGCCGTGCATACCCATGGCACTGCGACAAAAATAATCGAAAGCAGTACCGATAAGATACGTGGAATAGGTCTCTTTGCACCACTTCTGATAGCAGTCGCAATTGTATAAAAGACTATGGTAACAATAGAAACAATAAGAAGCGCCATCATCCAACCATCTATTTTGTAGCGGATAGGTTCATATGTAACCTCGGTTGGAAAAGACAGCTCCTCTTCTGCAACGGCTTCTTCCGGCAGATCCTCTACAACAGCCTCTTCCTCCTCGATAACCACTTCCTCTTCTTCGGAGACTATATCCGCAACAGGGACTATCGCTTCCTCTACTTCCTCTATCTCCTCTATTTCCTCTACGATAGTTTCTTCTTCCACTGTTGCGGACTCATCCCCAATGACATCATCAGCCGCCATTTCCTCCATATCAGCGGCTACGGTTTCTTCCTCTATGCTTTCAATTGGCTCTTCCTCAATTACCGAGGCTGTCACTTCTTCTTGCGGAACAACTGGTGCACCGAGCACTTCATCAATCGGGCGCTCAACGGTGCGTGGAGGAATTGCTCTGTCTTCTATCGGCGCATTTGTTAAACGTGCGCTTGAATCGGGTTCTGCATTATAAACATTACCTCCTGTAACACAGGAGGTGAGAAGCATAACCACAAAAACAGCGAGTGTAAAGCAAAATCCTCTAGCCATTCTTACTGGTTTAACAATGCAGCAAAGGAAAAGTTACAAAAACAAGGAGATATCGAGACGAAAAAACCGCTGGCGATACAGCGGCAACCTCCTTGTTCCCATTTTCGCTTCATGAGAGATTCGGAATCTGCTAGATCAATCAGCCTTCCGATGTATTAATTCTCTCACAGAGGACGCAAGAAAGCAAATAAAAATACAAAAATTCCCTCAAAAA
>CAZURL010000011.1:0-27222 GCA_964623005.1 uncultured Spirochaetaceae bacterium
CTTCACGCTTTCTTTCAAGATAGTCCGATCAAATTCATTATCTGAGGCTGTTGCTAATCAGAATGATACAACAGCCCCATTGGATATTATCTATTTACGCTTAGCACTGTTATTGAATCGCACTTTCCGCTATCGAACATAAGGATGGACTGGCCGGAATCAGCGATCCGAAGTGAATCCATGTTCTGTACTTTGAGCGGCATTGATGAAATCTCTTCGATAGCTGTCTTGTCATTTTTGACATTATATGAACGAAGTAAATTGTTCGTTGTGTCAATCATGTAGACATAGCGCTTATCAGCAGAGACAGTTACTCCTGATGCGATGAAGTCCATAGGTTCGCTTGAAATGTCTGTGTATGTATATTCATCGTAGATAATCATATTATCAGTTGTAAGAAGATACCTATCCACTGCAAGGATTGCTATGCCTGAGATATTCGTAACATGATTCTCTGCCAATGATATCGAGAGATCATATGCCGTTGAATAATGCGCATAGCCGCAGACATAGCTTATATCGCTTGTCAGGAAGATATCGTCATCGTATGCAAAGTATTTGGGTACTCCATCATTGTATGCATATCCGAAGCTCCTGACAGTTGCATTGCTGAAAGCCGCCGTAGTGGTTGCATCAAGTGGGAAGAGGAATGCAGCTGCTACCTTGTTCGATTCATCTCCAAGTATGGCTATTCCGATGTTCTTATCGACATTGATTCCTGCAAATAGTCCGTGCTTAGGTGTTTTCTCTTCCTTCCCGATCGTTTCGCTGGTCATTCCGCTTACTGTTCGTGTCAGCGAATCATCTAATGCCGAATGCCTATAGACTGCGGCATTCAGCGGCCCTTCGAAGAGGACAAACAGCAGATGCTCATTTGTTTGCTTCTCGCCAGCAGCGATTGCCGAAATCGTCTGTTCTTCGGAGATATCGAGGTCATCATATTCGAATGTTTTCTCAAGCTTCAGCGAGCTACGGGAAATGGAACAGATCTGGAGCACTCTGTCCTCATTCGAGGCTATTATCACCTCACCATTCGGCAGAAATTCAACGACCATATTCATTCCCATCTTTATGCCGCTATTTGCTTCATAGATGACGTTTCCCTGATTCGGTTCTCCGATATCAGAGTTTTCGATCGCCTCGAAGTTAAATGTAGCAGAACCCATAGAGCCGGTTCTGGACGTAGAGGCAACAGCGTCAAGACGGTGAATCCCCACAGAAGGGTAGAACTCTAACGTCTGTCCCTCTCCGATTTTCTCACCATTGAGGTGCCAAGAGATACGAAAGGAATCGATATCATCGGAATCGGAGACGAGTGTGACTTGGCGTAGATTATCTGCTGTTACAGTATCTGCAAGACCTTCGATTGTCAGTGTCACAGGAACGCCTGTTGTGTTTTCAATCTCGAACGATGGATCCTCCGTAGGGCCTTTATTAAGATCAAATTCGATATCCCCAACGGATTCCTGATCTCCTGCAACGCGGACAGCCTCCGTAAAGCCGGCAATAAGGTTTCCATTGTCATATAACTTTGCAGAAAGAAGGTATGAACCGGAAGGGTAATCCTCACCTTTATAGATTGCCTTTCCCTCGGTTGCATTGAACGAGACTTGTTCAAGCTGCTTTACAGCATCTTCTCCATATGCGGGTTCAAGAGATACGCTTATAGTAGGCTCTGCTGTAAGTGCATCTGTATTCCAGCTGAGATTCAATGTGATATCGCCGCTTCCGATAAGCTGGTCAAGCGAGACTGTCACATTCGTTGTTCTGCCGGTAATGCGTACAGAATTGCTTCCATAAACAAGCTCATCTCCATTTCCGTTCAATCCCGTAACTTCAATCAGCCAGTCTCCGAAAATAAGTCCGTCAACAGTGGTAGATGTGTTATTGGTCGTAAGGTTAATTTCTGCCCCTGATGGCCCTTGCCCTGTGATGTGGTATTTTGCAACATCGAGAGAGAAATTCTCTGGAACGATTGATCGGGGATCGGTTTCCAATATTATTCTAAGCGATCCATGACTTTTGCTCTCCGCGCAGGAGGCAAGGACTACAATTGACAGTATTATTGCAATCAATAATAAGAAAGCTTTTTTCATTTGCTTCTCCTTCACTGTCTATACGCTCTGCGTCTAGCAAAAATCCAAAGTTCGCTGACAAATTTCCCTTATTACGATAGAATCGCCGCATGAACGATTCGATCAATTTCAGCGTAGTGCAGAAAATGCACGCTAAAGATATTTTCCTTGCAGTCTCGCGTCTGATAGAGGAAAGCGGGGTTGAAAAAAGAGCAGATGCACTTTCGCTGATTAAGAAAAGGGAAGAACTGGGAGCCACAGCCATCGGAGGCGGCGTTCTTGTTCCCCATGCAAAACTTGATGGCATAAAGACGCCAATTGTATCTATAGGCGTGCTTTCTGAGCCTATAGCTTATGGCGGTGATTCTATCTCGATAATCATCCTCTTGCTTTTGCCGATGGAGGGCACATCCGTCAGCCTTGAGCTGCTGTCTCACCTTGTCTCTGCAATCTCTACAGATGAGGCAAGGCATAGGGTAAGGAATGCTGAGAACAGAAAAGAGATCGAGGAGGTCTTTCTCGGATGACAAAGCTGATTCTCCTCTTGATACTCATCCTCTTCGGAGTTTTTGTCGCGCTTATGGCATTCCGGTCGATGATTGTGTGGCCGCTGATGGCTCCGATCTTTCTTCTGCTCGTTCTCTACTACATCACCAGTTCGCTTGTAACACGGAAGATGCTCGAAAAAGGAAGAGGGGAGAAGGATTTCTTCTCCATACGCTGCTCTCTTGTATCAAAGGATGGCACAGCAATAACGCCCGGCGCGATGACTGTCACGGCAAATGAGATTGTCTTCTATTCAAGAAAGAGCTGGAAGGGCGGCATAAAGCCTATCTGGTCGTGCTTTTCACAGGAGCTTGAAGGCTATACGATAAAACGTGTGGATGACAGGCATGCTGGCATCGTACTCTCGCTTGCAGGCGCAAATGCAGAGGTCAAGATTGCATCTTCTTCCATACAGAAAAAGGAGAAAGCCTTTAGAAACGCTTTGGCTTGGCCAGAAGAATGACCGAAAACGGACGCTTTTGACGTCCTACCTTGCCTCTTCTTTCCTTCCTCGCAGTCGAGTAGCCTTGAGTCATGAAATGGTTCATTGCTTTATCGATTGCGATTCTTTCACTATCCTCCATATATGCATCAAAGTGGCAAGTCGGCATTGATCTCAGAAGCATCGATTCCTTCTTCTATCCCTCAATAAGAGTCGATGCAGAGGTATCGTATAGATATGATGAGATCCGTGTAACACTGCCCGTAAGATTCTCTCATTCGAAAAGCTATGAACTTGATTTTGCGGAGACAGGGCTTATCGTATCGGTTTATCCGTTCGATAGCCTTGGCTTTTACGCAGGGGTATCGCTCTTGAGAGTCGGATATGCCTGGGGCCTTGAAGCACCTTCCGATCCACTTATCCTCTTTTCCGAGGCGATGATTGGATGGACGTTTGAATTTCCCTACTTCTTCATTGAACCGCGGATAACAATCACCGACGTCTTTTCTTCGGAGGAAGGACGGTTGGACGATATTCGTGAAGCAATACCCCAGTATTCGATGCTCAGGGTTTCCCTGATCGCTGGCTGCGCATTCTAAATGAGGAGGACATATGAAATCATTGGAATTATTCAACAGGGGAGTGGCGCTGCTATTGGCTGCTCTGATTCTTGCCGTATCATGCTCGATGCCGACTACCGGCCCTGGGGACATAAACCCAAGCGCGCTTGTATCGACGGCAGGAAGACTCATAGATGAGAACATCGTACTTGTCCGAGAAGCGCTGAGCGATGAAATCCCAGAGGGCGAGGATATTGAGAATCTTACTGGCTATGAGATTGCATCACGTGCAATCGAAGCAGAAAACGGCGAGGAATATTTAGCGTTCTGCATTGAGACGAATAACTACAAATCCGTTGATGATGTATTGGAGGCGGCCTCAACGCTTGCGCCGAAGGAAGAACTTGATAAAGTCCGCGCCTCCCTTGATGAGTATGAATCAAGACTGATTCAGGCATTCGATTCAACATCGAGAGCGCTTTCTCCTTCGCAGCAAGAGGAGTTCTATCAAGTGCTCAAGGAATTGGTGATAAAAACCGCAGTGCTTTTGACTGCTGCTATTGTCTATGCCTTTGTTCCTAATATGATGTTCTGGGGTAAGGTCTCGGCCGCCTCTGCCGTTGCGATTGCCGCAGGCATCCTTGCAACGACAATCCTTGCTATCGTTGAATGCTATAAGCTCGACATGGATGTCGGAGAATCCTTCGAACAGTGGCTTGAAGATGTTGTCTCAATCCCTTCTGCTTCTTGGGCGATAGCCGCTGCGATGATAAATCTCGGTACATCCCTTAATCGTTCACCAATCCTTATTGCTCTCATCCTTGGAGTCTTTGCAATCTTCAATGTTACCGATGAGGTTAAAACAATGCTTGAGTTCAACTGGAATGCCTGATAGAAACAAGTACTTTTGTGTGCGATAATCATTCACGTTATGATTTCAAAAGATATACTGCGTGATAGATTCATCCGCTATACAGCATTCGATACGATGTCGGACAGCACAACCGGCTTGAGACCTTCGACTAAAGGTCAGGAGGTTCTGCTTCTAGCGCTTAAAGAGGAACTTGAAGCGCTTGGACTGGAAACGTATTACGGCGAGGAAAAGGTTCTTATGGGAGTCCTTGAGGCTACGGCTCCGGGCACTCCCGTTGCTTTTATGGCCCATGTCGATACAGCAAATGCCGTGCCGGGAAATGGCGTTAAGGCAAGGATACATCGCGCTTACGATGGCTCTCCGATAGAACTTGAGGGAATTACGCTCTCTGATGAGGAATTAAAGGATTATATCGGAGATGAGATAATAACCTCCGATGGAACAACGCTTCTCGGTTCTGATGATAAAGCCGGTATTGCGATCATCATCACAGCGCTTGAGAAGATAATAGAAGATGGAAGGAAACATCCTCGGATCGAGGTATACTTCACCCCCGATGAGGAGATTGGATGCGGTATCGATGTTTTTCCGTTTGAGAGGATGAAAGCTTCTGTCTGCTATACAATCGATGGCGAGAGCGAAGGGGAGATCGAGGATGAGTGCTTCAATGCAGCAAGCGTGACAGTAACCATTGATGGCGATGCCGCACATCTTGGCTCTGGCCGAGGGCGCATACACAATGCAGGCGTTGCCGCAGCAAGGATCGCGACGCTCCTTCCTTCCTCCGAAAGCCCTGAATCAACAGACGGTCGCTATGGCTACTATGCAGTAGAGGAAATACATGGGACTATGGAACACGCCCGTCTTGAGATTTTCCTCCGGGACTTTGATTACGATAACCTTCTCCGAAGGATCGATGGGGTAAAGAGCGCAGCGGAAAGCGTAGGAAAGCTCTATTCTGTACGTGTTTCTATAAATCAACGTATCCAATACAGGAATATGAAGGAGGCAAATGACAGCAATCCGGAGTCTATGGAACGAATCTGGAAGTGTGCTGAGAAGCTTGGTATAAAACTTACGAAAAAGGCGATAAGAGGCGGCACCGATGGCGCAAGGCTTGCTGAAAAGGGCATTGCAAGCCCTAATATCTTTACAGGCGGCCATCATCTTCACTCTCGAACAGAGTGGATTGCGGTCGGTGCAATGGCTAAATCGGCATCGCTTGTATATCTTTTGATGGAGGGGGATGAATGAAAGTCAGAGCGCTTTTGCTTCTTCTCCTTTTTGCGCTTCCGCTCTCTGCCAGCACTGTTGTCTTTGACGATAGCGTTCCCGAGAGCATTGCCTCTGTGATAGCTGAGAACGTTGATAAATGGACGGAAGGCAGGGGAGATCTAGATATCGAGATCTCTGATTACAGCGAGGACGATGAAGTGTTCGATAACCGCATCCTTGCCTCCTTTACCGCCTCATCTGGCGGCGAGACGCTATATATAAATGCTGTGGGGCGGGGAAGGGAAGGCATCGAGGAAGCAATCGCAACTGAGGTTATGAATATACTCTTCTATCTTGATGTGCTGATGGAAGAGCCTCCTCGTCTCGATTATATCTATAATGGCACATACTCCTTTCTTTCAGATAATTATTACAGAAGAGGCACCAGACTGAAAGCTGTTGATAACAGCGGCCGTTTGAGAGGGCTTTTCGAGGTTGCCGAGCGTTATGATGGCGCTATGCTTTTGGAACCTCTCTATCTTTCGCAGATAGTTCCGGGGCTTTCGCTTGAAAGTGCAGGTGAATGGAATGCAAATATTGTTGCTTCTATGGGTTTTGATTTCTCCTCCCCGACCTTTGAGATAACAGCCTCCGTTTCGCGATCGGATCTGATCTATCCTTTCTATCCGCTCTTGTCGTTTACATACATGCTAAGCAATAGCGAATCATATTACTATGGCGGTCTGGGAATCGGTGCAAGCCTCGACTTCTGGAGGATGTTCCCTCACATTTCATTTACACTTATCGAAGAGGGGAGAATCGGAGCGGATGTCTCAGTCCTTTTGGGAATGGGGCCTGAGGGATTTGCTTGGAATGGAAGATACTCTATCTATTATGAGCACTCTCCGCTTCCTTTCTTCTACTGGCGCTTAGGGTATACGTATCTTCAAGGCCATCATATGGTGACGCTTGGAGGAGGAGGCAGGTTCTGAAGAAACTTGTTCTTGGCTTATGCCTAGCCTTTATACTCTCATCCTGTTCTTCGACTTTCATGCCTGTTGATGGGCCTTCATGGATTTATGATCCACCTTCAATCGCCGGCTCTGTTGCCTTTGTCGGAAGCGGAAGCGCAGAAAACGAGCATGATGCCAGAGCCGCAGCTATTCTTAATGCGCTTGAAGAGATGGGAATAGCCCTCGGTCGCGATCTTGTTTCTATGTATTATCGTGAGTTCTATAGTACAGAAACGATCGAAGCACTTGGAACATATATAAACTCAAGCTATACAACCTATGGCGATGGAGAGTACCACTGCTATGTGCTCTCTGTAACGCCATCATCGTCATTCTATGCAGAACAGAGTGCAACTATCGAGCTGAATATGGAAATCAATGAGGCGATTGCAGAGTACCTGAGATCAGCCTCAGCTCATTACAGGGCGAATGAAGATACCGCAGCGCTCTCCGATGCCCTCTCTGCGCTCTCACTTTCACTTGATGGCGGCAGCTATGCCCCCTCCGAGCTGCTGAATAAGGCAATGGAATACCTTGGGAATATCCATTTTGAACAAAGAAATCCGCCATCGGGCGCTATTGCTTCGGTAAAGCTTGTACGACAGCGCGGCTTATTCCCTCCATCTGTCGTGAATGGAGAACTTGAGGCAACATACGCCATGATCAATAATAATGGCGAGATCGTCGAGGATACGAGTCTCTGCAAAAGCGGAAACAGGGGCATTGCAAGCTTCGTTGTGACAAATCCATATATGGTGAGAAATGGTACGATTACCTTCTCTGTCCATGTCCCATCGAATATCATAGCGGAAATCGATAGAAAAGCGACTCCGGGATTTCTTGATGGATTCAAGGCGCTTCTTCACGAGAACAGCATCACTATAAGCTATAGCATCGATGATATCTATCCAGCATCCTCTACAATCATAGCAATCGCATCTCATGATTTGGATGGAAATATCGTCTTTGAGGAGGAAACGCTCTCTGCATTCGCCGCCCAGCTTAGCTCTGCTACTGTAAATTACGAAATTGTTGCTGCAAGCGGCGAGAACGAGGAGATGATGATCCGCTCCCTGATGTCTGATTATCCTTCGGTGCGCTATTTCATCATTGTTTACCTTGCGCTCAGTGATTATCGTGTAGCGTTCGATGGCTATTATGCACGCGTTGAGGGCAGCTCTTTGATCATCGACAAAGAACTCAACGAACCTATCTCTACGCAGGAGATTATTGTTGCGGATGGCGGAGCGACAGAGGAAGAAGCGGGTATGAATGCCTTCATTCGAGGTGCAAGGATTGCAGGAGGGATGCTACTGAAGGAAATCTAGCCAAGCAGAAGGCGTATTTCCTCGCTCCATGCCGTTTCATCAGGGGTTTCGAGAATAAGCGGAATGTCTTGGACTTCCTTCATTTTGACGATCTCAAGGAAGGCGTCTTTGCCTATCAGACCTTTTCCGATACTTTCGTGCCTGTCCTTATGGGAAGAAAGCGAGGCTTTTGAATCATTGAGATGCATTCCGTAGAGTTTCTCCTTTCCAAAACGAGAGAAAAATGAGGCGAGTATGGAGGAAATATCATTTTTAACATCATAGCCAGCGCCATAGAGATGCGCTGTGTCGATAGTTATTCCTAGTCGCTCACTGAAACGCGAAGCGGAGATAATTGCATCAAGTTCTTCAAATGTAGATCCCAGTATCGTGCCGGCGCCAGCTGTGTTCTCTATCGCAATAGAAAGCGTAGGCCGAGTTTCAAGCACTGCGTCCAGCATCTTTGCAGAGCGCTTGAATCCATCCTCCTTCTTGCCCTCCCGAAATGCGCCAGGATGGATGTTTATGCAAGAAAGCCCTAAAGCGAGGACTCTATCCGATTCATCTTCGAAAAGCGCTTTGGACTTCACCCATAGCTCTTTATCTGGGGTTGCAGGGTTTATCAGATAGCCTGCATGTGGTAATACGGCCTTGCTTATATAGCCATTTTCTTCCATCGCCGCCTTGAATCCGGAAATAGCTTCTTCTGCAAGGGGAGGCGCACTCCAGATCCTCTGGTTCTTTGTGAATATTGCAAAACCTGTTGCGCCAAAGCTCTTTGCTCTTGTCGGAGCGAAGGCAATGGATGAGGCGATTGAAACATGTGGCCCGATATAAAGCATGGAGAGATTATACACGAATGTCTTCTTAGCTGAAAATAAATCCTTTCTTTAACAGGATTGAAAACACTGTGAATCGATGCTAATTTTCGTTCTATGGAGTTCACTGTTGGACAGAAGGGCGCTGGCTTCACCATCCTTAGCGTGAAGGATATCCCTGACTATAAAGCGAAGGGGATTCTGTTTGAACACGAGAGGACAGGATTCAGAGTATATTTCGTTGATTGCGATAACAAAGAGAGATTCTTCTCATACACCATTTATACACCGCCAGAGAATAGCAAGGGTATTATGCACATAATAGAGCACACAGTGCTTGCTGGCAGCAAGAAGTATCCTGTAAAGGATCCCTTCATGCTACTTGCCAGAAACAGCTGCAACACTTTTCTCAATGCGCTTACCGGCGTGGATAGGACATATTTCCCTGCATCCTCAACGGTGATGAAGGATTTCGACAATATCTTCTCAGTCTATACCGATGCACTCTTTTCTCCGCTTCTGCGGGAAGAGACCTTCATGCAGGAAGGAATAAGGATCGTGGAAGATGGCGGTCTTCACTTCGAGGGCGTTGTCTTTTCCGAGATGCTTGGGGAGATGGCAGAACATGAGTACGTGCTTTCCTCTGCATCGACAAAGCCTCTTTTCGGTGACTCGCCGTACAAATACGAATCCGGTGGAGACGGAAGGGAGATCTGTAAATTAACCTATGATGAGTACAAAAGGACGTATGAAAAGTTCTACACGCCGGGGAATATGACGCTCTTTCTCTATGGGGATATGGATGTCTGGGAAAAGCTTGAGATGCTTGATGTCGAGTATCTTTCAAAGCGTGAGGGCGGTAAGGCCATAGAGCGTATTATGCCGGCAGCCCGTTGGACGGAACCGAAGTATTATGAGGTGTCATCACCGGCAGAGAAAGGGGACGAAGGTGCGTCCGTCATGGTTTCCTGGCTTCTCGGCGATAACGCAAAAGCCGGCGAGAGTACGCTGCTATCGCTTATCGTGGATATCCTCCTAGGCTCTTCGGGATGTCCGCTCTATAAAGCAATTGCAGAGTCCGATCTTGGCTCCGATCTTTCTTCTGAGAGCGGTATGTCCTCAAGCTATAGAAACCTAGTCTTCTGTGCAGGTTTTTCCGGTGCAAGAAAGGAGAATGCAAGGGAAATCGAATCATATATCCTTTCTTCGCTGCGGAAAATTGTTGATGATGGTTTTGACAGAAAAGCAACTGAGGCTGCGATAAGGCGCATGGAGTTCTCTTTGAAAGAGATTCCTGGAGGTATGCCGATGGGCATGAGGATATTCTTTCAGGCCGAAAAGGCACTTACTTTCGGTGGGGATATCGAAGGGATGCTCTCTCCATCCTCAATTGTTGCCAATATCCGTAAAGCCTGGGAAGAGAATCCTCGTTTCTTCGAATGCTGGATAGAAGAGAATCTTATAGATAACCCTCATCGTCTTCTTTCGGTTGTAAAGAAGGATGAGAATGAACAAGAACGCATTGATGAGGCAATTAGAGAGGTGCTTGAAAAGCGTAAGGGAGAGTATTCTGAGGAAAAGAACCAACGTTTTACGATCTTTCAGGCAACGCCGGATGGCGAAGAAGCGCGCTCTACGGTTCCGCGTCTCTCTGTCTCCGACCTTCCTCGGCGCTTTGAGAGGATTTCCCATAAGAGGGAGGGGCATATAATCGAATGTCCGATGATGACGGGAGGCGTTGTCTACACAGATATTCTTTTTGATATATCCGACTTGGATTATGGCGAGCTTGATGATATGAATCTTTTATCAAGGGTGCTCTCGATGTGCGGTACCGATGATATGGATTACTCAGAGTTTCAGACAGAGCTGAGATTCGTTTCCGGCGGCTATGCATTCTTCATTGAGTCAGGTTCTACGGTGGATGGAGATGCAAAGGTCTTCTTCATATGCCGTTTAAAGTCTTTGCCGGGACTTGAAAAGGATGGTCTTGACCTCTTCCTCAAACTCTTTCAGGAAGGACGGGTTGATGATCAGAAGCGCATTAAAGCGGCCCTTGTCGATATCCTCACGGATTATCAGAGTAGCATAGTGCAGAGCGGACATACATATGCAATGGCAAATGCACAGTCCTCTCTCAGCCCTTCTCTATACCTTGGCGAAAGGCTTTCTGGCATAACGTGCTGGTACACAATGGAGAAAATGCTTGGCGAAGATATGGAGAAGATTGCAGAGCGCCTCATTCGCATCAGATCTAAAGCAATAACAAAGCGTCGCTCCATTGTTCACATCACAGCAGAAGATGAGGATATGCCGCGAGCAAGGAAAAGCGCTGAGGCTTTTGTCTCTGCACTCTCTGAAGGAGAGGATGTAAGGCCTGTCGAGAGAATAGTGCCAGAGTCGCCGCGCTATGCATCATTCACGCTCTCTTCCTCTGTCTCGTTTGTCGGAATCGCCGGCCGAGGTTCTGCAATGAGGGATGTTCTCTCTGCGTCTGATAAGATCTTCCTGTCCATCCTTTCGACGACAGAGCTTTGGAGCCGTGTAAGGGAGAAGGGCGGTGCATACGGTGTCGGCTCATATCTCGATTACATCGAGCGCTCCTGGTCATTCTATTCCTACCGTGATCCGCGTCTGGATGGTACCATAAGAGACCTTGAAGATGCTGTTAAGGCCTTTACTGTCGATAATGAGAGACTGTCGGATGCGCTTATTGCAGAGCTTTCACGTACACTCCGTCCTGTCGTGCCTGCAATACGGTCTCTGGTGGATATCAGGCGCATTGTCTATGGAATCGAGGATGAAGACAGGGAAAGGAAGCTCAATGAGATTCTATCGCTTAGCACTGATGACATCATGGCCGCCCGTGATCGCTTTTTGTCATCGCTTTCTGATGTATATGTCTCTGTGATTGCAGATAAGAGCGCTGTGGATTCCTCTTCATTCGATTTCGCTTCTTTGAGCTTGCCGCTTTCCTCTGTGGTACAATCATAGAAAGGAGATGTGATGAAATACGTAGGAGCCATAGATCAGGGAACAACGAGCACGAGGTTCATAATCTTCTCTTCAGAAGGGACGATTGTGTCTTCGTCCCAGAGAGAGCATAGACAGATCTGCCCTCGTCCGGGTTGGGTGGAGCATGATGCTGAGGAAATCTGGAAGAATACTGCGTTCGTAATTGAAGATGCGCTTGAAAAAAGCGGTCTCAATGGCTCTGATATCGCAGCAATCGGAATAACAAACCAGAGAGAAACGATTGTTCCGATGCGAAGAAGCAATGGCAAGGTTCTCCATAATGCTATTGTCTGGCAGGATCTCAGGGGCGATGGATTTATTGAGAAACTGAAAGCTTCATTTTCAGAGGAGAAGCTTAAAAATAAGACCGGTCTTATATATTCGCCGTACTTTTCTGCCTCTAAGATCCGCTGGCTTCTGGATAACGTGAAGAGCGTTAAGCAGGCAGCTCTTGATGATGATATCGTATTCGGTACGATTGATACCTTCATCGTCAATCGGCTTACCGGCGGAAAGGTAACTGTAACCGATGTTACAAATGCCTCTAGGTATATGCTGATGGATATAAACACGCTGGAATGGGAGGATGAGATGCTCTCTCTTACAGGCATCGAGCGTTCCATGCTACCAGATATCGTATCCTCTTCCGGCGTCGTTTATGCCTACACCGATCCATCTGGCCCATTCGGCGCAGAGGTTCCCGTTGCAGGAATACTCGGTGATCAGCAGGCAGCACTCTTTGGTCAGGCCTGTTTTGACCAAGGCGAGAGCAAATGTACATATGGCACAGGATGCTTCATGCTGACGAATATAGGGGAAAAGCCCTGCACCTCTACGCATGGCCTTCTGACTACTGTTGCTTACAGAAGGGAGGGCGAGACTCCGCGTTATGCGCTTGAAGGCTCTGTCGCGGTTGCAGGCGCGCTTATACAGTGGGTAAGGGATGATCTAGGGCTAATAAAGAGCGCAAAGGCGCTTGATGAAGAGGCGGAGACCGTCCCTGACTCTGGCGGCGTATACATTGTTCCGGCGTTCTCCGGCCTATTTGCTCCATACTGGAGAAGCGATGCTAGGGGTGCAATCCTTGGTCTTACGCGATATGTAAAGCGTGCGCATATCTGTAGAGCAGTCCTTGAAGCAACGGCGTTTCAGGCATATGACCTGAAAGAAGCTATGGAGAAGGACAGCGGGGTAAAGATAGAGATATTGAAAGCCGATGGCGGCATGACTAACTCCATGCCTTTGATGGTTTTTCAGGCAGATATCATGCAGATACCTGTCGTAAGACCGCAGATAAATGAGACGACGAGTTTAGGCGCAGCTTATGCAGCGGGCCTTACTGTCGGCGTATGGGATTCACTTGATACTCTCCGTTCATATTGGAAGGAACAGACGAGATGGCTCGGTACAATGGATGACAAGGAAAGGGAAAAAAAGCTACGATTCTGGAAGAAGGCAATCGGCCGTACCCTTTCCTGGGTCGAATAAGGAGACGTAATGTTCCAGGTTTTTGCAGAGTTGAGCTTAGTGAGCTATATAAGGCTTATTATAGAGACTGCGGTACTTACGTTCGTAATCTATCGTATCTACCTCGCGATTTCCGACACAAAAGCAACAGAGATCTTCGCTATAGTATTTGCTGTAGGTGTGGTATATCTTTTGAGCGTAGTATTCTCTCTGTCTGTCCTTGTCGTGATAATCCAGAAGCTGTTGCTTCCCTTTCTGATGATTCTCTGCGTGTTCTATCATCCGGAGCTTAGGCGTGCATTCTCCTCCTCCGTTACACGTAAATCGAGGTTTTTCCGAATCGGCGTGCAGACAACGAGCGAGCAGATCGATTCGATTCTCAACGCTTGCAATATCTTAGTAGAGAAGAAGAGGGGCGCTTTGATTGTATTCCCTCGCCATACGGATATCCAATCGATACTCGATTCAGGAACGAAGATCAATGCAGATCTTTCTTCGACGCTCCTACTCACGATATTCGACCATGATACACCGCTTCATGATGGCGCGGCTGTCGTAATCGGCGGACGGATTGCATATGCGGCGTGCTATCTGCCGCTCTCGGAGCAGAAGGGCATCAAGGCAACCTTCGGAACAAGGCATAGGGCAGCGCTCGGTCTTGCAGAGGCCTCCGATGCTATAGTGCTTGTCGTCTCCGAGGAAACCGGCGCTATATCCCTCGCATACAATGCTAATATCTACTACGATCTTTCGAATGCAACGATAAAGCGAACGTTGCTCTCGCTCTTCAGCTATCGCGACGTGCTTCCACAGGATGCAAAGGAGATACCGCATGAAGCAGAGTAAGCTTGTATCGACACTTGTTACGAACTGGATTCCAAAGGTCTTCTCGTTCCTCATTGCGCTCTTCATTGTCATTGCAGTGAGATTCCTGAATATAAACGATAGGGTCGTCACGATACCGCTGAACGTGGATCTTCCAGAGGATTTTATTGCAGTCTCCCTTGTCCCGGATACTGTGGATGTTGTCATAACAGGCGCGGACAGCGTTATATATCTTGTAAATCCGGAGAATATAACAGCTGTGGCAGATTTTTCCGAGGTTTCGGACTCTGGAATCGTGCGTGTTCCGGTAAAGCTTGAATACAATGAGGATATCTTTACTTCCGACGGCCTTACAGTCTCTGCTCGTCCTTCCAGCGTCCGTATTCTCTTCGAGGAAAACCTCCAGTGATAAAAGGCATTGGCGTAGATATCTGCAAATGCTCTAGGTTTGATGGAAAGGAGAGGCGTTTTCTTGAGAGGATATTCTCTCCTGAGGAACTTGATAAAGGTTCTTCCTCTGAATATCTTGCATCACGCTTTGCGGCAAAGGAAGCTTTTTCAAAGGCGCTCGGAACAGGCATACGCGGCTTTTCGCTTAGAGAGATAACAATCAGGGAGGATGAACTAGGCTCTCCCTATTTTCACCTTGAGGGAAGCGCGAAAATAAAGGCTGAGGGGCTTTCCTTCCATCTCTCGCTTTCGCATGAGAAAGAGTATGCTATAGCAATGGTGGTTGCTGAATGAGAAGCGATTGGAAACGACCCGAAGTCTATGATATGCCAAAGGAAGGTGAGCATAGGATTATGCTCTTTGTCTCCTATGACGGCTCGTTATTCCATGGATGGCAGAGCCAGGATGGGCTATCGTCGGTGCAGTCAACGCTCTCCGAGGCTGTGTCAGGGATTGTTGGAAAGGTAACGCAGGTCTATGGATCTGGCCGCACAGATAGCGGTGTGCATGCACTCTCCCAAGGCTGTCATTTCGATACAGCTTCAAAAATCGATCCGGAGAAGTTCTGCATCATACTCAATACAAGGCTTCCTAAATCAATAAGGGTGCTCTCTTCATCCCTTGCAGAGCCTTCTTTCCATGCGCGCTATTCAACAATGTCGCGAGAATATTGGTATTTGATAAAAGAGAGCAGTGCGATGCTTCCCTTCGATGATGGGTATATCACACCGTTCAGAACGATACCGAACATAGAGCTTCTTAGATCCTATGCATCTACGCTCTTCGGAACCCATGATTTCACGACGTTTGCCTCTGCTCGTGATAAATCATTGTCGCGTGTCCGGGATATCTACGTATCGCAATGGGATATGATTGTCGATGCATATGGCCGCTCTGTGCTTAGATACATGACAGCAGGCAATGCCTTTCTCTACCATCAGGTGAGAAGTATGGTTGGAACGATGATGGATGCGGCTCTCACAGGCGAGAGTGCAGAATCCTTTAAGGCGCGCCTTGATGGAAAAGATAGGACGTTAGCGCTCAGAACAGCGCCTCCTGATGGACTATATCTAGCAGATGTAAGCTATGATGAGAGAAAGTACCAGTGGTTTGAGGATCGTTATGGCAAATAAAGAGGCACGGGAATACCTTATGACGCTCATAGATGAGGCTGAACGTATCGTCTCATCGGATCCGCTTGCCGAGGATATGGCTATCTTGGCCTATACGCTGAAAGAGGATGAGAAAAGCAAGGAGGCGGCGAATACCGAGATTTCATCCTGCCATGCCTGTGAGGGTTTTCTTTCCCGCACCGTCTATCCTCGTCCTATACTCCGTAAGAACTCCCGAGCGATGTTCATTATGGCTTTTCCCGATGGAAACCTTATTCTTGAAGGCTCAAGGATCGAGGCTTTCAGAAAGTGGTGGCAAGACACATTGCTGCTTGCAGAGGGCGAATGGTCTCTTACTTCGATTATCAAATGCCCGGTCTCCTCATTTGATTCTGCTTTCGCAGATAGCTGCAAGAACTATCTAAGGGAAGAGATGAATGAATATGCGCCGCATTCGCTTATAATCCTTGGCAGGGAAGCTGCCTCGTACATGCTCAGACGTAATGGCGCTATAACGGATTTCATGAATAAGAAGTTCACAATAAATCATATACCGACATATGTCTCGCCATCCCTTGAGGAATATGCTTCAAATCCATCGCTTCGCAAGGCTATATGGAATAATTTCCTTTATATACGGAGCATGATATGAGATACGCAGAGATCGTACTTTCTCTGCCATATGATGCTTCATATAGCTATATAATCCCCGAGAGCCTTGAAGAGAAAGCTCTCTTCGGCGTCAGAGCAATCGTTCCATTCGGTAAACGAAGGATGACGGGCTTTATTGTAAAGGTTACATCGGAAAGGCCATCTGGGGACTTTGAGCTTAAAGAGATAATAAGAGTGATCGATGATGAGCCTATCTTCAGCGAAGGTCTTCTTGATTTAGCGCGCTGGATGAAAGGCATGTACTTCTCTCCGGTAGGACAGAACCTCTCTATGATGATTCCATCTGGGCGCAGGGAAAGCGAGACAAGCCCTTTTTATGAGACAACTTCGTTCAAGGCCATAGATAATCTTTCTGAGGATCAACAGAGGGCGCTTTCTGAGGTGCGGAGCGAAAAGAGCCGCGTGTACTATCTTTTCGGCGTCACTGGATCAGGGAAGAGCGAGGTCTATCTAAGGCGCGCTGAGGATAAGATCAAAGAGGGCAAGCAGGTTTTATACCTCGTGCCGGAAATTACGCTCTCCGAGCAGCTTTCCGATGAGGTCTATTCTCGTTTTTCAGGCCGTGTCGCTATCCTTCATTCCTCATTGACGCCCTCGCAGCGCCTTAAATCCTGGCACATGATCGATAAAGGCGAGGTTGATCTTGTAATCGGTGCAAGAAGCAGTGTGTTTGCGCCATTTAGAAACCTCGGACTTATCATAATAGATGAAGAGCACGAGACTTCGTACAAGAGCGGAAGTGCGCCGCGCTACCATGCAAGGCAGGTGGCTCAATACAGGGCGATGAAGGAAGGTGCGGATTTGATAATGGGGTCTGCAACGCCCTCCTTTGAAGCTTGGAAGCTTATGCTTGAGCATAAAATCTACAGGATAGATATGAAGAGCCGAGCAGGGGGAGGCTCCTTTCCCTCGATAAAAATCGTCAATATGATGGGAACGAAGGGAAATATTACCGCAGAACTTGAAAGTGCTATGCGAACGGCCCTCGATAATAAACGCGGCATTCTCTTATTCCTGAATAGGCGTGGATATACATATGGCTATGTCTGCAATACCTGCGGTCATGTCCTTACTTGTCCGCATTGCTCAGTCTCCCTTACATATCATAAGAAGACAAGGAGCCTTGTCTGCCATACCTGCGGCTATAATGGCCCGGTTGTCCATGCATGCCCTGTGTGCGGCTCTTATGATATGATGGCAACAGGTTTTGGAACGGAGAATATTGAAGAGGAGCTAAAAGGTCTTTTCCCATTTGCGAAAATCGCTCGCCTCGACACTGATACCGCCTCCGAAGAGAAGGGAAGAGTGCAGAAGGTGCTCCATGGGTTTCGAAATGGTGAGATAGATATTCTTCTTGGCACGCAGATGATTGCAAAAGGCTTGAACTTTCCATCCGTTTCACTTGTCGGCGTACTGAACGCAGATTCCACACTCTCGATGCCGGATTTCCGTGCCGCTGAGCGTACTTTTGATTTAATACATCAAGTTGCAGGGCGTGCCGGCCGTTATAGCGATGATGGTATTGTTATAATCCAGACTTCTCAGCCGATGTCGCCTGCGATCAAATGCGCTGCGGAAAATGATCTTGAATCATTTTACAGAATCGAGCTGAAGAATAGGAAAGATACGATGTTCCCTCCATATACAAGATTGATAAACCTTACTATAAGGGGACTTAATGAGGAAAGGACGCGAAAGAGTGCGGAAGATCTGGAAACGCTTTGCTATAACCTCGAAGCCTCTTTTTCGGAGGACATAGAGGTGTTTTCAGCATCCCCGTCCCCGATTGAGAAGAAAGCTAGGTATTACAGATACCACGTACTGCTTCGCTCAGCATCGATGTCGAAGCTTTTGAAGTTTACGGAAATTGTGCTATCGCAATTCTCGCTTCCAAGTTCTCTTTATCTTGAAATCGATACAGATCCTGCGAGCATGATGTGATTACTCTTTTGAAACGTCAATCCATCCTACAGCGTGGGATATCGTATCAAGCTCATCGGGTGTGAGTTCTATTGCGCTATTCGGTGTGCCAGCTGCTGGAAAGACAGTGTTAAAGCGCTTCAAGGAGTTATCGAGATAGACTTTCACGTCTTCCTTTAGCGCGAACGGACAAACGCCACCTACAGGATGTCCTGTAAGAGCCTCTACATTTGCCGCGTCTATCATCTTCGCTTTTTCCTTGAATATATCTTTGTATTTGCGGTTGTCGATTTTCCTGTCACCTGCAAGGACTATTATCATGACGCCATCGTTTGTCTGGAAAGACATGCTCTTGGCAATCCTGCATTCCTCTGTATTAAGATCCCTTGCCGCTTCCTTTACTGTTGCCGAGGATTGATCGAAGAGCAATATATCATCAGCTTTACCGAATTTTCCTAGGTATGCTTTTACATTTTCGAAACTCATGCGGCAATCTTACACCTTTTGCCGCTCGCTTTCCACTTCATGTGTCAAATTGACACCAAACGATGGGCAAAAAGGAATCATGGGTCAGCTTGAGACTTTTTCTTAGTTTATTGGCTGTGACTGGCAAGTTAATAATTTCTTTTATTATAAATGATTATAAAAGTTGGCACGGTCTCTGCGAATATGTTTGTGTAGCCGAAAGGCAGAAGGAGATAAAAATGAGATACGTAATTTCTAGAAGCATAGCACCAGCACTTACAGGTATAGATTCATTGTTTTCAGATTTCTTTTCTGATGTAAGCACGAAGAAGATTCCCCCTGTGGATATCTACCAGACCGATAGTTCTTATGTAATCGAGGCTGAGGTCGCTGGATATGATGATAATGATATAAGGATTTCCGTGAAGGATGGGACGATAACAATATCCTCTGTGGAATCTTGGAAGGAGCGACGGGAGAGAGCTAAGAGAGAGAAGAATATGATTTCTTCCGAGATTTATCTTCCAGAGTTTTCTCGTTCATTCATCCTGCCGGATGATTCGGATCAGGAGGCAATAAGCGCAGAGAGTGATAAAGGCATCCTTGTAATAACGATTCCGAGACTGAAAAAGGCTGAGAAGGGTCGCATCGAAGTTAAGATTGGAAAATAATATTTAACGAACCGCACATAAGGGCTGTTGAACGAAAACAACAGCCTTTTTCACTGCAAGAATAGTGTCCAATCTTTTCATGTAAGATTCCTTAAAAGTGAGTTTTGGTATAGATATTATTATTTATTTTCTAATGTGAAATCAGAATATTTATCAGTTATTGTTTTGATTAATCTTGCAGGTACACCACCGACAATTGTCATTGTTTCTCCACCACTTGATGCAGGTATGAATATAATCTGGAACAGAAATCGTCAAACATCTGCTATTGCCGTTAGATATCTAACGTATTTGAAGGAGTCTTTACTCTAGCTTAATGTTTTCTTTTTTCTATATACTGCTTTTGGAGAGTTATAGGATGTACAGGATTGTTAAGAAAGAAAGGTTCTCCCCTGAGGTGTTTTCGATGGAAATCGAAGCGCCAATGATTGCCAGAGAGCGTAAGGCAGGGCAGTTCGTCATTGTCCAGAAGGGCGGTGATTTCAATGAACGCATCCCTCTTACGATTGCTGATGCAGATGTGGAGAAAGGTACGATAACAATTGTCTTTCAGAGAGTCGGAGCAGGTACCTACCTTCTTGCAGAGCTGAATGAAGGTGATTGTATAGAGAATGTCCTTGGGCCGTTGGGTTCGCCGACTCATATAGAGAATTTCGGACGTGTCGTCTGCGTTGGAGGCGGTATTGGCGTTGCGCCTTTATATCCTATTGCCGAGGCGCTGAAGGCCGCAGGTAATGAGGTGAGGATCATAATCGGTGCCAGAACAAAAGAGCTTATCATAGAAGAAGATAAGATGCGCGGCATCGATCCGGATCTCATTGTTGTGACCGATGATGGCTCATATGGCAGAAAGGCTGTCGTAACAGAGCCGCTGAAGGAAATCCTTGCAGGTTCTGGCGCTGAGCATGTTGTTGCTATTGGGCCTGGGGTAATGATGAAGTTCTGCACGAAGACAGCGGCAGAGTTCGATGTACCGATCACCGTCTCCCTCAATACGATAATGATTGATGGAACAGGAATGTGCGGTGGTTGCCGCGTGAACATCGGAGGCGAGACAAAGTTCGTCTGTGTCGATGGCCCTGAATTTGATGGCCATCTTGTTGATTGGGATAATATGATGATGAGACAGCGCACATATAAGAGCTTTGAAGCTGAGGAAAATCATCGTTGCCGTCTGGAAGGAGCTAAGTGATGAAGAGCGCTGAAAAACTTGAGATGGAGGCAATAAAGGCCCTTGAATCCATCCACGATGGTATGACCGCTAAAGAGAGAGCGGCAATACCGCATCAGGATATGCCGCAGCAGGATCCGAAGGAAAGGATTCATAATATGGAAGAGGTCGCGCTCGGCTATACTGAAACCGAGGCCATAGTAGAGGCGAATAGGTGTCTGCAATGCAAGAATAAGCCCTGCGTGCAAGGCTGTCCTGTCGGTATTGATATCCCGGCATTCATAAATGAGATTACGAAGAAGGATTATAAGGCAGCGCTCTCGGTTATCCAAGAAAGCAGTCTTCTTCCATCCATCTGCGGACGCGTATGCCCACAGGAGAATCAGTGCCAGAAGTACTGCACGGTTGGAAAGATGTATAAGGATATCGATCAGGCAGTTGCGATTGGCCGACTTGAGCGCTTTGTCGCAGATCACGAGAGCGAGAATACAACGCTTCCAGAGATTGCCCCTTCAACGGGAAAGAAAGTTGCTGTCGTTGGCTCTGGGCCGGCCTCCATTGCCTGTGCTGCGGATGTGAGAAGAGCGGGCCATGACGTCACGATCTTCGAGGCGCTTCATAAGATGGGTGGGGTTCTGAGTTATGGAATACCGGAGTTCAGGCTTCCTAAGCGTCTTGTAGATAAGGAGCTGTCGAAGCTTGAGGCGATGGGCATCTATTTTGAGAAAAATGTTCTGATTGGACGCACAAGGACGATTGAAGAGCTGATGAATGACGATGGTTATAGTGCTGTCTTCATTGGAACAGGTGCAGGTCTGCCTAAGTTCATGAATATCCCTGGAGAGAATCTTGGTTCTGTCTTCTCTGCTAATGAGTATCTTACGCGTTCGAATCTAATGAAAGCTTATGATACTGAGCATGCACGTACTCCATACTTCCACTCTCGACGCGTTGCTGTATTCGGGGGTGGGAATGTTGCAATGGATGCTGCTCGCACAGCACTCCGCCTAGGCGCAGAGGTTGTGGATATCATATACAGAAGGGCACGGGAAGAGATGCCGGCTCGTAAGGAAGAGATTGAGCATGCTGTCGAGGAGGGGTGCAATCTTCGTCTGCTCTCACAGCCTGTCGAGATCCTTGGTGATGAGAATGGCAATGTTAAGGCTGTTGTGATCAGAAAATGCGAGCTTGGTGAGCCTGATGCCTCCGGTCGTCGTTCTCCTGTAGAGATTCCAGGCTCTGAGTTTACAGTCGAATACGATACGGTGATCGTCTCGATCGGCAATGCTTCGAATCCGCTTATCAAGAAGACAACATCGGAGATAGAGACAAATAAGCGCGGTAATTTCATCGTAGATGAAGAGACCTGCGAGACTTCGATGAAAGGTGTCTATGCCGGTGGTGATATCGTACTGGGGGCTGCTACTGTCATCCTTGCAATGGGACAGGGGAGAAAAGCCGCAGCTGCGATAAACAAATATCTTGCGGAGAAGAAGTGAGAGATCTTGACGATGTTTTATGCATAGTCACTGATAAGGATAAGCATGAGGCGATAGACAGAATCATCGCTTCATGCGCTTTATTTGACGAGCTTCCTGATAAAGAACGCTTTAGAGAGGCTGTACATAGACGCGAAAGGGTGCAATCGACGGGCATCGGCCATGGCGTTGCGATTGCGCATGGCAAGTGTCCTCATATTGAAAAGACTTATATTGCACTTGGTATATCAAAGGAAGGGATCATCTTCGATGATAGATTTCCCGACCCTGTACATATAATATTCGTCATTGCATCCTGCCCGACAAAAGAAAGCAGCTATCTCCAATCTGTAGCGGCAATCCTTACTTGGGTTCATGATGAGGATTTCAGAAAGAAACTCTTGGCAGGAGAGAAGGATGAAGATGTATCATGCTTCTGCTCTATGCTTGAAAAGCAGGAATTCTTCCCTCGTACGTAATGATGGAGTCGAGCTTCGCATCGAACTCTTCTTCTGTAAATTCTATTTTCGAGGAAGAGAATGCAAGGCCTATTGAATAGATTCTGTTCCTATTCTCTTTTATATACCTGTCATAGTAACCACCGCCGCGTCCGAGTCTGTATAAGCGCTCGTTATATCCAAGAAGCGGTACAAGCATCAGCGCTTTATCGTAGTGCGCTTCTTCGTGTTCTGGCTCATAAAAGCCAAGCGGTGCGCGATGGAAGCTTTTTGATGCAGAGAAATACATCTTTCCCTTTTCGATGTAAGGAAGGAGTATTCTTTTATCGCATAGGAGCGGGGTGATATCAATCTCATCAGAGAGAGGCGTATATGCAAGGATCGTCTCAGCCTCTTTATACTCCTTTGAATCAATGAGAATGGAGATTATTGTCTCTGACTCTTTTGCTCTATCGCAAGATAGAATCATTTTCTTGACGGTCTTTCTCAGTGCGCTCTTATCCAGAATACGAAACCTCCTGCAACTATGAGGATGATAAGAAGCAATATGTCAGAGCGTCTATAAGGAGGAGCGATTCGTTTTGCGTTTCTATCATATGCTCTAGCATCCAATGCATCGGATAGCTCCGAGGCTCTTCTTATCATATGGATCATGAATGAGATTGTATATCCACAAAGGTTCTTTATCGGATGGGAACAGAATTTTCCCCCTCTTACTCTTCGCGCTGTAAGCATTTCAGAAGAAGAGATGAAAATGTAAGGAAGCATCGACATCGTTATCATCACATCGGAAGAGAATTGGAAGGCTTTCTTTCCGATGATGTGTGATAAAGCTGAGCCAAGGGAGGCAGAGAAGTCCATCATATCCGTAGAGCCGATGAATATCACAGCAATCGAGAATAATGAAAGAAAAGATAGAGTCCCCCATCCATCGCTGCCGTTTATAACGTCTGTGATAAGAATCAGAAGCGCAATGATCAGAATCGATGGCGTGTGGAGAAAGCGTGAGATAAGCGGAATCGAAGAGGCATAGGCAATCATGGTGAGAATGGCAGCGAGTATGGTTATCTCAATAGGGGAGCCTGTTGAGATTAAAATGGAGATGAATGCTCCGTAGAGCAGCTTTACCATCGGATTGAGGCGCGAGAGCCAGGTATTCTTTCCGACTGGAAGGAGAATCATCGGAGCCATGTAAGATCCTCGAATGATGCATTTTTAGGCACATATATATCGTATTTTCTGAGGATATCGAGCATATTGCGGCTTTCACCGATACCTACAATCCTTCCTCTGTCCATGACAATTGTACAGTCGGTATGGAAAAGAAATTTCTCCGCTTCGTGGCTTACAATGAGCAGCGTATAGCCATCTTCCCGGAGTTTTATCAAGGATTTCAGCACAGAAAGCGTTGAAGGGTAATCAAGATTGGCAAATGGTTCGTCAAGAAGGATTATGCTGCTTTCCATCGCGATGACGCCTGCTATAGTAAGCCTTCGTTTTTCTCCTCCTGAGAGTATTTCTGGACGTGCCTTTCTCTTATCCTCTAGCTCGAAATATCTGAGAGATGAATCCACGATTTCCTCTATTTCTTTTTTATGTTTTCCCTGATTCTCTGGGCCGAATGCTATATCCCTTTCCACGGTGCTGCCGACAATCTCTAGCGATGTATCCTGAAAGACAAGCCCGAAGCGTTTCATGCGCTCTTTTCTATCGAGTTCTTTTCCATCAAGCAGGATTTTCCCTTCGGGTTTCTCTATGCCTTTTATCGATTTCAGCAGAAGGCTTTTTCCTGAGCCATTTCTTCCACCTATATAAGTCATTGTGCCTTGCTGGGCGTCAAATGAAATATCATCAAGTAGTTTCTTGTTGTCTATTGTCAGCGACAGATTCTGTATTGAGAGCGACATATAATGAGCATAACACATCGTAAACCAATTTTAAATATATTGGTTTACGCAAGGCGAGTAAAAGCAATTGCTGATTCCACACATGCTGTGAAATTGTGATACGGAGAACTAGAACAAGCGGAAAGTTATTCCAATTACTATGATAAAAAGTTAGATTCATAGCATGAAAAGGGCATTTCTTGTCTTAGTGATGTCTATCGTGCTTCTTTTTTCGCTCTCTGCGAATGAAATGAGGACATATACCACACGAGACGATGTATATAAAGATATAGAACGATTATGCAGGATGGCTGGCGTAATAGGGCCATCGGGCTATTCTCCTGTAACTGCTGCTGAACTGAAGATTTCGCTTGAACGAATAAATAGAGCTTCACTTCCTCCTGATCTTGCTGCGGAATATGACAGGCTTTGGGATATCCTGACTGAGAAAAAGCCTTTGGTGCAATATGGTTATTTTGGACTTGATGTTACAGCTGGCATAAACCTTCAGTTTAATTTTGCAGACGAGACTGATTTCGATTTTGCTAATGAGTACTCTGACGTCCCTGCCAAGGATAGGCGCAATGAGACGCTTATTCCCTATAGGTATCAAGAGCCTTCGCTTTATGCACAGGCCCGTGTTTATTTTGGAGACTATGTCCAGCTTGAAGGTGATATCCAATTCGGAAATAATCAGCATCATCTTTATGACTCATCATTTGGATGGCTTTTGACGCATCATAATGGCGAATGGGTATGGCTTAATGATGCGATGGATACAAAGACGACATCTGCGCCTGTACAGTTTCCATATAAAGCTGGTATTGCAGCTGGAAATGATTACTTTACATTCATTCTAGGACGCTATCCTCATTCGATGGGAAATGGTGTTACCGGCAATCTGCTTATCGGTGATAATTTCGTCTATCAGGAGATTGCAAGTATTTCCTTTGCAAGTCGTTATTTTACTTACCGCATATCTGCAACGCGTTTTGATGCCCAGATAAACAAATGGGAGGAAACGACTGGCTCGACTAATCAATATGATGCTTTGGAGGGTTCTTTTTCAAGACGTGAGTTCACAGGAGATCAGCAGTTCAGGATTGTTCATAGCTTTGACATAGGTATTCTAGATAAAGTACGCGTTGAAGCGGATTTTGGTACGATTTTCATCTCGGATTCACTATTTGATCTTCGTTTCTTCTCGCCATTCATGTTCATGCATAATTATTACAATTACACGAATGAGCTTTCGCTTGAATACTTCGATGAGGCAAATAATATATTGGCGCTCTCCGTCGAAGGTGCATTAGGTCATGGCTTCACGCTTTATGGTTCTTTCCTGCTTGATCAGTTCCAGATACCAGGGCTGGAAGATGCGACAGTGCCGTTATCCTTTGCTGTTCTTGGGAATCTCAAGCATACGATGAAATTAGGAAAAGGTTCTCTTGATTCATATTTCGAGGCTGTCTATACAAATCCATATGTCTATCTTAATGGAAAGTACTGCCTCGACGAAGAGGGCAATAAGATGTATGCGCATAATCTCGATTTCATTGTAGGTTATGCTACTGAGTCCGTTTCTGATTATGGCTATTCAGGGTATATTTATGGCCCTGATACGATTGTTTTCTCTATCGGGACGAAGTACATTGCGAATGAGGATAAGTGGTCTGTCGGCGGTTCTTTTTTGTATCGTATCCAAGGATTGACTACGCTTAAGCACAAGTGGATAGGTGCGGATCAGACGTTGATTGAGGAACCGTTTATCAGCGAGGATGCTGGATCGAATCCTGACTCAACGCCAACTGGCGGTTGGGATAGAGCAGAACATATGTTCTCTATCTCCGCTATAGGTTCATATAGTTTCTATAAAGGGTTCAAGGTCTATGGTGGAGTGCAGGTGAATACTTATCTTAACTATGGAAATGACCCTGATGCTGATGGCGTTGTTCATCCAATGGCAACGGTTGGGATTTCATACCGCGGCCCATCCAGTTAAGCGAGAAATCCATTTTTCATAATAGCAACTCTATCTGCGATGCTATCAACGGTTCTTGGATCGTGTTCAACCATGAGTATTGCTATCCCTGTTTCTTTGATGCTCAGAAAAAGGTTCAGTAGCGCCATTTTTGTCGATACATCGAGAGCTGAGACGGCTTCGTCTGCAAGGATTATCTTTGGTCTCGCAGCAAGCGCTCTGGCAATCGCAATACGTTGCAGTTCGCCTCCAGATAGCTCTCTGGGTCTTCTCTCGAGTAACTTTTCGCTCAGTCCGACTTTATGTAAAAGTTCACCTTCATCCTGATTATCTTCGATTGCTTCTCTGAGTATGCTTTTTACAGTGAATCGCGGGTCAAGAGCTGAAGCTGGTGACTGGAATATCATCTGTATCATTCTTCTTTTTTTTCTGTAATCGCTTTCCTTTAAAGTCAGCAGGTTTTCGCCATTAAGGAGTATTCTTCCTGAATCTGGGCGGATAAATCCAGCTATTGCTTTTAATGCGGTTGTTTTTCCGCATCCAGATTCTCCGATTACAGCAACAATTTCGCTTTTTTCTATAGATAAGGAGAAATTATGGAGTGCATATGCATCACCATATCGTTTTGATAAATTTTCAACGGAAAGAATGCTCACAAAAATGAAGATAAAACCTATTGCAATTATTTTTCAATCCTGCTAGATTACCACTGTTGTGAATTAAGCCGCTTTAGCTCAGTTGGTAGAGCAAAGGACTGAAAATCCTTGTGTCCCTGGTTCGATTCCTGGAGGCGGCAATTAA
>CAZURL010000012.1:0-25716 GCA_964623005.1 uncultured Spirochaetaceae bacterium
ACAGCATGGTCAGGCACCGTCTCATATTATGTCAATGGAGTGAGAATAACTGATGGCTCCTTAGAAGTAACGGCAAACGATGATGATATTTTCATTGATGGTACAGGTGTAAAAGCGACTCTGGAAATTGCAGGAGTAACATTTACCGAATCAATCAGTGGAAACAGCTATACGCTTAGAGTAACCACGACCGATATTGAAGAGGGAACAGCTTATACGGTACAGATGACTTACACATTCACTCTCATTGATTCTGATACTATGCGCATCTCACTTGTCCAGTCCAGTTCGGCAGGAGAGATGAGTGTGGCAGGAGAATTGACAAAATTATAAACCAATCAATGCATAGCATCTTACGATAGTCAACGGCCGCCCGTCTTTTTAGAAACTTATGGGCGGCTGTCTTTATGTTGACGGATTCTATTCGAGACAACATAATCCGGCATATATCCGGTGTGCAAAGAATTTTCGTAATTAACTAACGTTGACTTGGATTTATCAACATAGAAAAAGAGCCACTGCATATTCTTCATGCAATGGCTTCTATCAATCAATAGGACTTAGATGCGTGCATCTTTCTGACCTTCTTCATCTGCTTCCTTGCAAGAGCTTTGTTCTTGCGATTGAGGATGGTTGAAGGCTTCTCATAATACTCGCGCTTCTTCCATTCGCGGATGATACCTTCTTTCTCGACCATTCTCTTGAAACGCTTGATCGACTTTTCGAGAGGTTCGTTCTCATCAACTTTTACGAATGCCATGTTATCACCTCCTCTCCCTTAAGGGTCAGATTCAACCAAGAGAAAATACCATTTCGATGGGTAAGCTGTCAATCGCTTAATTCCATCGCCTCTATAACCATCTGTAGCTTAGACTGCCCTTTCCAATAGTTTGTATCGGGTGTGAATACAATATCCACAGCAGCTCCGACCATAAAACGCTCCTTATCTTTTGCATTCCACCAGATTGCAGGCCATGAAAAACGACCATAACTTATCGTAAGACGCAAGTAACGCTGATCAGCTTTAGATAGAGAAATATCTTCTATCTTCGCCCTCTTGATATATAGCAATAGCTCATCATTCTCCTGGCCGCAGGGTTCAATGAGCTCAGAGAGCTTCCACAGATTCTCCGTCATATACTCCTCAGGAATCTGGGCATCTGCAATAATCTCGCGCTCTTCTCTTTCAGAGACGTCTAATTTTCCAATCTCCTCTGCAAGAGCGGTAAGGAACGCCGCCTTAAATTCAGATAGGAGGGAAAAACCTGCGGCTCTCGAGTGTCCGCCATAGTTCTCAAAATACGATGAAAGCGCATCCAAAAACGATCTTGCATTCACATCCTTCGATCTCATAGACCCTGAGATGCGTCCGTCCCCTGCATCCGCAAGTACAATCACAGGAATAGCAAATTCAGAAGAAAGCTTTGAAGCAATTGCGCCTGTGAGGCCCCTAGGAACAGATGGATCATCAATTACGATGAACTTCCCATTATAGAATCTAAAGCTTTCGTCCGCTTCATCCTTTACAGTAAGAAGAACATCATCCTCTGTTTTCCTTCTTGCTTTATTCAGATTAATCAGCTCATCCGTCAGCGTCACTGCTTCCCGTGCGTCATCGCAAAGCAGAAGATTCAATGCCGGCATAGGATTGCCCATGCGCCCTGCGGCATTGAGGACAGGTGCGATATAGAAAGCGATATCACGGGAGTTTATCTTCTTCCCTGTCATATTCTGTCTTGCAATAAGATAGACAAGGCAAGGAAGCGGTTTTGTTGAAATGAGACGAAGACCGCGCTTAACGATCATTCGGTTCTCATCCTTCATCGGCATAAGATCTGCAATCGTACCTATAGCGGCAAGTTGCAATAGTTCATCGAAATCGGAAGAGAGAGAGGGATAGGAATAAATGGAAAGCGATCTGAAAAGCGAGAGAAGCGTCTCGATCTCTTTATCCCCCTCCTGATAGCGCGCCGCTCTCGACATCATCGCAAGATCAAAGAGACTATGCCCTGCAGCCTTAGGCATGATGCGTTCAAGCTGTGGCCTTATGTCAACAAGCGCGATATCAACATTCGCGCCGAAAGCCCTTCGGAGCATTTTCTTCTCTACATCGCCATCAAGGACAAAGATAGGAAGATTTACAGCCAGAAAGGACATGAGCCTGCTTCTCTCTGGTGATATAGCCCCTTCGACAACTTCCTCTGTGATTCTATCAATCTCTACAAGGTTCTCAAGCCGTATTGCGTTGATTCTAACCGTACCATTACGCGGCTCTGCGTGGAGTATTATGCACTCGCTTCCATAGAGAGGCGTCTTGGCAAAGAAGAGCGCCCAAGCCATTTTCGCGCTTACCGCACAGCCAGCAAGACCGGAGAATGGATAACCGCTTCCTTCAACCCTCGGATCGAATATAGCAACGGCAGGAGGAAGCTCTTCCCCTGCTATATGGTGATCTAGGACAATAACATCCACCCCGCTCTTTTCCAGCGTTTCTATCTCCATGCAAGATGTAATGCCGCAATCGACCGTTATTACAAGCGTATATTCCTTCTCAAGAATTTCGCGGACACTATCCATTGTGAGACCATAAGCTTCATCTTCGCAAGGAAGGCGATAGAAGACATTCTTTGCTCCGAGTTTTCTAAGCGATCTGACCATTATTGCAGTTGAGGTAACGCCATCAACATCCCTATCCCCGAAAATAAGGATTTTCTCGTCCTCTTCGATTGCGCTCTCTATCCTATCAACAGCAACCACTACATCCTCTGCTTCAAAAGGAATGTGGTGGTATACGATATCGTTCTCAAGGTAATAAATAAGCTCAGCGCCAGTTCTAACGCCTCTTCGCTCAAGCACAGTAGCACTCAAAAGATCGAGTGAATATTTTTCTTTCAGCGCCCTAACCTTTCCCGGATCGCACTGATTTATCCTGACAAACACAACTATAACTCCCAGATGCCATGCTCAAGGCTCTCAAGCCTTCCTGGAAATGCAAGGGAGAGAGAACGGAGCATATACCTGAAAATCCTATGCTTCTGCACATCGCTTATCCTCAGCTCTAACGAGTCCTCAATCGAAAGTGAGAGCGTGCGAGAAAGAAAGCGCCTTGCATTAGGCGGCAGGATCAGGCTTCTTGACATGGTATCACACTCAAAGCATACAGCAACACCCTCGGCGTCGGAAAAACCAAGGATCTCCTCATCACCATAGACATGGGAGCAGACGGGACAAGCTTCGTAGTCGCTGCCAAGCCCCTGAAGCGCAAGATAGTGCAGGATGAATGATATCGCAACGCGCTCAGAATCGTAAAACTCAAGGAGATCAAGCGATTTTGCATACAAAGAGTACGCAGTTTCAGAGCTATCCTTGAAGCTTATTGCGATATCCGAAAAGAGCATCGCCGCCATATTCTTCGACAAATCCTCCGAGATAAACCCATGTGTTGATACTACATCTATGTCCTTGAGAACCCATTTTCCGCTATTTGACCGTGAAAGGGAGAATACTGCCTCCGTATATAGAGGGGCCTTGATTGCCTTTATGCTTTTCTGGGCGCCATAGGAGATTATCTTCACAAAGCCAAGGGGAAGCGAAAAGAGCGTCAAAAGCCTGTCACTCTCTCTTGATCTCTCGCTCTTTGCGACTATTGCAAGGCCTTTGGATTCCCTTTCCATAATCGAGAAAGATACGGAGAGATGGGGATGCTGTCAACAAATACCCGTTGTGCTATAATCTCGGCATGCGCATTCGCCCATTGATTATCTCGATTATACTCCTTGCCAGTTCCCTGTACGCAGCTTCAATACACGGAGAAGGCCCGGAGATAAGGGCGGATCTCTTTTTAGTCGGCCCAGAATTAGATAAAGAAGACTTCTCTCCTGAACTCACAGATAGAGAAAAATCATATTACGATGCAATGGATATCTATCTATTGACCGCATCACCAGCAGAACCTGTCTATATCTACTTCGGACACACAGGTATTATCATCGATCCACCAGACGAGGATGCAGTGATGTATGACTGGGGAAGTTTCAGTTTCTCTGATAGCTTCTACTTCAATTTCGTGCTTGGACTTCTGTATTACAGCATCTCCTCCGGCTGGGCAGATATGAGAATAGACAACTTAGTCTATAACGATAGAACGGTATCTCTTGTTCCGCTTGATTTGACGGCTGAGAGCAAAAAAGCTGTCGTTTCATTCATATCGCGCAACATGCAGAGGGAGAATAGAGAGTATTTATATCACTATTATAAGGATAACTGCGCTACAAGAGTAAGGGATCTCTATGATAGAACAACAGGCGGAGCGTTCAAAGAATGGGCAAGCTCGATCGATACAGGACGGAGCTATAGAGAGTGGGCCGGAATCTATCTCTCACCTTCCCTCTTCTTTGAGTTCATCCTCAACTATCTTGAAGGCCCGGAGATCGATGAGAATCTAACGCTCTACGATGCATGTTTCTTACCCGAGATACTTGAAAAGACAATAGCGGAATTTGAAGACAAGGAACGTATCGTTGTCTATGAAACACAGACAAGGGAGAGTGTCCCGGAAAGCTATTCAATCACCCTCCATATACTCCCCATAAGCATAATCTTTGCCATATTTCCCCTTCTGACAATGACAAAGAAGCGCTGGATCAGAAGAGCAGGCGATGTGCTTACCGCGCTTATTGAACTCTTTTTAGGTGTGCTTTCATTGATTCTTCTCTTTGTTATGACAGCAACGAATCACAGTGTGTCGTATTGGAATATAAATATCCTTATAATCTCGCCGATTATCCTTGCGCTTTTTGTGCTGCATCTTGCATCGCTGGGGAAGAAAGAACGGAGAAAAGGCATAATTTATACCGCATCGCTTTCCTTCTCCATAATGATAATTGCACTGCTTTTGCAGCTTCTCACACCATTCAGGCAAGCTAATGCGGCATATTACATCACAGCGATGCTGTTATATGCATCGGAGATTATCAGCGCACGATCCGCGTTCCGCCTACGCCATTGATTGCATCTGTCAGATGCATAGGATCCGTAATGATTCCGACATTGCCCGTTGTCCGGACATAATCCGTAATCGCCTGGATCTTAGGAAGCATCGAACCGGCTGGGAACTGGCCCTCAGATGCGTATTTATCCGCTTCCTCGACAGTCATCTTATCAATCTTTCTCTCGCTCTCCTTACCATAATCGAGACAGACTTTCTCGACTGCCGTGGAGATAATAAAGGCGTCGGCCTTGAGTTCCTTTGCAAGTATTGCAGCAGCAAGGTCTTTATCGATGACAGCCTCCCTGCCCTCAAGTTCTCCATTCTCGTTTCTCACAACCGGTATACCGCCGCCGCCCCCTGCGATAACACAGCAGCCTGAATCGAGAAGGATCTTCACTGTTTCAAGCTCGATGATCGACTTTGGCTTCGGAGAGGCAACGACACGCCTCCAGCCACGGCCCGAATCCTCTACAACGCTCCATCCGGAATGTTCTTTATGATAAAGCGCATCCTCTTCGCTCATAAACGAGCCAATCGGCTTTGTCGGATTATTGAACGATGGATCGTTTGGATCGACCTCTACCTGAGTTACAACTGTTGCAACATTCTTCTTTATGCCGATTCTCGTCAACTCATTGTCCAACGCTTTCTGAAGCTGGTAGCCGATTGCCCCCTGTGTATCCGCAACGCAGGAATCAAGCGGAACGGGATGGAGTATCTTCCTTGCATACTCAGCGCGAAGAAGTATGTACCCTACCTGCGGGCCATTTCCATGGGCAATCACAACTCTCGCCCCATTGTGAATCAGACGTGCAATATGATAAGCAGTCTTCATAGCCGCCTTGTACTGAGCATCTACCGTTACATGATCTTTGTCCTCAATTAATGAGTTACCGCCTATGGCTATGACTATGAGCTTTGAATCCATCGTCTCCTCCACAATCAAGATTAGCATATCTGCAACAAAATGCAACAAAATCAAAAACCGATTCCTCATTGTCGATAATCGCATCAACTGTTATCTTTTGTTTCACGATGGATGAAAAAGACACGACGATAAAACCGGAGGAGATTCTTCCTAGAAGGGCGATAGTTCTTCCTCTCCTAGAAAGACCGTTGTTTCCGGAGACATTTACGACACTGATGATCGGAAGACCATCGGATGTTCAGATTATCACAAAGGCCATAAATGGCGACGGTTACTTCGTCGCTCTGATGAATGACGAGTCAAGTGGATATAAAACCGTAGGAACACTTAGCCGTGCAACGCGCTTCATCAGGCTTCCTAATAACTGTATCCACGTCTTCATCTCTACGATTGAACGCGTGAAAGTCGATAATTTCACCACAGAAGGCGCATTCGTTTATGCTGACTTCACCGAGCTTAGCGATATAAGCACAAGGGAGAAGGCCATATCATCCTATGTACGCGTCCTTCGTGACACGATTACAGGACTCAGCCAGACTACAAATCTCTTTTCCTTTGCCTCTGAGGTCAATGTATCGAATATCGATGATCCATCGCTGCTTTCATTCTACGCAGCCTCCGCATTGAATGCGCCCGGAGAGTTTCTTCAGGATGTGCTCGAGACGCGTTCTGCGCGCCAGAGAATCGAGAAGCTTCTCTCATTCATTGCAACGGAGAAGGAGATCATCGATAAGGAAAATGCAATCAAGCAGGATATCTATCAGAGGATAAAGGATAGAAACAGAGAGCAGATCCTACGCGAGCAGATCAAAGCGCTCAATACAGAACTTGCTGAGATAACAGGAAAGCCCGGACCTGGCGGCAGGAAGAAAGACGATGACCTTTATACAAGAGCGGAGAATACAAAGCTTCCACCAGAGTTTCGCGCGGCAGTGGACAAGGAACTGAATAAGCTTTCAGGCCTTGAGACAATGAACCCCGAGTACTCGATGACAAAGCTTTATATCGAAACACTGCTCTCGCTTCCCTTTGCCTTCGAGGATAAAGCCCCTGATTACTCTATAAAGAAGGTCAGGACAGTTCTTGAGAAAGATCATTACGGGATGAAGGAAGTCAAGGAAAGAATCCTTGAATTTCTTGCATCACGACTGAAAGCAAAGAACGGAAAGGGCGCTATCATCTGTCTTGCAGGCCCTCCGGGTGTTGGAAAGACCTCTGTCGGATACTCAATCGCAAGAGCGCTTGGCAAGAAATTCTACCGTTTCAGCGTCGGTGGAATGAGGGATGAGGCAGAGATAAAGGGACATAGAAGAACATATGTCGGCGCAATGCCCGGGAAGATCATTCAGGCAATGAAGAGCGTCGGCGTTCCCGATCCAGTGATCCTTATTGACGAGATAGATAAGATGGGTGAATCCTTCCAAGGCGATCCAGCATCTGCGCTTCTTGAGGTTCTTGACCCAGAGCAGAACACCGGATTCCAGGATCTCTATGTGGATATCCCATATGATCTTTCACGCGTGCTTTTCATTGTTACGGCAAACGATACATCGAGAATACCTGAGCCTCTCTTTGACAGAATGGAGGTCATAGAGCTTTCTGGCTATACGCCGCAGGAGAAGCTGCATATCGGGAAGGACTACCTCGTGCCACGCCACCTTGCGCAGAACGGACTGACAAAGAAAGAGATCCGTTTTGATAACAAGGCTCTGATGCTTATCGCAACAGAATATGCAAGGGAAGCAGGTGTCAGGAACTATGAGAAGAGCATAGATAAGATCATGCGGAAAATCGCGCTCCGGCTGCTCTCGGAAGAGGATGTTAAGACGCCGATCTACATCAAGGGAAATGATGTGGAGAAGTATCTTGGAAAGCCGATGTTCCCAGCAGATGAAATTGTCAAAGCAGACAAGATCGGAACGGCTATAGGACTTGCATGGACGAGTATGGGCGGCGATGTCCTCTTGATAGAAGCAGAATCGCTGCCGATGAAGGGAGAGCTGAGGATTACCGGGCAGCTTGGTTCAATAATGCAGGAATCTGTTTCGATTGCCTGGTCGTCTGTAAAGAAGGAAGCATATCTAAGAGGACTCGATCTTTTCTTCTTCGATGATACGACAGTCCACCTACATATTCCCGAGGGAGCAGTGCCGAAAGATGGCCCCAGCGCTGGCATAACGCTCTTTACAGCCCTCTGGTCGATGTATAGAGAAGAGGTTATGAAGAGCGATCTGGCAATGACTGGCGAGCTTACGCTCACAGGCAAGGTTATGCCTATCGGCGGTTTGAAGGAGAAGATCCTTGCAGCAAGGCGGAATAGGATCAAGGAGATCATAATCCCTGAGAGGAATCTCAGAGATCTCGAAAAGCTTGATGATGAAGTTAAGGGCGATATAATATTCCACCCTGTCTCTGACATCTCCGAAGTCATTGAGATCGCTTTCCCCGAAGAGGATTCAAGACGTCTTGAACGTTCAATTCTGAAAACGCTCGAAGAAGAGAAGAAGCGCAAGGAAGAGGAAAGGAAGCATAACGCAGTACCTCAGACCTCCGATGCACAAATGCTATGGCAATAGAGTTGTTATCACCAGCAGGGAGCTACGAGAAGCTTGAGACGGCATTCAGCTATGGTGCGGATGCCGCCTATATGGGACTTACAGATTTCTCCCTGAGAAAGAATGCTGAAAACTTCAGCGAGGATGAAATAGAAAAGGTAAAGGCACTTAAGGCGAAAACCGGCAAGCGCCTTTACTGCACTATGAACATCTTATTCAAAGAGAATCAGATCAGAAAGCTGGAGACTATGAAGGAAGAGATTGCTTCATGGCCTTTTGATGCTTTTATCGTCTCGGATTTAGGAACAGTGCCCTTTTTCAGAGAGAATTTCCCTGAAAAAGAGCTTCATCTATCAACACAGGCATCGTGCATCAATTCGCGCTCTGCTGCTGTATATAGAGACCTTGGTTTCAAGAGGATAATCCTTGGGAGAGAGGCCTCTCTTGATGATATCAAACGGATAAAGGACAGCGTTCCGGATATCGAGCTGGAAGCATTCGTGCATGGCGCAATGTGTATGGCCTATTCAGGGCGTTGCTTGCTTTCTGCACACCTTGCAGGGCGAAGCGGGAACCAAGGTGACTGTGCTCACACATGCAGATGGAAATACCGACTTGCACTTGAAGAAGAGGAAAGACCCGGAACATATTTCCCTATCGAAGAAGAGGATGGCTATACGACAATACTCTCTTCAAAGGATCTCTGCATGATCGACCATGTGAAGGAACTTGAAGAAGCAGGTCTATCTTCACTCAAGATCGAGGGAAGAATGAAATCTGTGTATTACGTTGCTGTCGTTACGCGCGCTTATCGTAAAGCAATCGATAACGATATCGACATTGATAGATACAAACGAGATATATTCGATGTATCGCATAGAGAGTTCACGACAGGGTTCTTCTTCTCATCCAGCGAGATAGAGACAAGCGATGTCTCAAGACCGACAAGCTATGGCTATGAGAGAAACTACATCTTCCTCGGTACGGTGAAAAAGGATCTTGGAGATGGACTATATGAGCTTGATGTGCGAAATCAGATAAGAAAGGACTCCGAGCTTGAGTTCATCGGCCCCGATGTTCCGCTACTATACTCGCCTTCATTCACGCTTCTTGATGGCGATATGAACGAAGTGGATAAGCTTGACCATGGTAAAGCTGGTTTTGTACGGATCGACCTTGAACTTAAAGAAGGCTATATAATGAGAAGGCCGTCCGAGGAGAAGTATATCAAATGAGGAAGATCGTACTTATCGCGCTCTTTGCCAGCGTAGCGGCTTCGCTTTTTGCATTTACCGATTCATTTGCATCTACAGGCAACGATCCCTTATTCATCTCGCTCATAACCGCGATAAAGAATACAGAGGATGAAGAGACTGTCACAGCGCTCTATGATGCATATATTGCCTCTGATATCACAATGACAGAGAAAACGCGCATTGAATACCATATGGCACGTTATTTCATGGATATGGGAAACAAGAAAGAGGCAGAGCGCCATGTTGAGCTTGGAAAAAACTTCTTGGAAAAAATCGGAAAAGAGGAAGGAGAGCTTTCCAAACGCATTGCCCAAGCAGATATTGTCTCAGCAGACTATTATGTAAATGGCGGTATGGGAAAGGGGCTTGAAAACTCGAAGCTGACAAAGGCGCTATACAGCGATTACCCAGATGAGTATTATGTTGCGCTTCAAGAAGCATTCCGTCTCTTATACACGCCAGCAATCGCAGGCGGATCAGCAAAGAAAGCCCTTACGCTTTTCAATCAAATCGAGAATGAAATAGAAGGCCTGTCGCTCCTCGATCGGTTTTCTCTATTTTCCGGCAAAGGTATAGCACTGTCACAACGTGAAGAGTATGATGAAAGCGATTGCTATCTCGATAAGGCAGAGGAAATCTTTACTGGTGACCCTGCGATAGCCGATGCACGCAATGACAATATAAAGGCACGGAGGAACAACGGGAACCGCTGATGGAGATTTATCTTGCGATTTTTTCTGCATTTATGCTGGTCATTGGCTTATATGCCATGATCACAACGCTATTGAACCTCAGGCTTTTCAGAAAACTCGGAGATGTTGAGGATAAGACAGAAGGCCCGCTTATCTCCATCATCATCCCAGCTCGCGATGAAGAGGCGTCGATCGGAAGGCTTCTGGATTCGCTTTCCCGTCAGACATACAGGAACATCGAGATACTCGTCATCAATGATCAAAGCTCTGACAGAACCGAAGAAATCATCAAAGCACATGCGGAGAAAGACGGTAGGATACGGTACTTCAAGACAGATGCTAATACACGATACCATGCAAATGGCAAGATAAATGCGCTTCTACAGCTCATCCCGCATGCAAATGGGGAATTTATCCTTGCAACCGATGCAGATACATACCATGCGGCAGGCTGTATTGCCCATGCCTATTCCATAATGAGCACGCATAATTTAGATATCATCTCCGGCTTCCCGACAGAACTCTGCCCTTCCTTTGCAGGAACGGTGAATATCTCTGCAATGATGCTGACAAACACGATGATTCCTCACTTCCTCGTCTATCGTATTCCGCTTCCTAGCGCAACGTTCGCTATCGGACAGTTCATAATGATGAGAAAGAGCGCATATGAAGAGACTGGAGGATACCAGAAGATCAAAGGGCACATGGACGATGTGGGAATTGCAAGGCTCTTTGTAAGGAGCAAGAAGAACTATGCGTTCATTTCCATATCCAAATATGTGGCGTGCTATATGTACACAAACGCAAAGGATGCATTCAGAGGCATAGAACGCTCGATTGCCGGTGTGTTCCCTCCAAAGCCTATCTCAGTCATCATTCTTTTGGTGCTTGTCGCTGTACTTCTGCATATCGCACTCTCCCCTATCGCCTTGATTATTCTCCTATTGATTTTCGGTATAACGCCGAATACTGTGGCCATGATTATCGGCGTGATCCTCTTCTTTGTCTCTTGGTATATCGCATGCAGGAAAGCTGGATGGAGGAAGCTTATCTCTATATCCTCATCTCTTACCCTCATACAGATCTGCGTGATGTATATCCACGGTCTTTACAACAGATTCACTGGAAAGGGCTTTATCTGGAAAGGCAGAAAGATTAACTGATACAAAATCCGACATTTATACTATTTAAACCTATATATACTTGCATTACTGTGAGTTTATGCTACTATCATACCCAGTACAAAATTCTTGGAGGATTAAAATATGTCTATTCATGAACAACTGGTTGAGCAATTCAATATCTATGTCGCAGAAAGCGCTCGCTTTGAAGAAAAAGGTGTAAAGGTCGCTGCCGCACGAGCGAGAAAAGCGCTATCAGAGATCTCTCATCTCTGCAAAGAAAGACGGAAAGAGATTCAAGATCAGAAGACATCAGAATAGTATTTCTGCTTTTTTTCTGAAAATCTGTTGAAATTGTCTTAAAAATCAGCTATCTTCTCCCCTGTTACGCCTCCTTAGCTCAGCTGGCCAGAGCACGTGACTTGTAATCTCGGGGTCGTTGGTTCGAATCCGACAGGGGGCTTGATTTTCAGGAAATCCTTGACTAGAGATAGTTTCAAGGATTTTATTTTTTTCAGCGAGCACGAAGAAAATGCGCATAGCAGTTACTGGCGGAGCTGGATTCATCGGCTCTGCATTTGTCAGGCATATATTGAAAAAAGATGATATCGAGAGTGTCGTGGTTCTCGATGCACTGACTTACGCTGCTAATATGGCGAATCTTGAGAGCGTCATAAATGACAAGCGCCTTACATTCATCAAAGGGGATATTCGAAAGCAAAGCGATGTTGAGACGATGATGGCGCAACACCCAGATATTCTTATCAACTTTGCTGCGGAAAGCCATGTAGATAGATCGATTGAAAACCCTTCCTTATTCATCGAAACAAATGTAAATGGCGTTGGGGTTCTCATGGATGCCGCGCTTGAGTATGGAATAAAGCGCTTCCACCAAGTCTCAACAGATGAAGTCTATGGCGATACGGATATAAACAGCACTGCCCTGTTCACAGAGACTTCTCCGCTTAATCCCAGCTCCCCTTACAGTGCATCAAAGGCGGCAGCAGATCTGCTTGCCCTTTCATACAGAAGGACATACGGACTTCCTGTTACGATATCAAGATGTGTGAATAACTATGGAGAGGGACAGCATCCGGAGAAACTGATACCGATGACTGTTGCTAAGGCGCTGAATGATGAACCCATACCGATTTATGGCGACGGAAGGAATGTACGGGAATGGATCTATTGCGGAGAACATTCAGAGGCGATAGAGAAAATCATAAGAGATGGAAAGGATGGCGAGATATATAATATCGGATCGGACTTCCGGATCTCGAATCTAGAGCTTGTGGAGAAGATATTATCCATACTCGGTAAGAGCAAGGATCTCATAACCTTCGTCCCTGACCGTAAAGGCCATGACAGGCGCTATGCCCTCGATTCGTCAAAACTAAAGAGGGAACTCGGTCTTTCTTTCACCTTTTCAGAGGCATTGTTTGAAAAGGCAGTACGCATGATATCTTGCCAAAAATCGCTGTAAACATTGTAATCTCCTACTATGAATCTCTATTTCGACAATGCGGCAACGACCAGGATGTCAGAGGCTGCACTTAATGCATATATCGATGCAGAGAGGAACTTCTTTGCAAACCCTTCTTCAGTGCATCAGGAAGGACTTCTCGCCCATAAGGAGCTAGAGAGAAACAGAACGCGTATGGCAGAGCTGCTATCTGTTCCTGAATCATCGCTAGTGTTTACATCCGGAGCAACCGAATCCATAGCAGCGGTGTTTTCCTCTCTTCTTCTCACCACACCGGGAAAGGTCATCATCTCTTCCATTGAACATGAAGCGGTTACCTCATGGCTCAAGGCATTAGAAGAGAATGGCTGGAAAACAGCAAAGCTCAAGGCAAAAGGCGGCTTTGTGAAAGCAGAAGATCTGGAAGCAGAGCTTACGCCTGACACAAAGCTCGTTGCCGTGATGGCTGTCAATAACGTCACAGGCGCTGTTGAGGATATAAAAGCGCTTGTAGATACAGTAAGAGCGTATGAGAAAAAGGTTCATAGGCATATTTTCTTCTTCTCGGATTCGGTTCAGGCCCTTGGAAAGATCCCATATGATATAACAGGAACCGGAATAGACGGGGCGTCGTTTTCTGCTCATAAGATCAATGGGCCAAGGGGCGTTGGACTTTTGTATCTACGGCGACCAGAGGCATTCAGAGCGATTGCCCCAGCTGGCGGACAGGAGCGAGGGAAGCGGGGTGGAACGGAGAATCTTCCTGCAATCGCAGGCTTTCGTGCATCTCTTGAGGAGTGGATAGGATCACAGAGTGAGAATATGGAGAAGATAAGCGCACTGAATCAGACGCTAAGATCAGCGCTAAGCGAACAGGGCTTTCAAATTCTTTCTCCTGACAATGCGTCTCCGTATATAATCTCATTTGCATCCCCCTTACCTTCTGAGGTATATACAAGAATGCTCTCTGATCGGAAAATCGCAGTCTCAGCAGGATCTGCGTGTTCGAATAATGCAAAGGGCGAAGGTGAGCATATACTCCAGATGATGGGTATCTCATCCAAAAGCGCGAGGAATGCCATCAGGATATCTTTATCGAACGAAAACGATGAAGAAGGCGTTGATGCGCTCATAAAGGCAATCAAGGAGATAGGTAATGGCTGATAGGCTCTATCTTATAAAAGAGGGAGAGATCTCCCTTAAAGGCGGGAACAGAAACCTTTTCGAAAAACGACTGAGGCACAATATAAAAGACAAGCTCAGGCCGTTCCACTCAGAGATAAAGAAGCAGAAGGGACGTCTGTATGCATATATAGATGAAGAAGCGCCGAAAAGCCTGATAGAGACAGCACTATCAACCACAAGCGGCATCACAGGTTTTGCCGAGGCTCATAGGGCGGAAAAGGAAATCGGGGCAATTATGGAAAAAGCCCGAGAAATACTTCCTGGTGCATTCAAGAATGAAGGATCGTTCAGAATCACAGTAAAACGCGAGGATAAAACCTTTCCTTATTCATCAAAGGATATAACGATAAAGCTTGCAGAGGTTGTCCATGATATCTACCCGGAGCTTTCTGTGAATCTGTCGAATCCTGATTACATACTCACATGCGAGATCAGGAGCGATGCCTATCTCTATACAGGCGAGGAAAAGTCCATAGGAGGTCTTCCTGTAGGCACTGCAGGAAGAGGTATGGTGCTTCTTTCAGGAGGTATAGATAGCCCTGTTGCTGCATGCATGATGGCAAAACGCGGCATGAAAGCAGATTGCATTTATTTCCATGCCTATCCATATACATCAGAGATGGCGCTTGAGAAGGTGAAGACACTTGCCTCCCTCATTGCACCATATCTCAATGGGACGCGGCTTTTTGTCGTGCCTTTTACCGATGGTCAGGTTTATATAAGAGACAATGGCTATGAAGAAGAGGCTACATTGATGTTCAGAGCTTCGATGATGCAGACAGCAGAAAGGCTTGCAAAGCTGCATGGCGCAAGCGCGCTTATTACAGGAGAGGCGCTTTCTCAGGTTGCATCACAGACGCTGGAGGCAATGGATTTCACGAATAGCATGACAGAGCTTCTTGTCCTGCGTCCTCTAGTCGGCATGGATAAAGAAGAGATAATAAACAGAGCGCGCGATATCGGAACATATGAGACGTCAATCCTGCCATACGAGGATTGCTGTGTCGTCTTCTCGCCGAAGCATCCGCTGACAAGACCTGTCAAAGATGTCGAGAAAAGACACTTTTCTGAACTAGATATGACGCCGTATATCGAAAAGGCCATAAAAGAAACTAAGATATACACATTCGACCCAATGGGAAGGGAGATAAAGGATGAGTAATCTCAAGCGGTATTGGTATCTTATTATCTCCGCGCTCCTCGCTCTGATAGGATTACTGGTACACATTCCGACAGGAGAGGAAGTGGTTACGCTCGGCTTAGATAGCATCTTTATCTACACGCTCGTTCTTATCGCATTCACAGGGCTGAGAAAAGAAGGCGCATTTTCATTATTCAGTTCCTTTCTCTCCACTATAAGGCATACATACTTTGCACTGCTTTTCATTGCGCTCTTTTCCTATGTCATAGGAGCGATTGCAGGAAGCTTTCAGGCAGTCCTTGTCATGCTTCCGATTGCCTCTGAGCTTTTGAAGAGTTCTGAGAGGGAAAAGTATATAGTCCGGACAAGCGCAATCGTTGTCATAGCTTCCATACTGGGGTCAATGCTCCTTCCATCCGGAAGCTTTCAGAATATTTATCTCTCAAAGCACCTTGAAAGCGGCAATGTCATATTAACGCTGCTGCCTCTCTCCTTAACCGGTCTTATACTCACATTCATCCTTCCCCTCCTTGTCCTTGGAAAGAATGTTGCAAATGAGTTATTCATACACGATAGCGTTGAGACCGATGGTTCAAAACCGATGAGGATGCTTTACATCTGCATGATGGTCATAGCAATAGTAACCGCTGCCGGCGCGTTCTTCTGGCTTGATATATTAATCCTCTTTTTAGTTGTGCTTTTGATCTTTGACCGCTCCATCTTCCGCCGTGTTGACTGGTCAATACCGCTCACACTCATGCTTCTCCTCTTCTTTTCAAATAGCGTATCGCTTTCTTTCACAGGAAAAGCATCTGCTATCATCACAGCAGAACTCGTTGGTGCGCCGCTTGCATCAATGCTTCTTTCGTCATTTCCAGACACGGCTCTTCTGATCAGGGCTGTAAACATCGGAAGCATAGGTATGATCACGTCCTTTGCCGCATCAAAAGCATTCAGTATGCTTGGCAAGGATAAATGGAAATTCACGGTAGCCTATTTTGCTTTATCCATCCCTGTTGTTGCCATACTCATTGCCGTATCTGCTTTATTTTGAAATGAGGATGTAAAAAGTATTCCATTCTGTTGATGCTCTTATATTTATAGAAGCGGATGTTTCACTGTGGAACACTGGATAGAATGAAGGTATTTTATATACGATAATCGCTCATTTATCCCTTTCCTTCCTATGATGCCATAGACACATCTCAGAATTTCCGAGCAACGGAATAAAACTTACTATTTCTTTTCAATATTTTTAATTATATATCCCAAAAATGTCTTTGATAATGCACTTGCCCAATTTGCTAGTTTAATATAACTTTCATTTGGTATGCTGAAAATCGGAATAGATGTGGGATCGACCACGATGAAGACCGTCGCAATGGACGAGCAGAATAATCTCGTTTATAGCGATTATCAGCGTCATTACTCACAGATAATAGAAAAAGGCAAGGAAATGCTCTCATCTGCGATGACAGCGCTCGGAGATGGGGAAGTCACGATATCATTATCAGGATCTGCTGGAATGGGGCTTGCTGAAGCTGCAGATATTCCATTCGTACAGGAAGTATATGCAACGCGTGTCGCTGCAAAGACGTTTATCCCCGATACAGATACAATAATCGAACTCGGAGGAGAGGATGCTAAGATACTCTTCCTAAAAAATGGCCTTGAAGTAAGGATGAATGGTACCTGTGCTGGCGGTACAGGAGCGTTTATCGACCAGATGGCTACCCTTCTTGGTATCAGCCGTGACGATATAGACAGGCTTGCAGAGAACTCAACAGAGATTTACACAATCGCATCGCGTTGCGGCGTATTCGCAAAATCAGATATCCAGCCTCTTATAAACCAAGGTGCGAAAACCGAGGATATTGCAGCCTCGATTCTCGTCGCAGTAGTCAACCAGACAATTGCAGGACTTGCGCAGGGACGCAAGATCGAAGGCAAGGTCGTGTACCTAGGCGGCCCTCTTACTTTCATCAAACATCTTCGCAAGTACTTCGATGAGGCAATAGGCACAGAAGGTATCTGCCCAGAGCATTCACTGTACTTCGTCGCAATGGGTTCCGCCCTATCTCCGGGGGGAAAGAAAATGCGGCTTTCGGACATCATAACTGCGCTTGAAAGCTACAGGGGAAAGGGAAGCTTTAATAAACTTGAACCGCTATTCAAGGATGAAGCGGAGTACAAGGCATTTTCAGAAAGACACAGTAAGGCAACTGTTCCTCTCAGAAATCCTTCTACATATTCCGGAAGGGCTTATCTTGGAATAGATGCAGGCTCTACTACGATAAAAACCTGTCTCTTGGCAGAGAATGGCGATCTGCTCTTATCGCGCTACAGTCCGAATAATGGAAACCCGGTACAGGCAATTCATTCATTTCTCTCGTTTCTCTATGAGAACTACCCTGACATAACGATTGCAGCAAGTGCTTCCACAGGTTATGGAGAGGATCTGATGAAGTCTGCATTCAACCTCGACTATTCGCTTGTTGAGACAGAGGCCCACTTCATCGGCGCAAAGCACTTCATGCCCAATGTAGATTTCATCATAGATATCGGAGGTCAGGACATTAAATGCTTCCGCATACGCGATGGCGTTATCGATGACATCTTCCTTAATGAAGCGTGCTCATCGGGTTGCGGCTCATTCTTACAGACATTCGCAAATGCACTCGGAAAGAGCGCGCAGGATTTTGCATCCTATGCGATCACAGCTCAAAGTCCTGTTGACCTCGGTTCTCGCTGCACTGTATTCATGAACTCGCAGGTTAAGCAAGCACAGAAGGATGGCGCATCAATCAACGATATCTCCGCGGGGCTTGCAATTAGCGTCGTTAAGAATGCGCTATATAAGGTAATACGTACCTCGAATCCGGAAGAGCTTGGAAAGAATATTGTTACTCAGGGTGGAACGTTCCTGAATGATGCAGTTCTCAGGGCTTTTGAGATGGAGCTTGGCCTTAATGTAGTGCGCCCTACGATTGCAGGTCTTATGGGTGCATATGGCGCAGCGCTCTATGCTCAGCTCATGGCAACGAAGAAAGGACTCAAGATAAGTTCCACTATCGAAAAAGAAGAGCTTGATGCCTTGGTGCATACAGTGAAGAACGTGCGTTGCAATAGCTGTACGAACCACTGCTTGCTTACAATCAATTCCTTTGGCTCGAAGAGAAGGCTTATATCAGGAAACAGGTGCGAACGCCCTATCACTGGGCTTGCGCCTAAAAAAGATGATCTATACAACGTCTATGCATATAAGCAAGAGCTCCTTGCAGAGTATATGGAAAGAAAGGGTGGAACAAGAGGTACGCTCGGCTTGCCACTTGCTCTCGGAATCTACGAACTCCTTCCGTTCTACGTTACGCTCTTTCAGGAGCTTGGTTACGATACCGTGGTCTCTCCATTCTCAACAAGGGAGATATACATACATGGCCAAGCCTCGATTCCTTCCGATACAGTGTGCTTCCCTGCAAAGCTTATGCATGGGCACATACAATATCTTGTAGACAACAAAGTCGATAGAATCTTCATTCCTTGCTCTAGTTATAATATCAACGAAGAGAAAGGCAATAATCACTTCAACTGCCCTGTTGTTGCATACTATGGAGAGGTTATAAAAGGCAATCAGGATCTGAATGGCGTGCCTCTCACGCTAGGCTATCTCTCACTTGAGTACCCTGATCACCTTGCAAAGAGAATCGCAGAGCTATTCGACGTCAAGAAAAAGGATGCAAAGAGAGCTGTTGAAAAAGCTTTCAGTGAACTCAACGCCTATAGAGAGAAAATAACGCGAAAAGCTAGCGAGATAATCGATCTTTCCCATAAGGAAAAGCGTCAGATCATCGTGCTTGCAGGTAGGCCTTATCATACCGATCCGGAGATTAACCATGGCATTGACCGCATGATTGTGCAGCTCGGTGCTTCGGTCATTACCGAAGATTCGATTGCGCCGCTTATCGATAAAGGCAATGTAGGTGTTCTCAATCAGTGGACGTATCATGCACGTATGTATGATGCTGCAAGATATATAGCAGAGAAAAAGGACATGAACCTTGTCCAGCTGGTTTCTTTTGGCTGCGGCCTCGATGCAGTCACTACCGATGAGGTCAGAGATATCCTACGGGCAAATGCCAGAATCTATACGCAGATAAAGATAGATGAAATAACAAACCTCGGAGCGGTCAAGATCAGGATGAGAAGCCTATTCGCTGCAATCGAGATGGAAGAAGAAGGACTGGGAGTATAATGGAACATAGAGCGTTCACAGAGCAGATGAAGAATGACGGATGGACGATTGTCATTCCAAACATGTCCCCTATTCATTTCAACATAATGAAGAGAATCTTCGCAAACCATGGATTCAAGCCGCTCCTTCTCGAAAATTCTTCACCTTCTGTTATCCGGGAGGGTTTGAAATACGTACATAACGATATGTGCTATCCATGCCTCTTGGTAATAGGCCAGATGATTGACGCAATACATCGCGGACTTGTCGATAAGGATAAATGCGCGCTGATAATCTCCCAGACGGGAGGCGGATGCAGAGCTTCAAACTACTACTTCCTGCTTCTTAAAGCGCTGGAGAGGGCTGGACTTGGCAATATTCCGGTTATCTCTGCCAACCTACAGGGAATGAACTCGAATCCTGGATTCAAAATCACATTCCCGATGCTTGTCCAAGCATTCACCGCACTTGTCTACGGTGATCTGATAATGCTTCTTTCTAACCAGACTAGACCTTATGAGGTCAATAAGGGTGACACCGATAGACTGATTGAGAAATGGACACAGGAGATTGGCGACTGCTACGAGAAGAATAGAGGTTATTTCTGGAGAAATATGAAGCGTAAGCTCAATGCAATCTCCGATGATTTTGCAGCAATTCCTGTCGATCGTTCTACGCCGCATGTAAAGGTTGGTGTTGTCGGCGAAATCTATATGAAATATTCCCGACTCGGAAACAGTAATCTCCAGGGACTTCTTGAGGAAGAAGGCTGTGAGGTTATGCTACCGCCGATGATGGGTTTCGTACTTTATTGTTTTTCCAATGGAATCAAGGATGAAGAGTACTATGGTGGACGAGGTCGCTATGCTTTCCTGATGAAGCACTTAGGGATGCCTATTCTATCCATAGTTGAACGATGGTCGGACGAGGCTGTCAAAAGGCATCCGGAGTTCTACCCTGCTGCGACATTCAAAGAGCTGGAAGAGTATGGAGAGCGGTTCATTGACAGAGGTTGCAAGATGGGAGAAGGCTGGCTTTTAACAGCAGAGATGGTTGAGCTTATCGAAAAGGGCTATGATAATATTGTCTGCACACAGCCATTCGGCTGCTTGCCGAATCACATCTGCGGCAAAGGCATGATAAGGCCTCTGAAAGAAGCTTATCCAGACTCAAATATCGTGCCAATTGACTACGACCCATCGGCAACGCAGGTTAATCAGGAAAACAGAATAAAACTGATGCTTGCGGTTGCAAAAGAGAAGCTTCAGGCAGAAATAAATGGCTCTGGAAACATTTGAAAAGCTCTTGAAATTGTTATGATAAGTTGCTAATTTATACAAGGCTGAAAAGCTAGGGCCTATAGCTCAGCGGTTAGAGCAAAGGACTCATAATCCTTGGGTCGCCGGTTCAAATCCAGCTGGGCCCATTTTAAGAAAGCCTTACGGCACATAGAATTAGTGGGCGCATTCTTCTTATTGGATTCTGTGGAGAACCGGCGAAGGGTGAGTAAAAGGGTGAGTGAATGAAATAGAGTCGCCCTTCATTCTTCCGGTTTCCGAAAGGAGTTGATGGAATGAAGCGCCTCTTTTTTATAAGCAAGCGAAAGGACAGGAAGGTCTATTTCGCCTATCCCCCACCCCGGCCAAGAAAGCTACAATCGGTAATGTGCCAACACATTCCAGCTTACCTTCGATGCACTGGCCGGTGGCAGCATGAAATCCACTTTCTCCATCTGGGAGGAGATGATAGAGAGCCATAATGCCGGCAATCCCCCAGCAAACGATATTGCAACCTTCGAAGGATACGATCCAGCCGAGGCTTGTCTCGCTGGATAGGAAGACTATGAGGTTCAGAAGATATTCCATCGCCACGCTGGATAACTACTATAGGTACTTCAATCACTACCATTCCTGTACTCCGGCTTTGAACCGATGAGAAAAAGCACCTCGTCAGGTGTACCATTTCTGTACCAAAAATGACTGAACCTTATATAAATCTATATTTTCCTCTGGCCGTAGTTTCAATAATCAAGTTAGCTTTCTTCATTTTATTAAGCAGATCTCCTGCAGGAGAATCTGTCAGGTTACAAAGCTCTTTGATATCTTTTCTGGAAAATGCAGAACCATCATTGAAGCGATTAAAGAGGATTTCAATACTTTTCTTTGTCTGGCTATTGAAAGGTAATGCATTCACCTCAAGATTGGAGTTGACACCTGCTTTTTGAGGCACATCCACCTGATTTTTAGTTGAAACACCTGATTTCTTATTGCTTTCCACCTGATTTCCGGTTGAAACACCTGATTTTGCTCCGTAATTCATGTTAGGCAGTGTCACAATGAATTGTGATGAAGTAGATGAGAATGTCGGTACTTTTTCATCCGTGTAATTAGCACATGACTGATACCATTCGATGATCTTCTCAAGTCCGCTTCCTTGCCTCTCCATATAGCCAAGCCTTGCGAATACATCTGCAAGCACAGGATTGCGTCTCTTTGATGACACCTCACTCAGTTTCTGATTCTGGATGATGCTTCCATCTGCCATTCCGCCTGGGGAATAGATGGTCATCCTGTCATCGAATATGTCGATATGAACCTCGCTTCCAAGTTCAAGATATGAACGATGCACGAGAGCGTTCACGAGGGCCTCAAGACAGCTTCGATCCGCATACTCCGGCATTTCAATTCTTGAAGTCGGAGCTTTTCTCCACATCATCTTAGTGTTTCTTTTGATAAAAGACATTCCATCTTCAAGCAGTTTGATAATGCTTCCTGTAAATTCAGAACTGTCAAAGGCATCAACAAGTCCACCGGCCTTTGTGAGTCCATTCCATCTTACACAGAAAACCCTTGACTGACGCAGAGGGCTATCATCAGCTATAAGCACTCCTGCATTAGTAAGTTTATTTGTATCTTCATCTACTAATCCAAAGGAAACAAGATACTTATCATCAAAGCTCTTCCCAGTCCACTTCTTGTAGCGTTCTCTAAGTTTGGAGAATGCAAAGTCTTTCGCATCATACTTTGAGACAAGAGCATCGAAAGACTCATTCATCCCATCAAGGATAAGCTCGTGAAGGATATGGTTTGGAGCAACAATACTTTCATCTCCAAGCCTGATATATGCCTCTCTTATCCCATCGGCTTTGTAGTAGTAGGGAGTATGAGTACCTTTCGGAATTGAGAGAATGAGTACAGCTTTACCATATTCCTGTTCAGCGGTGAGGATAAATCGAGGAGTTGGGGATATACGCTCCTTGATAAGCCTGCTTATATCCTCTGCATCCCTTTGCGGATCCGAAAGACCGACTACATTATGATCATTGTCAACGCCGAAGAAGAGCGTGCCGCCAGCTGTGTTTGCGAAAGCACTGACACTCTTGAGCCAGCTTCTTGGCTTATTCCGCTCAAGCGCAACTTTGTATTCATAATCACTGACTTCTGCAATCAATCTGCCAATCATCATCACCATCCACTGCCAAAGCAAAGATATCTGTATAAATTATAGAGTTTGGCTCTGCATCAATCAATTATGAGCATAGTTCATGCCACCTCCCATCGCAAGCGACAAGGCATGGATGCATCCTTGCCTAAGATATGTCGAAACCATATGACAGCAGATGGGGTCAATCTGCGATTCTCAATGTGGGTGAGTAAAAGGGTGAGTGGCTGATAAAAAATCACCTATTATCTTCCGGATCTCCAAAGGAGCTTTAGAGAATGAAGAGCCTCTTTTTCGTAGGTAAGCGGAAGAACTCATATCGTTCGAATATCGTCTAGAAAACCGCCTTACGCAAGACGATATTTATTATTACGCATAGACAATTCTCATCTATCTTTATTTATGTATATGAAATCATTGCACCATGCAGCATTTGGCCATTTCTGGCTGAATCCCTACCTGCAATGGTTCCTGCACTCGCATTCATCGCTTTTTCTATTCCTGATTCTTTCATAATGCAGTATGCTTTTCCCGCTCCGGAAATGAGTGTGATGGATCGCATTAACCATGGTTCTAAAATACATATCCTTTCGTAATGCAGACATCACATTAATGCTGTTTTATCCAAATTGAAGCATGTATAGTTAAAAAATTTAAAATATACTAACTTTGAGGTATATTTATCCTTACGATTCTTTGATATTGCCGCATCTCTCTTTGGCGAAGCATGTCAGGCTCATAATGCCTGTATTCATACACAAACAGAAGGAGGATTCTGATGAGACAAATCAAGGTTTTATTTTTCGTTGCTCTTGTTTTACTGATTACGCTGCCTTTATTCGCAGGCGGAAGCACGGAAGCTTCTTCATCCGTAGTCGGAACAGCCGATGCCCCAGTGACCATTGAGGTCTGGTTCGGGGTGGCCATAAGCGAAGCTGGCATGATTCCAAATGACTGGGTTGGCTATGACATCATCCGCGAAAAACTTGGAATCAATCTGAATCTTGTTATGCTTCCTGTAACAGCCAATGATAGAGATGTCAGGATACAGGCAGCGGGTGCTGCGAATAATCTGCCAGATCTCTTCTTTGTCAGCAGGAATGTCCTTGCTAACCTCGTAAGGCAGGGGCTTGTCGCACAGGTCGATGACTATTTTGATAAGATGCCGAATAGAACGCCGATCATGTACGATGAAAATGCCAAGGTGCATGCAACGATCGATGGCCATGTTTATGGATTTGCATCTGCTGGGGATGTCCCGAGAAATTATGGCCTTCTTATAAGAAAGGATTGGCTGGATAACCTCGGTCTTGAAGTTCCGACCACTATCGATGAGTTTATCGAGGTTGCAAGGGCGTTCACATATGATGATCCGGATGGCAACGGCAAGGATGATACGTATGGATATGGCGCATACGTTGATTCCAATCCCACGCTCAAGGGATACCCTGGCCATAGGCTCTGGCCGATTATGGGTGCTTTCGGAGTCGAAGGCCTTTGGAGCTTCGAGCGAGAAACATTAGGCCTCAATATCTACAAGCCAGAATTCTATGACTTCATGGTTTGCTTCAAGGCAATGTGCGATGAGGGCATCATCGATCCAAACTGGCTTTCTTATAAGACCGATGACTTCAGAGCCGCATGGAAGCAGGGAAGGTTCGGGATGATGTTCGAACAGAACTCTGCTTTCGCATCCGAGTCTAATTACGCTCCGTTCGATGCAAACTTCCCTGATGGTGAGTGGATTGTTGCTGGCGCTCTTGAAGGCCCCGGAGGGCATGCTTCCCTTGGAGCGAATGATATCAGCTACCGCATTTATGCAGTCAGTCAGAAAGCTGCTGATGCGGGCAAGCTCGATAAGATCTGCGAACTGCTTGATTGGATGAGCAGCGATGAAGGCTATTTCCTTCTTGGCTGGGGGGTAGAGGGTGTCAACTACGTATTTGATGAGAATGGCGTTCCTGTTGTGGGCGAGCTTGGAGAGAATTCATTCACGGGATCCAAGGGACAGGTCTACACGCAGATGAGGAACCTTGTATTCTACAACAGCGATATTGAACTTGCTTCACGTTATCCAACATATGTAACGGCGAATTCTGGCAAGACGATGTCTGCGCTCTCAGTTTTGCGCGAGATGCAGGCACAGACATGGACTGATGCAATAGGATCTGGCACAATGCCAACGCCAAATGCAGATGTGCAGAGGTACTACGAACAGAGCCTTGCTGAGTTCCTTACGGGCGCTAAGGCGCTTACACCAGAGAACTGGCAGGCATTCATCGATCAGTTCAATGCAATGGGAGGGGCAGCTTGGAATGAGGCTGGCATAGAGAAGATGCAGACCGATGGTCTGATAATAGATTAAAGAAAACCAGATGATCACCGGGAGCAATCCTGGTGATTTTTAGTTTGTCTTACATTGATATTGACTTGGTGGTGAAAGCCCACTACGAGATAGCACGAGATGGGACAGCAAGGGCATGTGATTACCGGCCGAAGATTCCGTATCCAGAGACGGTTTCTGGGATAGATTTTGGCATGCATGCATTCGGAATGAATACCCGAAAGTTCAAGGATAATATAATTGATCCAGAGAAAGAGAGATATGAATGCTTTACGGGTTATGAGAGAACTATCTCTCCGTATACTGTACAGCCTTTCATCTCCACCAGATCAAACCCAGCGAGAACAGCACAAGAAACCCATCACTTGCA
>CAZURL010000013.1:0-25255 GCA_964623005.1 uncultured Spirochaetaceae bacterium
TATAGAGATTCGCTTTTATAAGGATTTCTCCTCAGCCTTGCAATTGCAGGGCTGAGTGTTTAAAGTGCCATTACCATCTCAAGGATTATACGGTCAAGAATCATGAATCCTTCTTCTGTCAGAGAGAACGATTTTTGTGTATTGATATAAGCCTTACAATCAAGTTTAGCGATTTTCTCTCCATAGATGTCATCAAAATTCTTCATAAAACGCTCGCGGTACTCTTCCTTTACGATTCCTCTTCGCGTTCTGAGCGTTGTCAATAGAAACTCTTCCTCAGCCTCTTCCTCAGAAAGATTCATGCAGGTAAATTCAGGACATTTAAGATATTCATAGAGCGTTTCATTCTCCCTCATGGAGACAACGTTTCTATAACCAATGGAACTCTCTGCCCCTGGCCCGATGCCTATATACTGCCCAAGATTCCAATAGACAAGGTTGTGGATGCATTCTTTTCCTTCTTTTGCGAAGTTAGAGACTTCATAGTGGCTATAGCCTAAATCGGAAAGTTCTGCCCAAGCGCTTTTCAGCACCTCTGCCTCCATCTCGTCGCCTATCGGCTTAGCTCGTTCAATAAGCGGTGTATTCTCCTCGAATGTCAGGCAGTATAGTGAGATATGTCCGGGATTATATTTAGCAGTTTTACGAATATCTGAGAGCGTTGTCTCTACTGAAATCCCGGGAATTGCCGTCATGATATCTGCATTGAAATCAAAGGATGCAGAGGAAAGCAGGGATAGCGCTCTTTCATTTTCTTCAACACTGCCATTTCTTCCAAGGATTGCCAAAGCCTTTTCATCCATGCTCTGTATACCAACAGAAATTCGTGTAAGATATGGTTTAAGCGACTCGATTTCTTCTGTTAGGTTTTCAGGATTTATCTCAATAGTGCATTCTTCAGATAAACCGTTCTGCGATGCTGCTGATAGGATTTTCCCAAGATTCGTATAGCCAAGCATTCCCGGATTACCACCGCCAACGAAGATCGTTTTGAATGGCCTTCCCCACTCTGATGCAATTGCGTTTATCTCAGATAAGATAAGGGAGACATATCGTTCTATATCCTTTTTATCCACTTCACACGTAGGAACAGAATAGAATGCGCAGTAATCACACTTTCTTTTGCAGAAAGGAACATGGATGTAGAGAGATAGTGGTCTTGATTTATCTAAAGCGGTAGGAAGCATTACTGATTATCTGTAAGAGAGGAAATAGCATTAATCGGCCAGAATCGTCCAATAACCCTTCCATTTACTCTCGATTCCATCACCGGGCCGAAATAACGACCATCCCTTGAATTATCTCTATTGTCACCAAGAGGCAGAACATAGTCTTCAGGAACATAGATACCATTGCTGTAATGCGCGGCATCAGAGCGGAGCGTCATATCAGAAGGATCGAATTTTGAAAGAGCCTCTGTTCTTGCTGCCTCATATTCATAGCGATCGAATACATAGGTATATGGCGAATCTTGAAGCGTCATATAGGTATTTATCTCATATTGTGGAATGTAACGCTCAAGACCTGCTTCCTGATACGCATTGAGGACAGCAAAGGATTTCAGTCCCGGATAGTACTCTTCGATAACTGTTCTATGCGGCCCTTCTGCAAGTTCATTTGAAGCTCTGAACTCTGCTTCTTCGATATAGCTATCAGTACCAGAAGGCTTTATCAGGACATTTCCCTCATTAAAGCGTATCGTATCTCCCCCAAGCCCAACTGCACGCTTTACATAGAGCCTCTCAGCAGGTGTTCCATCTTCATTTTTATCGATATTCACAAACGTGAGAGTACCCATGTAGATAACTTGCGAAAGAATATCAAAGAGAGGGCCTTTGGTGTCGTACTCAGGATTATAGAAAGTAATAATCTGATCACGCTGTACGCGTCTACCATCCGTAAAGACCTTCGTTCCTGCTGGATATAGCTCGACGCCATAGCTATCTTTATTGACAATCACCCTATCTCCGACATTGAGCGTTGCAACCATTGATGGAGAAGGAATGACAAAAAGCTGGAAAAGATATTGGTTTATTATGATAACCCAGAAGATTGCGAAAATAAGAGCATCGACCCAGCTCCATATCTCGCCAAGCACAGTTCGTTTCTTTGTCTTTTCGTATTCCTTGAGCTGTTTGCGCTTTGTGAGTTTTTTCTCAGTGCACTGCTCTAAGAAGGTCAATAAACGTTCCATGTCCGAAATCTACCTCAGAGTACATAAGTTGACAAGACGCAATGCCCTGATTAACTTAAACAACATGAGGAAAAAGCCTGAGCTTCCCGAAGTTGAGCCTGTAAAACTGCATCCTATTTTCGGCATTAGGCCGGGCATTGTGATTCTGTCATCGATTATTGCAATTATAATAATCGTTTTGTTTCTTTTACTTGTACTTCCTGGGCTTATTCAGAAAGGCGGTTATGTTCGTTTCTCACTAAATACTTCAAATACTGCTATTTACAGCGAGGATGGTCATTATATAGGCTCGTCAGAAGGCTCTGTTTATTATCTTCCTCATGGACGAAATACGTTCTATTTCTCTATTGATGGCGCTGATGCAGGCTCTATCACAGTGGACGTCCCACATCATATATTCTTCACGCTCTTCCATCATAGTGTATTAGATGTTGGCTATGATGTTTCGAATACACCGGAGATAGAGGAAGCTGTGAAACGTACCTTCGCTTCTGATATCGCTCTATGGTCAAAGGTTATCGATTACAGTGACAGCTATCATTACCCACTACTCTTTGAAAAATTTGCAAGAAACGCTGTTGCGCTTGGCTTTGAGAATATCAGCGATGAAATTGCTTTTGCATCCCTTCACGTCTCATCAAGTGCTATGGAAAGCGATCTAAGGCGCGCAGTCTCTATTCTTGAAGAGTCCAATGTCGAATATGAGTCAGAGACACTTAACCTCGTGCTCTTATCACTGGAGGGTAATCTCCTTCCAACTGATGAAAAAATCGATAGTGCTGTTATCGCAGAAAAGGATGGTTCATTCTTCTTCTATCCGGAGATGACGATAACAATTGGGAACTCTGATTCTTCGTCTTTCCCTGACGCAAATGAGAGAGCGGTAAATGTTGCTGTCGGAGCATTCTCAATTGCAGAACGTCCAGTAACAGAATATGAGTATGCGCTCTTTGTCGAAGAGAATCCTTATTGGAGTCCAGATAATAAAGAGAATCTTATCCTCGAGAATATGGTTGATGAAGGTTATCTTAATGGCGTTTCACTTTCTACAAGAAGCCATTCTACATATCCGATTAGGAACATCAGCTACCGAGCAGCAGAGGCATATGTTGAATGGCTTTCTGAAAAAGATGGTGTCAACTATATGATTCCAAGCGAAGCTGAATGGACTTTGGCTGCAATGAGCGCTCGTTCTAAGCGCTATGCAACTTCTCTTCAAGCGCTTGATAACGATCAGACCTCTCCATCGTTCATGCTGGGACAGCTCTGGGAGATGACATCTACCTCTTACATGCCGCTTTCACGTATTGATTACGAAGAAGCTGAGCGTCTTTCCCGTCTCTATGATTTTGATGACATCGTTGTTAAAGGCGGAAGCTATATTAACGACCCGTCCTTGATTACGATTGATACAGTCGGTGCGATGGACAGGAGTGCGACAAGCGAGTATGCTACGCTACGCATAGGGATCAGGTAGTGGAAACAAAGACGATACAGCGCAACAAGAAAGCATATTTCAATTATGAAATCCTCGAAGAGCTTGAGGTGGGGATCGAACTGGAAGGAACGGAAGTAAAGTCTGTAAGGGAGGGAAAATGCTCGTTTGCAGATAGCTATGTCGTTATTAAGAATGGCGAGTTTATCCTTGTCGGTTTCCTTATCCAGCCCTACTCCCATGGGAATATCTTCAACCATGAGCCTTCAAGAAAGCGGCGGCTTCTTGCTCATCGTCAGGAAATCAAGAAGTTCACTAGGAAAGTGAATGAGCGCGGCTTTACGATCGTACCGCTTGAGATCTATCTGAAGGGCAATCTTGTGAAGATGAAAATCGCGCTTGCCCGTGGTAAGAATGTACGTGACAAGAAAGATGCGATAAAAGAAAGAGATATGCAACGAGATGCAAGGCGTGAACTGAGGGAAATAAACAGTTATTGAATGAATGCCTTTTGCGTTGAAAGAATCAGTGCATCAAGCTTCGATACCAGAACTTCTTCTCTTTCTTCAAAATTATTTCTTATCCACTCTTCGATTACATTCGCCGCTCCCCCAGAGATATAGTGGAAGAGCAGCTTGGCATCCACCTCGCTGAGATTGTGTTTTTCCTTCCAATTCGACACAGCGCTGGGAAGACAGGAGAGAAGAATCGATCTAAGAAAGCTTCTGTCGCCGTAGTCAGAGAGAAGCAGCGTGCACATATCGCTATTTTCCCGTACCTTCTCAAGAATCAGCATCAGAATCCCTTTTACAGAATGGATTGATTCTGGTGAAATCTCGATAGAGCTAATTAAATCTGTCCAGAACTGTGACTCGATATCCTCAAGCAGCGCTTTCACGCTGCTATAATGAGAATAGAATGTATTTCTGTTTATACCTGCTTTATTGCAGACTTCGCTGATGCTTACCTCATCTAGCGATCGGGTTTTGAGAATATCAAGGAGTGCTTTTCTTAGGCGCTCCTTTGTCTTCGTTATCCTAACATCCACTCTCTAATCCCTTGCTGGAGGTGGGGAGACTCGAACTCCCGTCCTAACAGTCCACCCATAAACGTCTACGGATATAGTTCCAATTCTATCTATACTCTGCTTTCGGCAATGGAACCAGCGTTCAACAGCAGCATCGCCTAAAAGTCCCTAGCAACACGGCGAAAGGCAGCTAAGCAAGCCCCCTATGTGAAGGAATCAATAGATCAGAGGCTTAATCTAAGGATTCCCGCTCCTATTCTGCGATCAAGCAGCAAGAGCAAATGCTTCTTCGTTAGAGACGTACTCGTCTTCTTTCTTTGTTGCATTTAATTTTTTGTGCCGGTTTTACAAGTCAGCGCTTGATCCGCAGTCTACGGCATGGCAAAGCCAGTCGAAACCAAAACACCCCCGGTGTGTTGGAATATAACAAAACAATATAAATTCTTCAAGCTTTTTATTTAGCTGAGCCGCAATGACACTTTTCTTTCCGCTCTTCAAAATATTGGGAGAGCGCTAGGAAGAAGGTTTCAAGATCGTCATAGCGAAGAGCTGCATAATCATCTATATATGTCTTATCTCTATTGACAATAACGATATCCTTACCTGCAAGCACTGATCTATATGGAAGCGATGCAGCAGGATTCACAACAAGAGACGAACCAAGGATAATCGCTAGATCTGCATTAGTGAATGCATTCTCGCCTCTCATAAGCATCGTTGTATTTAGATTCTCTCCATAGAATACGATATCGGGTTTGACAAGAGCGCCGCAGGTCTGGCAGACCGGAACTATATGATTATTCACAGCAGTTGCAAGATAGCTATAATCATAATGCCTATGGCAGTTGATGCAATATCCATCGCGAAGACTTCCATGTAGTTCATAAACCTTACGACTTCCAGCTTTCCTATGCAGAGAGTCGATATTCTGTGTGAATATGCCCTCGCTGAGCTTTCCATTCTGCTCCATCTCAAAAAGCATCTTATGAACTATGTTTGGCTCGTATTTATCCATCTGAAACCAGTAATCGCGTGCCCAGTCATAGAAGACATCAGGATGTGCCTTGAAAAATTCGATATCCAGTATATCTTCAACGCGCATTGTTCCGTATTCCTTGCTATAAAGTCCGGAAGATGATCGGAAGTCAGGAATGCCGGACATCGTTGAAACACCTGCGCCTGTCAGGACAACGATGCGGTTTGCGTTTTCCAGATATCTTATGAAAGGAGATATATCAAGCATGCTCACTGCCTCGGAATGTATTTCCAGAAAGCTCTTTCGCATCAATTGTTACTATATCGCCTTCATTGTGCGTTGAAAGAGATGAAAACGCAAAGTAATCATTATGTTCACCGCGAGCTAGATACATGGAGTCATCATCACGGCTTTTTCCTGTAACGATTGCCCTTGCAGTGAATGGAACCATCTTCTCCTTTATCTTCTTCTGTCTTTCCAGTTGTTCAGCAATAAGCCGCTCAAGGCGTTTAACCTTAACATCCTCCTCAAGCTGACCATCCATTGAATATGCCTTAGTCCCTTCTCTGGGGTTGAAGTAATACATGAACGCCTCTGTACAGCCAAGATGCTCCATTGCAGAAAGCGTCTCTTCATACTCTTCCTCACTCTCTGATGGAAATCCAACCATGACATCCGTTGAAAGCGTCAGGGATGGAATCCTTTCCTTCATCTTGTCAGAAAGGGAAAGGAAGGCTTCTCTTGTTGTTCTGCGGTTCATCAGCTTGAGTATCCTTGTGGAACCTGACTGCATCGGAAGATGGATGTGCTTTGCAACTCTCTCATTATCTGCAATTACAGAAATAAGATGATCGGAGAAATCCTTAGGATGCGGAGATTCAAAGCGCACGAAGATTATATTCTTCATATACGGTGTGATGATTTCCAGAAGTGATGGAAAATCAACAGGGCGTCCTTTGTATTCTGAGGAATAAGAGTTCACATTCTGTCCAAGAAGCGTAATCTCCCTGACCCCAGCTTCATCGAGGCGCTTTATCTCCTCTATTATATCCTCAACGCTTCTTGATATCTCCCTACCCCTTACATATGGAACAATGCAGTAGGTACAGAAATTATTGCATCCATTCATGATAGGCACATAACTCGACCAATCGCCTTCCTTATGATACGAAGCGAGGAATTTATATTTTTCTAGCTTTTCCAGCGCATTTCCTAGAATGTAATCGGGGATCTCGGCCTTTTCGTTTGTACCGATTACAGCATCGACAAACGGAACTTCTTTCTTAAGTTCATCTTTCAGTCTCTCTGCCATGCATCCTGTTACGATGATTTTCAGCGGATGCTGTTTCTTCTTCGCACCATAGAAACCTAGGCGTCCCCAGATTCTATTTTCTGCTGTTTTTCTGACAGAGCATGTGTTGATTATAACGACATCGGCCTCATCTGCGTTTTCCGTACGTTCAAGGCCGCGTCCTGAGAGTATAACATCCATTGCATCAGCTTCGGCCATATTGAGCTGACAGCCATAGGATTCAATAAGGTATTTCAATTGATTCTCCTCTTGTAGCTTTCGAGGGTATTTTCCATTAGCATCGAAACAGTCATTACGCCGATTCCTCCGGGAACAGGTGTAATTGCAACATCCCTGTCCTTGAATGACGAATAATTAACATCCCCAACAAGGCGGAAACCGTTTTTTCTTGTGCTATCTGGAATACGATTAACACCGACATCGATTACGACCGCAGAGTCTTTTACGTAGCTTTCATCGATTGTATCAGGTTTTCCTGTTGCAACTATTAAAATATCAGCAGATAACGTATGCTCTTTAAGATTTTCAGTTTTTGTATTGCAGACAGTTACAGTTGCATCAACTCCCTTCTGCATCAACAGCATCGCCATCGGTTTACCGACTATATTGCTACGACCTATTATCACAGCATTCTTGCCAACTGTACTTATGCCATAATATTTCAGAACCTGCATTATCCCTTTGGGCGTGCAGGGAACAAATGAGGCCTCTCCTATTGAAAGTTTGCCGACATTGACCGGAGAAAAACCATCAACATCCTTTTCCGAGGAGATTCGCTCAATGATCTTTTTTTCATCGATATGCGGCGGAAGCGGAAGCTGAACGAGTATGCCATCAACCTCATCATCTGCATTCAGTTCATCAATTAAAGAGATAACATCGGTTTCCTTTGTGTCCTCATCAAGCGTATATTGTCTATGATCGAAACCGAGGAAAAGCGCTGCTTCCTCTTTCTTTTTCACATAGGTCTCGCTTGCAGCATCGCGTGAGACGAGGATGACGGCAAGACAAGGCGGTCTTTTTCCTCTCTTCTTTATTTCGTCTACTTCTTTTCTTATGTCTTCAAGGAGCGCCTCTGCAACCTCCTTGCAGGAAAGTCTTTTCATGAATTTGTATTGTAAAGTATTTGTGTGGTTGCCACAACGAGGTTCAAATAATGCAGTACTTCCGTTATAATCGCGAAAGGAGTGACCAATGAAGAAGATTCTAATTCTTTTGGTTGCACTTGCATTTTCGCTTTCTGCGCTTGCATCTGCACCATACTATGATACAGGCTCACAGATTTTCACGATTACGGCAGGTGTAACTACACCCCTGACGTACACAACAGGTGGCAAAACCTTTATCGGTCCTGGCGATGGGGATACGCAGACTCATCATACAATTGGCGGTATTGGAGCATTGAGCTATCAGATATTCATTACACCGTACATTGCAATTGGCGGTGAGCTGGCTTATCAGTTTGACTTTGCGCGATCGGATGATGTTTTTACAAATGTCCCGATAATGGCAAAGCTGACGTATGTTCCTATTCAGGGTTCCTTTGAAATACCTATTTCCTTAGGTATCGGAGCAGATTACATCTCTTTCGACTCCTATTCAAAGATAACAATTGGTATGACATTTGAAATCGGATTCAGATATTTTATCACTGATAGCTGGGGCGTTGGCGTCAATGCCGGATTGATTTTTACCCCAGAGTTCTATTTTGAGGACACTTCAAAGAACGCTATTTTGACGATCGTCCCTACGACATTGAGCGTTTCGTATAGGCATTAAGGGGAAACGGAATGAGAAAAGCAGCATTTATAACAACAATAATGATTATTATTGCATTTAGTGCATGTAATATCGATTCTGGATCCGGTGTCTTGCAGATGGCTCATAATGCTACGGAAAAAACAGATTTCACGATCTCTGATGTCTATGGGTATTGTGAGATTGATGATGAGATGATGCTTATTATCAGCCGTGATAATGATCTCTGGGCAACTAATGGACTTTCGGGTGACGATGATAGTATTAAGATTCTTGATCTTACGCAAGGAACAATGTCCCCCATACTCGTTACCGACAATGGTACGCTCTATTATACATATAAGGAAGAGATTGATGATTTAAATTACAAGTTCGCTTATGTTGATATAAATGAGATAATTGAGGCGGAGAAGGACGAGAATGGAGATGGTTTTAATTATCTGCAAGACGGTACACCTTTCACGCCAAATCTTGAAGTTAGTAATGTAACGAAGTTCAACAGCTTTAACATGGATCTCAAAACCACTCAGATTATCTATGGTAATGACACTTCGACTTATTACGCAAAGATAGAAGATAGAAACGGTATATCGGGAAGTGATTTAAATATCGTGACATATGGCGAGGTTGATCGCGCTTCTATTGTCTTTGGCGATAACGCGGTCTATTCCTTCTATGATGACAGCGATCTTCCTAATGCCTCGACAGATCAAATAATCGTTCAAAAATTCGATGGGAGAAATGTCTCCGTTAAAAATAATACTGATCTTACTGCAAGCAGATATTATGTCCCGATGGGCTATGATGATGGATTGTTCATCACATTCAATGGCTATCTTTACATGTTTGAGGAAGACGAAGATAAAGATGGTTATGCGGACATAACAAGGCTGAGTCGGGGCTTTGTCTCTGATTTGAAATATCGTGTTGGCCATCGTCTTATTCTTTCGACAGAAGATGATTTTAGAGATGATGATGGGGATTATAGGATTGTTGGTTTTGTCTACCGAAATGGTATTTACTATAGATCAAGCGCCGTTGAAGAAAATTATGAAAACCCAAGAGGAGTTATCCTTTCAATCAATGATAATGATAACGATGTAATCTGTACTTCGTACATTGGAATGAGAGAGCGTAGTGAATATTATTACTATCTTTATGCAACACAGAATAATAGTTTTATCCTGCTTGAGATAAGCAAGGCAACGCGAGATAATGGTCGCCCTGAGGACTATGCTATGTTTGCATATGATACTGCCTATGGTACGCTTGATATGTTCATTGAATGAAACTAATTAAATGGATAATCATTGACTCCCTTTATTTTGAAGGGAGTTTTACTTTCAACGTAAAACTGAAAAAAGAAATCCCGGGCCTCCGGGATATTCTTACAAAATGGAATGGAGTATTTCTCTGACTTCTGGATCTACGAAGACTTCATCAACCTCTTCGGCTGTTAAACCGATGAATTCGTGACAAGTATAATGAATCCATCTTGAGTCTTCCTCTTTTTCCAGAACATGCTTTCTGCACCAGTAATCTGGCTGAATAGGAAGGGGTTCTTCGTTTTTATATAGGGGAACTTTATAATCATATACAGCAACTTTGATATCTTCTCTGGGAATACCTGCATCCATGACCGTTCCAACAAGCGCATTGACTGTCATTCCTGTGTCAAAGATATCATCAACGATGAGAACCTTCTGTCCTTTTTTCAGATTCTTCGGAGACCAAGTCCATCCATCGATATCAACATGGGAAGAGTGTTCTCTGACATCACCGTATGATCGTGCGACAACAGCGGCATAGAAGACAGGCGTTTTACCATCTTTAAGAGCCATTAGCTTATAGTATTCACTCATGACATTGGCCATATATGCGCCGCCGCGAAGTGAATCGTAGATTACATCCGGAACGAAATGATCTTCTGTATACATACGATGCACAAGCTTAAGAGCCGCGTCTCTGATCATGTCACAGGTGATAAATTCCTTTCCCATGTTGCCTCCTAGAGCTTGGTTAATATCTCAACGCCGTCATCAAGGATCGCAACCGTGTGTTCCCAGTGACAGGCTGGCTTTCCATCGAGAGTCCTGACTGTCCAGCCATCTTTTTTGTCTGTTTCGACTTTATATGTTCCCATATTGATCATTGGCTCAATTGCAATGACCATGCCCTTTCTGAGACGTGGATTTGGATTAACCAGAGAAACATAGTTTGGAATCTCTGGTTCTTCATGCATCTCAAGGCCAACCCCATGTCCACAGTAATCCTTGACAACACCATATCCATATTTTCTGACATGGCCTGATACAGCTGCTGCAATATCCTGAGTCCGGGCACCTTTCTTTCCAGCGGCCTCGATTCCAAGATATAAGCTTTCTTCTGTGACGACATTCAGCTGATGCACTTCATCACTGACTTTGCCAATCTCATATGTATGCGTGCTGTCGCTGATATACCCATCTTTTTCCAGACAGATATCAACACTCACAATATCTCCATTCTTGAGGACTATGTGCTTTGAAGGAATACCATGTATAACGACATTGTTGACTGATACACACGTTGCTGCAGGATAACCCATATACCCCAAGCAAGGCATTCCAAGATGGCGATGCTTCATCCAATCATGAAAAAGCCTATCTACATCATAAGTGCTCATTCCCTCAGAGATCGCTGGCCCTATTTCCTCGAACATCTCGGCAAGCAATTTACAGGATTTCCTGATTCCATCTACCTGCTCATCACTTTTCAGTTGAATCATGTTTCCTCCGAGTTCTTGCGATACGCATCAAGAATGCCGTTGATGAATCGGAATGAAACATCATTTGAAAGTTCCTGAGAGAGCTTTACAGCTTCATCGATAACAATTGCAGGATGAACATCCTTTGTAATAGCCATCTGATAGAAAGCAATCCTGAGTATATTCCTGTCTACGATATCGATCTTATCAAGTGGTCGGTTCTTCGAGTATCTGGAAATAAGCTCATCGATTTTATCTAGGTTTTCAAGCGTACCATAGACAAGAAAGCGTATGAAGATCTTGTCTTCATCATCAAGTGCACCGACCTCTTCATTGTTCATTCCCTGAAAGAGATCGATGTCATCATTTAGTTCTAGACGATTATTGAAATCGAGCGAATACAGCGTTGATACCGCTATAACTCTGTCACGATGCCGTGTCATCAGTTTCCTCTGTAAAGAATATTTATCCTTGCCTGGTTCCTTAGGTCAGCAATCATTGACTGGAGTTCTTGCGCCATAAGGTTCTGCTGTGTCTGGCTCATGATTGCCTGAGCAATATAATCGTGGACAGTGATTGTGTCTTCAGGAGAGATAGGATCGGTAAGCGAAAGAAGCTTTGCCTCGTAGTGTACAGTCACTTTTACGATGTGATAGCCCATATAAGATTCAAGGACTGGAGAGATATCACCAGCACCCATGGCAAGTACTTCATCGCAGAAATCATCTCCCCATCCCTGGCGAGCAGATGTGTTATTTGCTGTGAGCCAGCCTATATCACCACCGCGGGTATTTGAAGAAGTATCCTCGCTGTACTGAGGTACAGCACTTTCGAATGTGATTTCACCGTTTTTGATTCTTCTGCTTGCTTCTTCCATCCTTGCAAGTGATGCGCTGTCTTCGCTTTCAACACCTGTCTTCGGAATATAGATATGCGCAAGCTTTACGCATTCCGGCTGGAAGAAAGATTGCTGATTCTGTCTATAGAAGGAACTGATTGCGCTCTCAGAAGGCGTTGGAACATCCATTATCACATCACCGCGCTCCTGCATCAGATACTGCTGAACAATTGACTGATTGCGCATCATCTCACGATATGCGTCAATAGATCCAAACTGTCTTATTATCTCAGCATCGAAGTCTTCACGCGTAATGATCTGTCCTACTGCTGTTGCTTGCTGAACAGCATTCTGATAGACAGTGTTTATAATCTGATCAAGTTGACGATTACTGATGGAGATACCATCACGTTCTGCCCCCTGAAGGAATACTTCATCATTTATCATTGTCTGAAGTACATCCATCGCTGAAATGTCCGTAGCACCGATTGCACGATAACTTTCAACTTCTGCATTTAGTTCATCAATGGTTATTGCCTTGTTCCGGATTAAATAAACGGTTGCCGCTGGCTGGCTGATCATGCTTGAAGCAAACAACGATGAAACAAGTACAATCATCATAGCAAAGGTGACAATTCTTTTCATATGGCATCTCTCCAGTGGGGTTAATTTCTCTCTACATTGAGGCGCTTTCCTATCGCCAAGGCCTCATCTTCCTTTTTGATAACTTCACTTAGCTTGAGGTACATCCCCTCATGCTCCATTGTCTTCATCAGATTCTGCAATGTTCTACCCTTCCTCAATCCCCCTGAGATAAAGGCTAGACATCGTTTTCCAGATATAGTTCCTGCACCTGCAAGGAACTTAGAAACAGCCGAAGGTACATTAGCAGAGAAAAAAGAAACAGGCTCTGAACCTATGACTATATAATCATAGATCGTAAGTCTGGTTCCACTCTCATACATATTGATGACATCAACTTGATGACCTTGGCCTTCGATTCCTTTGGCCATTGCTTTAGCCAACTTCTCCAAATTACCGCCTTCTCTTGTACGTGCGGCATAAAGAACAGCTACTTGCATCATTTCCTCCCTAAAATGAAATATAGCCGGAAGCCCAGAAAGGGAAACCGGCTTGATAGAAAGGAATCACTCTGCCTGTACTGCAGTCTCTTCAACAGCATCATCAACCCAAGTCGTAGCAGCAACAGTCTGTGCCTCGACTGCGGTCTGTGCAGCAAGAAGCTCTTCATCGCTAGACTTGTTGACAACAGCGACAACCAAGGAAAGAACCATAAAGACTACGACTAAAATAACAGTAGCCCTTGTAAGAACAGAAGAGGTATTAGAGCCGAATGCGGACTCACTGCCACCACCGAAGATTCCTCCAAGTCCTACACTGTTCTCTCCCTGTACAGCGACAAGGAAGATCAGCAAGAGCGCGATAATGCAGAAAAGCACTAACAGTATGATACCTAAAATACTCATCCTATACTCCGATTACTTATTATATGTTACGATGGGGAGAAAATCATCAAGCTTAAGCGAGGCACCGCCTACCAAAGCTCCATCAACATTCTCCTTCGACATCAGGGCCTTGATATTGCCGGCCTTAACGGAACCACCATACTGTATTATGAGATTCTTGGCAATATCATCAGAGTATAAAGACGCAACAGTTCTACGGATGAAAGCATGTGCGTCATCAGCATCTTCAGGGGTTGCAGTCATTCCTGTCCCGATTGCCCATACAGGCTCGTATGCAATTGTGATTGCACTCATAAGAGAAGCATCAACGCCTTTAAGTCCAACCTCAAGCTGTCTTGAAAGAACTTCTTCAAGCTGTCCTTCCTTCCTCTCTGAAAGTGTTTCGCCAACGCAGAGAACGACTTCCATTTTCTCAGAAAGCGCAAGAAGCAACTTGCCGTTGATAATCTCGTCTGTCTCGCCATAGTACTGGCGTCTCTCGCTATGTCCGAGGATAACAGTATTTACTCCGATATCCTTAAGCATCAGCGCAGAGACCTCGCCTGTATATGCCCCCGAGAGGTGATCTGCCATGTTCTGCGCGGCAACTGTGATCCCCGAATCCCCTACAGCCTCAACGACTGCGGAAAGGGATGCAAAGGATGGTGCGATCATAACTCGGCAATCGACATTAGCGCTCTTTACAGCTTTTGCAAGTTCCGCAGCATATGCCTTTCCCTCTGATGGCGTGAGATTCATCTTCCAGTTGCCAGCTATATAAGCCTTTCTCATCTTATTTCTCCAATGCCTTGATTCCGGGAAGCTCTTTTCCTTCTAGGAATTCGAGGGATGCACCACCGCCTGTCGAAACATGGCTGATACTATCTGCAAGGCCGAACTTGTTAATTGCCGCTACGCTATCGCCGCCACCGACAACCGTTGTCGCGTCAGATGCTGCAAGTGCTTTGGCAACCTCCTCTGTTCCCTTTGCAAACTGAGCAAACTCAAATACGCCCATCGGCCCATTCCATACAACGGACTTTGCTTCCTTGACAGCTTCAACAATCATTGCAGTTGTCTTTGCTCCGATATCCATACCCATAAGGCTCTCTGGGATATCCACAGAATCAACAGCAACAGGCGTAGCATTCTCATCAAACTCACTAGATGCAATATGATCGACAGGAAGGATTACCTTCACTCCCTTCTCTTCTGCTTTCTTAAGGAAGGAAGATGCTGTCTCAAGATAGTCATCCTCGACAAGCGACTTACCGATAGAATGGCCTTGAACCTTGAGGAATGTATATGCCATACCTCCTCCGATAACGATTGTGTTGCATGTGCGTACAAGGGATTCGAGAACAGTGATCTTAGAAGAAACCTTGGATCCACCGATGATTGCAACAAATGGCTTCTCTGGATTCTCAAGAAGCGGTGCCATGAACTTAACTTCCTTCTCAATGAGGAAACCTGCGTAAGATGGAAGATAGTGTGAAACACCCTCTGTTGACGCATGAGCACGGTGTGCAGTTCCGAATGCATCGTTGCAGTAGATATCACCATAGGAAGCAAGCGTCTTTGCAAACTCTGGCTCATTCTTCTCCTCTTCCTTGTAGAATCTTACATTCTCAAGGAGAAGAACATCGCCTGGCGTGAGTGCTGCAACAGCTTTCTCTACATTTTCTCCGATTACATCGTCAGCAAGCTGTACTTTCTTTCCAAGAAGCTTCTCGAACTCGTCCTTTACAGGAGCAAGAGAGTACTTGGGATTCTTCTCTCCCTTAGGGCGTCCAAGATGCGTCATCACAACAAGCGATGCACCCCCATCAAGGATGTACTGTATTGTAGGAAGAGCTGCCTTGATTCTTGTGTTGTCTGTTACAACGCCATCTTTAAGAGGCACGTTGAAATCAACACGGATAAGAACCTTCTTGCCTTTAAGATCTGCTTCTCTGATTGTATTGAGAACCATTTTATTTCTCCTTTGATAAAAAGAGCCTGCCGAAGCAGGCCCGAAATAATCCGGGCAACGCCGGAATCGTTATTAGCCGTTAACCTTCTTCATATGAGCGATGAGGTCAAGCACCTTGTTGGAGTAGCCAATCTCATTGTCATACCAGGAAACGACTTTGACAAATGTGTCAGTAAGAGCAATACCTGCCTTTGCATCGAAGATCGATGTCCTTGTGTCACCAAGGAAATCAGAGGAAACAACTGCATCTTCCGTGTAGCCGAGGATTCCCTTGAGTTCTCCCTCAGAAGCTTCCTTCATTGCAGCGCAGATCTCTTCGTACTTAGCTGGCTTAGCAAGATTAACTGTGAGGTCAACAACAGAAACATCAAGCGTAGGAACTCTCATGGACATACCTGTGAGCTTTCCATTGAGGGAAGGAATAACCTTTCCAACAGCCTTAGCAGCACCTGTAGAAGATGGAATGATGTTACCAGATGCAGCGCGACCGCCTCTCCAGTCCTTCATGCTTGGCCCATCAACCGTCTTCTGTGTAGCAGTTGTTGAATGAACCGTTGTCATAAGACCATCCAGGATGCCGAACTTGTCATTGAGAACCTTAGCAATAGGTGCAAGGCAGTTTGTTGTGCAGGATGCATTGGAAACAAACTGTGTGCCCTTTACATATGTATCCTCGTTTACACCGACAACGAACATCGGAGTATCATCTTTCGAAGGAGCAGACATGACGACATATTTAGCACCAGCATTGATATGAGCCTGTGCCTTCTCTTTGGTGAGGAAGAGGCCTGTAGACTCTACAACATACTCTGCGCCAACCTCATCCCACTTAAGCTCGTTAGGATCCTTGCAAGCTGTTACGCGGATGGTCTTTCCATTGACGATGAGCTGAGACTTCTCAACATCAGCCTCGATTGTTCCTTCGAACTTTCCATGCATTGTATCGTACTTGAGCATATATGCCAGGTAGTCCACTGGGCAAAGGTCATTAATTCCGACAATCTCAACATCCGAGCGATCCATTGCAGCGCGGAAAACGAAACGACCGATTCTTCCGAAACCATTGATTCCGACTTTCATCAAATTCTCTCCTTATCTAAACTATTCGATAATTCAATATAAGATATATCCCAGTAACTATAACTCTTTGCATGGCAAAATGGCAATAGAGCTGTCCGGAATCACTAACATATACGCTCAATTTCAAATTCTAATAATCTCAATTATGTGTTCTTTCCTCGTACTTGATCTTTCAGTATTACGTCATGTGCTCCGCCCTCGGAGATCGAAGCCTCGGAAACGATGGTAAGCTTTGCTTTTTCAGGTAGTTCCTTCAATGAAAGCGCTCCACAGTTGCACATCGTTGATTTGATCTTGGAAATCGTGAGCGCAACATTGTCCTTAAGCGAGCCTGCATATGGAACATAGGAATCAACGCCTTCGGGAAATGAGAGCTTCTTCTCTCCTCCCAGATCATAGCGTTGCCAATTCCTTGCCCTTTGAGAACCTTCGCCCCAGTACTTCTTGAGGTAATTCCCATTGATATTTACAAGCGACGTAGGTGCCTCATCAACGCACTCAGACGATGAATATCCTGGAACTAATAAGTATTCGTTGAATGTTCGGGACGGTTCTTATAGTAATAGGCCATGGTTTCTCCTTTCCTTGAATATTCTACGTAGAGAGAAAGTTTTTCAAGAATTTGCAAGCGGTGCATTCTTAAGATGCACGATTACGCTCTTCTTCCCGTCGAGTGTAATATCGAGCGTATAGGAAGTAAGCATGCAGACACCGCTGCCGGCGATTACCGAAGCACTGCCTTTAGGAAGCGCAAAAGAATCAACGGAGATCGTTCGTGTTCTCTCGCATTTGTTGATCACTGCGACAATTGCTTCTCCATTTCCGATCCGTTTGATTATAAATGCATCATTATCAAAGCCCTCTGCCATGAATGCTGAAAACGGAAGGAATGAAAGCTTTCGAATAGAGCTTAGCGTCCTGTACATCGATAGCGTCTCCTTATCCCACATATCCTCATTCCAAGACATCGGATACCGCGCTCCCTCTACCGATCCCATCTCTCCGTCAAGAAGTATTTCATCGCCATAATAAATCGATGGCATACCTGGAAGGAGAAAGAGCGCCATCAATCCTCCATAATAGATATCCCTATCCATAACGCGAGCATTGAGATGAAGGCGCGGCGTATCATGGCTATCAATGAGATTCATCTGGAAAAATGCCATCTGATCAGGCACTGTCCTGACCCCATCGGCTATTGCAAGCGCTGTCTCTATTCCAGACCAAGGTGCTTCGCTTTCAGGATCATGTCCCCATCCAGCTGAGAGAAAGCGATCCCGTTCACCTATCCAGCTTCTGAGAATCCTACCAGAGCCATAATAATTCATACAGCCGTCCCACATATCTCCTTGGAGATACTCGGAGCTATCGTCCCAATCCTCTCCGACTAGGTAGAGATCCTTTTTGACGCTCTTGAGGCTTTGTCTGACCTCTCTCCAGATTTCTTTTGTCTGCTGTGCCGGTCTACGTCCAGTCTCTGCTGCAACATCAAGCCTCCATCCATCCTGATTGAATGGTGGACGAAGAAAGCGCTGCATTGCAGAGTCTTTATTGCGATAGATAAGATCTCTAAGACGGTCGGATGTATAATTCAACTCGCTCAGCGTCTTTACGCCTTGCCAATAACTTGGATTGCCATCTTCGAAGATATAGAAGTCCCGTTCATCAGCGTTTTCATCTTCAATAGCTTTTTTGAACCATGGCGATGCCGTTCCTGTATGGTTTATTGAGATATCGACAATGATTCTGATGCCATGTTCGTGAAGCTTTTCTATAAGGGAGATAAGCGCTTCATCGCCTCCCAGCTTCGGATCGACATGGAAGAAATCAATAGAGTCATAACGATGAACAGTCAGGGCGGTGTTTATCGGATTGATATAGAGAACATTGATACCGAGAGCTTCAAGGTAATCGATCTTCTTTTCTATCCCTTTCAGATCGCCATTATAGAAATCCAGACATCGGGAAATAGGAAATGGCTGCGGTTTTTCTGAAAAATCATGAACCGTTACGCGTCCTCCATCAAACTCGTACTCACCTTCCTTTGCACCGCAATCAGGATCTCCATTGCAGAATCTATCGGGGAATATCTGATAACACGTAGAGGAAGAGACCCAAGCAGGAGCATCGAGAGAGGGAATCAAGGTGAATCGATCTGTGCGTATCGGAACATTCCGCATGATTCCCCTTTTGGCGTAATAATAGCTTCTTCCTCCGTAGATGAACGCGAAATAGTAGGTGAAGATAGGCATTTCTGCGATGCGCACTCTAACACTATAACGGAAAGCACCGTTCATCATTCCACTTTCCGTCATTATATAGCTCCACACATTTCCTGAATCCGAGTCAGCCCGGAGCATCATCGATTCAGGGTGTTCGGAAACGAGTATCGAAATCTCGACCTCTTCGCCCCTCTTTGGAAAGAGAGGAGCGACAAATACATCGGAAAATGAGGAGAACGCTTTGAGCAACTTACTGGATTTCCCCTAAGATTCTCTTTACGATTTCCTCTGGTGATGGAGAGGAATCGATATCAATAAGATTTCCTTTGCTCTTATAGTATTCGATAAGAGGTGCAGTAGAGGCCTCATAGACTTCAAGGCGATGCTTGATAGCCTCCGGCTTATCATCATCTCTCTGGATCAGTTTCTCTCCTGTTTCATCATCAATTCCTTCCACTTTCGGTGGATTTGATTTGATATGATAGATCTTGCCTGTCGATGGACAGAGCCTACGTCCGGAAAGACGGGAGATTATCTCTTCTTCAGAGAGTACGAAATTCAGCACATGATCGATTGTGTCTATATCCTCAAGTGCCTCAGCCTGTGCGATTGTGCGCGGAAAACCATCAAGGATATATCCAGATGCTGTATCATCCTTGGAGAGCCTATCGCGAACCATCTCGATTGTGATTTCATCCGGTACAAGCCCTCCTGATGCAAGAATGCCCTGCACCTTAAGGCCGAGCGATGTGCCGTTCTTTATATTTTCGCGGAAGATATCGCCAGTTGAGATATGAGGTACATCCAGCTCTCTCTTCAAAAGAGCCGCCACAGTTCCTTTGCCAGCCCCCGGAGGGCCAAGAAGTACAATATTCATCACAAAACTCCTAACCTTAAGTATAGCAGAAGATATCCTGCGTTGCCATGTTAAACGTGTTGGTCTAACATAAAGCCATGAACAAAGTTTATCTTCACAGAAGTGATCTCGATGGATTTCTCACAGATAAGGATTCCTCTGATATCGAAGAAATCGAGAACATGTATCTGAAATCGCTCTCACTCTCTTCTGCAATAGCGAAGGTTGATGACGAAGCGATAAAGTCACTTGTCAAAATACATATGGATATTGGGCATAAGCTTGCCGATATTTCGAAAGAGAATGGCAGAATCCATGTCTACTCATTCGATACGCCAGCAGAGATGCATGGGGAAGCGTCAAGGCTCATTGCAAAGCTTCGGGATGAAGAGACTGGGCATGAAGAGTTCATCTATTATATGCAGAGAGCCTATGAGCTGATGTTCACTCATGTATATGCATCTCACTGTTTGGGAAAGAAGCGCTCGATAATCCAGAAAACGCCGGTGAATATCCCGATCCAGAACTATGCTGTCCATAGGATTCCTGACGTAGATAGCCTTGTTCAGAATAGCGTGATGTGCGTAATGCTTCGCGGTGCGCTTCTGCCTTCTATGATAATCTCCAAGGAAATCCAGGATAATTCTTCCAATGGATACATCACTCCATTCGAGTTATTCCGCATCAAGCGCGATGAATCGAAAAATGAAAGCGATATGGACTATGTCCTAGATCTCGATCGTTCATTCTTCTCCCTTGAGGAACTTGATGGGAAGGACTGGATCTTTGCCGACCCAATGAATGCAACGGGCGGTTCGATGATTACGATTGCAAAGCATCTTCGAGAACAAGGCATCACGCCAAGGAGTATCAAGGTTATAAATGTCCTTTCCACGCTCAAAGGTGCGCTGAGAATTACTCGTGCAATTGAAGAAGCTGAGGTCTATACGCTTTGGATGGATCCAATGCTCAATGAGAAAGCTTATATCATCCCAGGTCTAGGGGATGCTGGCGATAGGCTCAATGGCAGAGATGAAAAAGGAGAGCGTAATATGATCCAGCTTATCGCGGACTATGGCTCATCGATCGTTAATCTTTATAGGGATCAGGTTAGAAAAATTGAAAGCGCTGTTCTTGGTTAGTCTTGCTGCTATCTTGATTTCGTGTTCAACGACCGATACAGAGGAAGAAGGATACCTTGAGAGAGGATTTGTTCTCTCAGGGCTTGAGGCAGCTGAGGTCTATCTTGAAGGAATTGAGGAGGAAGTCTCTCCTGAGCTTTATTATAATCTCGCCTACTCCTACATTGAGGCCGAGGAATATGATAAAGCGATCGAGTGCGCGGAAGAGGCGCTTGGACTCTATCCAGAGCGATTACGATTTGATTATCTGATTCTCTATGCTTACCGCGAGAGCGGACGCATGTATAGCTATGAAAAAGAACTTGAGCGTCTTTATCAGAAATATCCGTTTAACGACACTATTACGGAGATGCTGCTCAATTCATACTATGGCGCGAAAAGAGAACGGGCAATTCCTGTTGCACGTGCACTATTGGAGAGAAGCCCGAATAATCAGGTTGCAATCCGGGTGCTTGCAGAATTCTATCCATTCTATAAAGCGATAATGACCGAAAAGAGTATCAGCACTGATGAATGGGATAATGGAGAGCAAACGCTCTATGACATTTCCTCTGTGCTTGAGGACAGGATGCTTACTTAAACTTCTTCCATTCGCTTACAGCCATTTCATCGCAGCGATTATTGTATTCGTTTTCATCATGGCCTTTGACCCAGATGAATGCAACGCTATGCCGTCTTATCAATGGTAAAAGCTCAAGCCATAGATCTGTATTGGGCACATCTTTTCCTTTTTTTTTGAATCCAAGCTTCTCCCATGAAAAAAGCCAGCCTTTGTTGATACTATCAACAAGGTATTTTGAATCAGAATAGAGATCGACAGCACATGGCCTTTTAAGCATCTTAAGCGCTTCGATTGCGGCAGTAAGCTCCATGCGGTTATTGGTTGTTTTTCCCTCACCGCCGGAGATTTCCTTCTTTGCTTCGCCATACATCAATATTGCACCCCAGCCGCCGGGGCCAGGGTTTCCGGAGCAAGCGCCGTCTGTGTAGATCGTGACTTTATTCAAGAACGCTCTCCCGTCTTTTTGATAATATGGTATCCGAATTGTGTTTTCACTGGTTTTGAAATACTTCTGAGAGTCATCTTTCTGACAGCGTTCTCAAACTGAGGAACCATCTTCCCTTCACCGAACCATCCGAGGTCTCCTCCCTGGGACTTCGAAGGACAGGTTGAATACTGGCGTGCAAGGCTCTCGAATGACTCTCCTCGCTTTACCCTTTCCCAGATTTTCTGCGCGCTCTGGCTGTCTTTGACAAGTATATGGCTAGCTCTCCATTCCATAGGTTCTCCTTTCAAGGATCATCTCTCTGTATGATCTATTCTCTATTTCATTTTCAAGACCAAGCGATCTGACAAGCGATGCAATCTTCTCTCTCTTCTCCTCGACAAAAGCGTTCGACGCATCGAATGGTATGAGTATCTCAATCTCCATGAAGTAGCCAAGATCATTTACCTGAAAAACTTCTATATGAACTTCCCCATCATACCATTCCCAGCCATCCTTTATCTTTACAAAGTAATCTTCATGGCCGAGTGCATGGAAAAAAGCAACGGCTCTTTCGTACTCCTCCTCCGAAGCAAAGAACTCAAACTCTTCATTATTCTCGGACTTCCCGTCATTGCTGCTGTGCTTTGCTGTAAATTCAAGCTTTCCGTTATTATTACGGATTCTCAGCGATTGCAGGACTTCTCCCGGTAAATGGAAATAGTGATCCCTTTTATGGACTTCCCTGCCCTTTCCATAGCGTCTCTCAAGCTCAGCAAGAAGAGATGATGCATCAGGAACATGGGTCTTTATCTCGATTTCTCTCATTCTATTTCCATGGGAATATCATATTCTTAAGGGAGCGCGGGCCGACCTTTTCCTTCTCGTCATAGAGGATATCTGCCCAAGGCAGATGCTTTCTGTCCGCATCCTTGTTCTCTTCAAGATAGTCATACTTCAGCATCAGTAGTTTGATTGAATCCTGAGAAGCAAGCTGAGCGCCCACGACACCGGGAATCAAGCCCATCGTGAAAACAGAAATAACGATTACAATGATCCTGTACACAACAAAGAATAGCGTAAAACCAAGATTATCCCCGATGATTATGAAACATTTCTTGAACGTCTTAAGCGGCCTATCGCCTGGTAAGAGATTCATAAGTGGAAAATAATATGCGATAGATAGGAAAATAAAGATCTCAAGCCATGCTAGAACAACGGCAACGATAAGACCAAAGACATTATTCATTGAAAGATAAAACGGAATTATAAAAAGTATATTCATGGCAAAAAGAATGTTAATCAGGAAGAACAAAAGCGAATGCCTTATATTCCTCTTTATTCCGTTTCTGAATGTGATCCATGAATCGCCTTGGTAGTTGGAGTAATTATGGACAACCGCAGACGTTCCGCCGGATATAATAGCATAAATGAATAAAAGTGCGATAATGAAAGCGCAGGATCCTGCAACCGAATACTGCCCGATAGTCGAGAATCCCCAGAGTCCCAAGGCAAACAAAAGGATATAGAGAAGATTAAAGAGGACAAGTCCAATGAGATTATCCCAGCCATCGAAGAATGCTTTTTTAATAAAGAATCCAATCATGTAGAATAATCTAACCATTGAACGGACTATTTTCAATCATATCTGTTTTAGTAGTCGATGAAACTATACAACATCCATATATGAACTTCTTATTTCTATATTTACATTATTCAGATATCGTGTTATAAGAATAACAGTGGCTTGAAAGACATTTGTCTGGTTGCCTAAGAAGAGGGACTGCCATAGTCATCTGGGAGACGGTTCTAGGTGCAGATCTCGGTGTCCAACCTGGTGATACCGAGATTTTTTATGCAATTAAAATTCATTTTCAACTAGATATTTGAATATTTATGCAGAAATATATTGAATAAAATCTATGAATATGCATAATCTCCTGCTGTTAGGAGATGAAAATGAAAGATAAAGTCATACTTGCATATTCAGGCGGTCTTGATACTTCCGTTATCCTGAAGTGGCTCAGTAATAAAGGTTTTGATGTAATTGCGTATGTTGCAGATGTTGGTCAGAACGAGGACTTCAAGGCTATTGAAGAGAAAGCATTCGCAACAGGTGCTTCGAAGGTATATGTTGAAGATCTTAAGAAGGAACTTGTAACTGATTACATCTACCCTGCTCTTAAGGCTAATACGATATACGAAGGTACTTATATGCTCGGAACTTCGCTTGCAAGGCCTATCATCGCAAAGAGACATATCGAAATTGCAAAGAAGGAAGGGACAAAATACGTTGCACATGGCGCAACAGGCAAGGGCAATGATCAGGTAAGGTTCGAGTTCGGTTATTACATGAATATGCCTGATGTAAAGATTATCAGTCCATGGAAGGACGAAGAGTGGCTGTCCCAGTTCGAGGGGCGCTCTGATATGCTCAAGTATGCCGAAGAGAATAATATTCCTGTAAAGGCATCGCTTAAGAAGCCATATAGCGAGGATGAAAATCTTATTCACATCTCTCATGAGGCAGGAATCCTCGAAGATCCGTCAAATAGGTGCCCAGAAGATGTTTATTCACTCACACTCTCTCCTGAAAAGGCCAATGACAAGGAGACGATCCTTACGCTTACATTCAAGGATGGCACACCTGTTTCCGTAAAGAATGAAGGAGATGGTACTATAGTAACAGATCCAGTGGAGATGATTATCTATCTCAACAAGGTTGGACATGATAATGCAATAGGCCGTGTCGACATGGTTGAGAACAGATTCATCGGTATCAAGAGCAGAGGCGTTTATGAGACACCGGGATGTGAAATTCTCTGGAAAGCTCATCATAATCTCGAAGGCCTTACAATGGACAAGGAGGCGATGCATCTTAGAGACATGCTCAGTCCGAAGTATGCAGAGCTTATCTATAATGGCTATTGGGGTGCACCTGAGTTCAATATGCTTACTGCCCTTTTCACAGAGAGCCAGAAGTACGTTACGGGAACTGCGACTGTTGCTCTTTACAAAGGCAATGTAATCAATGCTGGAATCTCTTCCGAGACTTCACTCTATAACGAAGACCTCGGTTCAATGGATAAAGCTGGCGGTTATCATCCAATTGATTGCAAGGGCTTTATCAATATCAATGCTATCAGATTGATCGCATCTTCTGTCAGAGAAGGTAAAACAAAATAATAGCTTCAGAGGATTATATTCAGAGTCTTTGCTGTCTGATGATGGCAAAGGCTCTTTTT
>CAZURL010000014.1:0-20003 GCA_964623005.1 uncultured Spirochaetaceae bacterium
AAATCGTCTGAATAGATTTTATCGATTGGGATATACTATTTATATGATTGAACTTAATAATCAGCTTTTATCTCTTCTTGTTGATGAAGAGGATGGAATGACCGTAACTTCGCTGAAATATATGGGCAAGGAAACGATTGATGCAGATGCAGGCCGTAAGGCGGCAGGTTCCACTTATGGTATTCCGATACTCTTCCCAACCCCTAACCGAGTGAGTGGAGATGCGTTTGAATTTAATGGAAAGAGGGTAAGGGGAGTGATGCATGGTCTTCTTCGTCATGCGCATTTCAAAATCAAAGCGCGCTCTTCGGATATGGTAGTGGCAGAAGCACCATTTGCGCTCTTAGGAGATACCTTTCCCTATGAAGGAAAGTTTATCCTAACGCTTTCTCTTCTTGACTCCTCGCTTTTATGGAAGTTCTGCATCGAAAATGATAGTGATGAATCAATTGCTTTCGGCATTGCCCTTCATCCATTTTTCCTAAAGCGTGATGGCATGATGTTTGAATCCACACTTGAGAGGGAGATGATCACGAACAGCGAGAAGATTCCAACAGGGGAGAGTTTTCCAACGGCTTTTGGAGAGCAGAAAGCGGTTTCTGCAATTGATACAGACACTGTCTTTTTCTCCGATAACGCTATTGTCAGCACGCTCTCTTCGGCTGATTATACAATCACAATCGATGGAAGCGATGATTTCAATCATGTAGTGGTTTATACTGCCCCTGATAAGCATTTTATCTGTGTTGAGCCTCAGACTTGCTCTACTGATGCGCATAATATGTACAGAAAAGGCTTTCTAAAGGAATCTGGCTTGATAATCACAGAAAAGAAGAGCGTAAAAGAACTCTGGACGAGGTTTCGGTTTTCTAAGTAAATCAGATGGCTGCGGCATAAATAGTTGCAGCCTTTTCCTAATAAATTCCCATTTGTCCTTTTTCTATTTTCCTGTGCACTCTAAATTTCCACATAAGAGGTGCTGGAATGAAAAAAGAAAAGACTTACGTGTATTCCGGATTAACAGAAAGGGTGAAAAATGAATGGCCTGTGTATCTGCTGGGCTTTCTGTTCATCCTTATAGCTGATTCAATCGGTCAGTTCCGAATTTCGGTCTGGCGTGGTGAGCTGATAATCTTCCCGATTTTCTATTCACTTGCACTTGGGCTTCTTTCAGGGCCGAATATCACAAAGATTCTCAGTGATAAAAGAGTCAAAGCGGCAGGGGGACTTGTTGGAATAGGGATACTTCCTTTCATTGCAAAGCTTGGTATTAATGCTGGCTCAAATTTCATGGCGATTATTGAAGCAGGCCCTGCGCTTCTTTTGCAGGAGTTCGGCAATCTTGGTACTATCTTCTTCTCTGTTCCGATAGCGCTCTTGCTGGGCTTGAAGAGGGAGGCTATTGGCGCTTGTCACTCGATAAACAGAGAAACCAATCTTGCATTGATGCAGGATATGTTCGGCGCATCTTCTCCTGAGGCGCAGGGATCGCTCTCTGTTTATATCGCAGGAAGCCTCTTTGGAACGATTTTCTTTGGTTTTATGGCTTCAATGTTTGCAGCAACGGGGATTTTCAGCCCGATGTCGCTTGGAATGGCATCAGGTGTGGGAGCAGGTATTCTCATGAGCAGCGCAGTTGCAGCGCTTACAGAGGTTCTTCCAGAAGCTGCTGGACAGATAGCCGCGCTTGCTGCTGCAAGTGAAACAATAAGCGGTATCGATGGAATATACATGTCAATCTTCTTAGGTATTCCGCTTACCAAATGGCTTTATAAACATCTAGAGCCAAAACTCGGAAGAATTACAAAGACAGGGAGATTCAATGCATGGAAAGAGGAAGCATATGCACAAGGTCTTTCTGAAGAAGCGGCTATTGAATATGCAAAGAATAAGGAGGCGGCAAGATGAGGAAATCTGAATGGCTTTTGACGCTTTTGATAGCAGGAGCTGGCATGATGCTTGCAAATAAGGTTGGTTTTGACGTTGCATTCTCTGAATCTGCCCCTGGCGTGCTTATCCTTCTTGCAATAAGTGCAGTTGCGGTCTTCCTTTCTTCTATTATCCCACTCAAACTCCCGACAGTTGCTTATTGTTCGGTGCTAGGGCTTCTTGTAGCGTGTCCTCTCTCTCCTGTATCGAGCGCTGTGATAGCTTATGTAAATGCAATTAATTTCACAGCACCCCTTACGATGGTTGGCGCATTTGCAGGAATGAGCATTTCAAACAAACTCAAGGTCTTCTTCAAACAGGGGTGGAAGCTTATCCTTGTCTCCTTCTTTGTCATGATCGGAACATTCTTCTGTTCGCTTGTCATTGCAGAAGTGATTCTCAATCTTACAGGGGCTGTATGACGGAGATTGCAATTACAGCATTGCTATCTGGCATTGTAGGGCTTGTAATAGGCTGGACGGGAATCGCAGGATTCCTGCTTCCAGTCCTGTTCATGGATTATAATGGTATGGGTAGCGCTCAAAGTATGTTCCTTGCATTCTTCTGCTTTCTTGCAGGTGGGATTCTCGGGACTTTGAATTATAAAAAAGAAGGGCTACTTGAAGTACAGAGTATCAAGGCACTGCCGATTTCCTCTTTCATTGGCGCTGCAATAGGGGCGATGTTCAATACCGTTTTCAAAGAGAGTACGATGAAACTCGTTCTTTATGCAGTGGTTTTTGTATCAGGGATCTCAATATTCTTACGTCCTTTCTTGAAAAGCAATACAGAATGGAAGGAGAATGGAAAGAGGGATGCTATCACAGGGTTTTCTGTTGCGCTTCTATGCGCATTCACAGGCGCAGGGGGGCCGGTGCTGCTGAGTCCACTGCTCATTCTGCAAGGCATGGAGGCGAAAAAGGCTGTAGCGGTCTCTCTTTTTATTTCAATCTTCATTGCGCTCCCTTCTATGATTGTCTATGCATTCCGTACAGAGGCTTTTCGTATCGAAATAATCCTCCCTGTACTCATTTTGCATAGTATTGGTGTCTATGCAGCCTCGAAGCACTCGAAGTTTATTAATGGCGAGATATTGAAAAAAGGAATCGCTATTTTCAGCATTATCTTCGCCCTGATTATGTTCATAAGGAGTTTTCAGATCTATGGAATATGACATTCTGATAAAGAACGCCCATTATCTTGATGGGGATATGAAAGTACAGCAAGGAAGCCTTGCAATAAAGGACGGATGCATACACATAAAAGACGCTGATTCAAAGGAATCTGCACTCAAGATTATTGAAAACAGCACTCTTCTTTGGATGCCTGCGCTTACAGACGGCCACATCCATACTTCTCAACAGCTTTTGAGGGGGAGGCTGTTGGATGAGAAGCCTGTTATCTGGAAGAGAGTCAACGTTCCTTTTGAATGTCGGCTGGATGAAGAAGACTCCGAGCTTTCTGCCGAGATTGCCGCCGTAGAGATGATAAAATCCGGAACAGGGCTGTTTATTGATGCAGGAGGCAAGTTCCCAAAGATCTTTGCATCTGTCTTTTCTCGTGCGGGACTTAAAGGAAGAGTCACAAGGTTTTCGAATGATAACGCACCTGAATCACTTCGTCTCACATCTGATAAAGTCATAGAAGAAACGCTTAGTGTTGAAACAGAGGGCATTCGCCCTATATTCTCCATCACAGCGCTTACAGCCGCATCGACTGAGCATATACACGCGATGTTCCATGCTGCTCAAAGCTACTCAATGCCGATTGAAGTCCATATGAATGAGTATGCAAGTGAAGTGAATGATTTCATTGAGAAATATCGGATGAGGCCGTTTGAGTATCTTGAAAAGGAAGGGCTTCTTGATGATGTGAAGATGGTTGCACCGCATTGCATCTTCCTTTCAGAGCATGAGAAGGACATCATAAAAGCGCATGATATACACATAGTCCATTGCCCATTCTCAAACTGTGGAAAGGGCGTTCCTGATACGCCATCGCTTCTTTCGCGCGGAATCTCTGTAGGCTTTGGCAGCGATGGGGCAGGGCATGCAGGCTTGGATCTCTTTAAGGAGATGAGGCTCTTTAGGGGGGTTATCAATGTAACACGTGGTACAGGAACAGCAGATAGCTCAATAATGAGTGCAGAGACAATCCTTAAGATGGCAACAAGCGGCAGTGCGTCCGCGCTCTATGGAAAGGAATGCGGTGTCATAAAAGAGAATGCTCCTGCTGATTTGATAGCCATCGACACATCATCCCTTCATCTCTGGCCGAGCCAGAATATTGTGCATACGCTTATTGAGAGCGCAGATGGCCATGATGTGGATACTATGATCATCAATGGTCGTATGATAATGGAAAGAAGACAGATTCTTACACTTTCTGAAAATGCTATCAGAGCAAGAGCGGAAAGACTTTTCGCTGAAAAACCATGGCTTATTGACTGGCCTTCGTTCTAGATGTATTTATCGCCCTCGGTTATCATTGGTTAGGAGGGCGATATGTTCTTTAGCGAGATTCTTTCCATCTGTCCGTCTCTCAAGGAATATATTTCATCAATGCCAGCTTCTCTTGATGGACGGTTTGTGCTCAGGGATTATCCTCCATATACAATAATCCATCAGAAGGATTCGCCACTTGAGCGGATTGGGATACTCCTTGAAGGAAGCTTCCGTGTCATAAATGAATTTGAGAACGGAAATGTCTTCATGATTGAGAACAACACACCCATCTCATTTGTTGGGGAAATCACGTTATTTGCAAAGAGGGATATAACCTCCGTCACCCTTGAAACAGTCACTGCGTGTAGGATTGCTTTTCTTCCTGTTGAAGTTTTCTCCGCTTGGATTGATACGGATATCCACTTCATGAGAAAGATGACAGAGCATATTGCATCTAAGCTCTATGTCTCAAGTTATAATAGAGGGGAGAGGCTTTTCTATTCCTCTCCGTATATTTTTCTCAAATATTTGACTATCTGGGCAGAGAAGGAAGACATAAAGAGAAAAGATTCTGTGACAATTGCTCTGACTCGAAAGGATATGAGCCAGATACTAGGTCTTCAAGAAAAGACAATAAACAGAACGATCGCGCGTCTTGAGCAGGATGGATCGATATCGCTTGAAAAAGGAAAAATCCTGCTGACACGCAAGCAGTATGATGAGATTATTGAAAATCTTCCCTCATACCGTGCAAAAAGCAGGAATGGCTATAATTAAGAACCCTTGCTTGCTGTGTTGATTACATGGCTAAAGAGGCTGAAAGGGTATGGCAAAGGAAAGTACCGATTCAGAATCAAAGATAACATGAATGAAAATATCGCATTTGCAAAACCAGAAGATTGAGAATTGTATAGATGAAAAAAGAAATTTGCTTAAGTGTAGTGTAGCATGAATAAGGCTGTTGCTTTTGTCTGCAACAGCCACAACTTTTACATCAAGAAAGCTTCAATTTCCTTTGAAAGCGCTTCCTCTTTCTTCTTTGCCTCATCGGGGGTATCTGCTTTGACTGAGATATAGATTTTCAGTTTTGGCTCTGTGCCCGAAGGACGTATAACGATTGAGGTTGCATTATCAGTGATGAACTTCATGACATCGGATTTCGGAAGATCGATCTCCTTCTCCTTTCCATTTTCCTTCGATACTGAAAGAAGATAATCATTTACCGTCACAACTTTTTCTCCGATGAAGGATGATGGAGCGCTGGTTCTTGCTTTTTCCATGATATTCTTCATCGTCTTGAAGCCATCTTCGCCTTTGAATGTATAGTTATGAAGTGTATTCAGCCTATAGCCATACTTCTTATAAAGGCCCTCAAGCACATCAAGTAGGCTCTTTCCTCTCTTTCTGTACCATGCTGCCATATCAGCAATCATCAATGCTCCATCTACAGCATCCTTGTCTCTGACATAGCTTCCTGTAAGATAGCCATAGCTTTCCTCGAAGCCGAAGATGTAACGGTCTGCCTCTCCATCTTTCTCAAGAAGTCCGATCTGCTCGCCGATATACTTAAAGCCAGTAAGCACTTCTCTCATCTCGATACCGTAATCATCAGCAATCGCTTTCGCCATATCTGTCGTTACGATCGTCTTTACGGCAACAGGATTCTTCGGCATCTTGCCTTTTTCAATGCGCCTTGCCGCAATCCAGTCAAGAAGAAGCATTCCTGTCTCATTTCCCGTAAGAAGCGTATAATCGCCCTCATTGTTCTTCACCGCAATGCCGACCCTATCAGAATCAGGATCTGTTGCGATAAGCAGATCGCTACCTGTCTTTCGTGAATCCCTGAGTCCAAGTTCAAGCGCTTCTCTGATCTCAGGGTTTGGATATGGGCAGGTGGGGAAGTGGCCATCTGGCTCAGCCTGTTCAGCTACAACGTGGATATTGGTGTATCCATTCTCTTTGAGGCACCGTGTTACGCACATCATTCCAGCGCCATTAAGCGGTGTGTAGACAATCGACATGTCCTTATCGCCATCACCCTCATCAAGAAGGGATTCATTCGATACAGCGTTGATGAATGCGGTAATCGTTTCCTCTCCGATATACTCAACCAATCCGCTTTCCAATGCAGCATCAAAAGAGGTTGTCCTTACATCCGTGAAGATATCTAAGGCATTGATTGCTTCAAGAATTTCCTCTGCCGCTTTTGTTGTTATCTGGCAACCATCGGGGCCATAGACCTTGTATCCATTGTACTGGGATGGATTGTGGCTGGCTGTCACTACGATACCGCCAGAGCAGGAGAGATGACGTACTGCAAATGAAAGGGAAGGTGTTGGCATGAGCGTCGGATAGAAATGAACGTGGATGCCGTTTGCAGCGAATACCGAAGCCGCCTCTTGGGCAAAGCGATCGGATTTGATTCTTGAATCATGAGCGATAGCAACAGAAGGATTTTTGAAAGTCTTGTTCAGATAGTTAGCATATCCCTGAGAAGCTTTCCTTACTGTATAGATATTCATTCTGTTTGTACCGACGCCGATTTCACCTCTAAGTCCGCCTGTTCCGAACTCCAGATCGCGATAAAATGCATCGGATATCCTATTCTCATCGCCTTTGATATCCTCAAGCTCCTTTGTCAGATCAATGTCTTCCAAAGTACGCCCAAGCCATTCTTCATACCGTTTCTCTACTTCCTTTTCCATCATTTAACCCTGATTCTTATCACATTCCATGAAGCCTTTTTCAGCACTGCATGAATTGTATTTCCTTCTTTTCTCGGAAGCTCCCTAGTAAAAGGCGATACTTCCTCCTTTTCCTCTGTATTCACAGCCTTTAGATTCTCCGAATGAAGCTCTATGTGCTCGATTGGCTCTGCTCTCTCAAAAGAGCGCGGATCGATAGAGAACTCTGCATCATCGGTAAGCGATCTATTAACTGCAAATACGGTAATCTCATCTTCACTGTCGCTAAGAACGGCAATGCTCTCTACTGTCGGCACATTCTCAACATCCCCTGCATCATATACAGGCGAGGACTCGACCGGATAGAGTACCGTACCACGTCCATAGCGTGAAGCATGCATAAATGGATAATAGATTGTCTGCCTCCATGCGCCGCCGCCTTTTCTTGTCATGATCGGAGCAATGACATTCACAAGCTGCGCAAGGCACGCAATCTTCACTCTATCTGCATGACGCAGGATCGTTATGAGCATTAAGCCCACAAGAAGTGCGTCTTCCGCTGTGTAGACGTCCTCCAAGAGAGGAGGCGCAACCCTCCACGGCTCTTCTGCCATGCTCTTATCATCAGCTTTCTTTGAGTGGTACCATACATTCCATTCATCAAGCGAGATATTTATTGTCTTATTGCTTCTGGTTGCGGCTTTTGCAAAGTCGCAGGCTGCGATAACAGAATTGATGAAGTCATCCAGCACTCTGCTCTCTGCCAAGAAACGCGGGGTATCATCACGCTCATTGCCGAAATATTGATGCATTGAGATGTAATCAACTGCGTCATATGCCTCTGTTAGCACGATTCGCTCCCAGTCTGGGAATGTGGGCATATGGGAGTTCGAGCTTCCACATGCAACAAGTTCAATCGATGGATCCATAGCTTTCATAGCACGCGCTGTCTCTGCTGCAAGACGTGCATACTCTTCGGGCGTCTTATGTCCTGTCTGCCATTTCCCATCCATCTCATTGCCAAGGCACCAGAGCTTGATATTGAAAGGCTTGTCATAGCCATGCGCCTTCCTCTTCGAAGCATATTTTGAAGGTGCCTCGATATTGCAATACTCAAGGAGATTGAGCGCATCCTCGATACCTCTCGTACCGAGGTTTACCGCCATCATCACCTCGCATCCGGCTTTCTTTGCCCATGACTGGAACTCATCGATTCCGATTTCATTGGTCTCAAGCGTTCTCCATGCAAGATCGAGTTTTTTAGGTCTATTCTCGCGTGGCCCTACGCTCTCTTCCCAGTTGAAACCAGAAACGAAATTACCGCCGGGATAGCGAACGACTGGAACATCGATCGCACGTACAAGTTCTATTACATCTTTACGGAAGCCCTCTTCATCAGCCTCTTTGTGTCCGGGTTCATAAATTCCCGAATACACAGCTCTTCCAAGGTGTTCGATGAAAGAGCCGTAGATTCTTTTATCCGTGTGGGATATCGTGATGTCCTTATCGAATAAAAGCGATGCCTTTATCATATTTCCTCCGCGATTGTTATGATCTCAAAAGGTGCATATTCAATAACATCGGTCTCTCCCTCGATATCCTCAAGCATATTCATTTTCTTCATCTTCTTTCCGAGTTTTATCACACCGCGCTTTCCATCCTGTTCAGAGAGACGGTAGACAATGGACTTTCCGTCTTCGGAAAGCTTTGCCGCTTCAAGATAGAGTGGGGAGAAGTTCCAAGAAGCCGAAAGATCGTCGTTTGTTCTCACAAGCGGCGTATTGTATTCAAGTGCTTTCCTGTTTACCTCCGCTTCAATATTGTTTCCCTCATGCGGAAGGATTACAAGGCAGAAATCATGATGCCCGATATCCGAAAGGATGTCTGGCCTGATATTCGATCTGAGAAGACTTACAGAGAAGCCGTTTTCAAGAACGCCGACGCCATATTTCCCTTCGTTTATGATTGCAACACCGCCATCGGTTTCTGAGAAATCCGTCCAGAGATGAGTACAGACTTCAAATCGTGCCTGCTGCCACGTTGTATTTCTGTGCGTCTCCCTGTCGATATACCCAGCGCTTGTATCGCAGCGGAGCGTGCGTGAAAGCACCTTTGGCGAAAACTCTGCTTTCATGAGTTTGTGCTTCTCGTCCCAATCTACGATGTGCTCAACCTCAATCTCCCTTGACGCGCTGAAGAGGCGTATCACCATCTTCCACGTACTCTTCCTTCCGGGCGTGCTCAATACAACGGAGAACTCTGCCGTATTGCTGTCTGCCTTATCGAAAGAAAGCGGTTTTTCCACATTAAGCTCGTACTCAACCTCATCATAGTTCGGAAGGATGTCCCAAGCATCGTACATGCCCGGCGTATCCTGATAGAGATGCAGCTTATTGAAGCCTTTCTCTACCCATTCTCTTCCGCACTTTTCCCTCAGACTCTTGAAGGAGCCATCTTCATTGAAGGTAATATCGTAATAAGGCGTTGATGCATTCAGTCCATCGACCGTAATCCAAGATGCATCGTTCTCTGTCTTATCCTCAATATACGCGGTTGAGAGCGCGCCTATCTTTTCATAGGAGAAGTAGCCCTTCTTTCCGTGCCTGACAGAAGAACCGCTCTCTGATTCGATGAACACAGGCTCTGTTCTCTCTGCATTGAGTGTGTTGAAGTACTTTGAGCCAGATTCTGCAAGGATTTCGCTGAGTGCTTTATCGACAACTTCATAGTCCTCTATTGCATCCTGATAAACCGGATTGATGTGGCTGCCCGGAAGTATGTCATGGAACTGATTGAGAAGGAAGCGCTTATACGCTTTCTCGATCTCTTCTTGAGGATACGCCTTTCCTTCTTTCATCCTGAGCACAGAGACAATCTCCGCATTTCTGAGCTTTGCCTCGAGCCTCCTGTTCCAGATCTTGAGATTCGACTTTGTCGTGAAGGTTCCACGGTGCATCTCAAGATAAAGCTCTCCATCCCATTTCGAAAGCTCCGTGTTTCCATCGAAGTTCTCGTGCAGGAATTCATCAGCCCTTACATGCTTTGTCTTCGGCATACAGGAGATCTTATCAAAACGATGCATCAGCTCGATCATCTCTTCCGTTGCGCCGCTTCCGCCGTCTCCATAGCCGAACATCGAGAGCGTTGCACCGCCTTTTTCCTTATCCTGATAAGCTTCCCAGTTCTCCTTTATCTGGCTTGGCATATTCCATGTAATGAAGTGCGTCGGCGGCACGCATGCATAGATTTCCGTACCATCGATACCTTTCCAGAGGAAGTTGTTGTGGGGGAATCGATTCGTATCGTTCCATGTGGACATCTTGTTTGAGATGAAGTAATTCACACCGGACTTTCGGAGAATCTGAGGGAGTATCCAGCTATTGCCGAATACATCTGGAAGCCATGCAGAATCTACGGTGATGCCGAATGCCTTTCTGTAGTAGTGCTGTCCATAGAGGCACTGTCTGATAAGGCTCTCTGCTGCCGGGATATTGCAATCCGGCTCGACATACATCGCGCCAACAGGCTCGAACTGGCCGGATTTGATCTTCTCTTTCAGTTCTTCAAAGAGTTCTGGGTAGAACTCTTCAAGCTTTTCATAAAGGTATGGCTGCGTATGTGTATAGTGGAAGTCAGGATACTTATCCATAAGTCTCATCTGGATAAGTATTGTCCTAGCGTTCTTCTCGACAGCGTGTATGCGTCTCCAATAGTAGGCTATATCGAGATGGGAGTGGCCTACGATAGCAACATTTCCAGAACCCTTGAAGTCCTTGTTGCTGAAAATCCTTTTTTCAATATATTCAGAGGCTTTCTCAACACCTTCGAAGGTCTCGAAATCAACAAAGTTGAGCGCCTTATTGAGTTCTTGCTTGATGTAGTTGCGTGCATCCTCTTCGAAGTATCGCGATTTCGTTACATCTATAAGCGCTTCCAGATCGTAGAAAAGCGAGAGCACCGCCTGATTCACTGTCGATATATAAGCGCCCTCGAAGATCTGTCTGCAACCGCGCGACGCCATTGACTCCGGGTTTCTCTCATCATCGGGTTTCGATCTGTTATAACCTTCGATTTCAAAGAAGAGTTTTCCATCCTCAGGGATAAAGGGAGTGAGATCAAGTCTGTCCCTGTTAGGGTCTATGCCGCCGGCAAAATTGCCGTTTACCTTGACAATCATCTCCGCCGCAGTGTGGAGACGAAGACATAGTTCGCTTTTCCTGAGTTCTTCTGGTATAGTCACGTGGCCTTCGATGAATACGCTGCCGTCTGGGGTGAAGTACATATCACCATTTTTAAGCTCTCTCCATCCGTCTTCATCGAATTGATATTCATGCTCTCCGATTTCCCGTGCATCCCGGATTTTAAGGTCAGTAATCTCTATTCTGTCCTGTACGATTCCTCTCCTAAGCCATCCGAATCTCAGATCCGTCCATTCTTCCGGCCTCATGCTCCTTCTTATGACTTCAACAAATGCCATAGCTCCTCCTACACCTGATCCCAGAAATACGGCTTGAGCCTTTTAGGTTCTACCGTTACGCTTACGCCTAGATTTTTCTTGATTTCGCTTTCGATCCAAGCAGTGCATCTGTGGAGGATCAGACACTTCGAACACTCTCCTCGAAAACCAAGTGTGAGGATACCCTCTTCATATGAGATGAACTCAACCCAACCGCCATCCCCTTTGATTCTAGGGGCCAGAATCTGAGAAACATATTTTTCCATGATTTGATTATCAATCAGAGTTGAAAATAGAGGTAGGACAAATTTCACTTGCCTTGTAGCATTTTCCATTGCTTGTTAAAGTATTTGCCATGATTTCCCATAGATACCATGAAGATTTTTCTGTCTTGAGGGCAGGTGTCGAGAAACCACGCGCATATTACCTTCCAGAAGAGGGCGTTACGCTTCTTTCATCCGACAACTGGTTCTTCCATTACTACGCTTCGTTCAACGACGTAGATGAAAACTCGCTTGAGGGTGGAGAGCGTGTGTCTGTTCCATCGTGCTGGCAGATCAATGGCTATGACAGATGCCATTATGCCAATGTCGATTACCCGATTCCTTTTAATCCGCCATATGTCCCTTCCGATAACCCTACAGGCGTTTACAGCAGGACGTTCACTATAGAGAAGAAGAGCGGTAAGCGCTATTACATCTATGCAGAGGGTGTTGATTCAGCCTATTACCTCTACATAAACGGAAGATACTCCGGCTACGCAGAAGGGCCGCATGATCCAGCGGAGTTCGATGTGACAGAGTTCTTGGTGGATGGTGAGAACAAGATAGCGTTCATCGTCCTAAAATGGTCGAAGGGCAGTTATATCGAGGATCAGGATAAATTCCGATTCAGTGGCATTATTCGCGATGTTTATCTCTTAGAACGCCCTGAAAAGCATATTAAGGACATCGTTATAGAGTGCAATAGGGAAGATTCTACGGTAACTGTCTCGTTCCCTGATCTTCCCCAGCCGCTACCGATAACCCTTACTCTGCTAGACAAAGATAATGTTGTGGCAGAGTGCATGACAGAGGGCGAGACTGCTACGCTTAAACTTTCACACGCGCTTTCGTGGTCTCCTTATCTGCCATATCTCTACACGCTCGTGGTAAAGACAGAGGGCGAGACTATCAAGAGGAGAATAGGGTTCAGGGATATAAAGATAAAGGACAAGGTTGTCCTCTTCAATGACGTGCCTGTCAAATTCGTAGGTGTGAACCATCATGATACAAGCCCATACCATGGCGCTGCGATAACAAGGGAAGAGGTCATAAAGGACTTGAAGATGATGAAGAGTGCGAATATGAATACCGTACGCACGAGCCATTATCCTGCCGCGCCTTGGTTCTATGAACTCTGTGATGAACTTGGCTTCTTTGTCATAAGCGAAGCCGATGTAGAGTGCCATGGCGTTGTCCATCTTCTTGGAAAGGATCATCAGAGCGCGTTCAATACGATTGCAGAGGACGAGCGCTTTTTCGAGATGATTGCAAAGCGCAATGAGAGCAATGTAATCGTAAACAGGAATAATCCATCGGTTATCATGTGGTCGCTGGGAAATGAGAGCGGATACGGTAAGGCATTCGAACTTGCCTCCGAGCGCGTTAAGGCTATCGATGCCTCGCGTCTTCTGCACTATGAAGGCCTGAACCATTCGATAGAACATGGACGCTATGTCGATTCATCTCTTATCGATGTAGATAGCTTCATGTACAACGAACCGGATTTCGCAGATCACTATTTTGATTCTCCCGAGCATACAAAGCCGCTCTTCTACTGCGAGTTCTGCCATGCAATGGGAAATGGCCCAGGAGATCCTGAGGACTATATGAAAGTCTTCATGAAACATCCTGAGATTATGGGCGGCTGTGTCTGGGAATGGGCTGACCATGCGATCTACAAGGGAAAGAAGAAAGGAAAGCCTTGCTTCATCTATGGTGGAGACTCAGGGGAGTATCCTCATGAGGGGAACTTCTGCATGGATGGCCTTGTCTATCCTGATAGAAGAGAGCATGTGGGACTGAAAGAAGTCAGGGAAGCGTTCCGTCCTGTTCGCGCTAAGATTGAGAAGATAGAGGGTAAAAAGGTCTGTTTTGACTTTATCTATCCGATTGTTCCATCTTCCTTCCTCTCCGTGGATGCTGTTCTTGAAATAAAGAAGAATGGCGTCAAGATAAAGCAGGAAAAGCTCCTTTCTCTCGGTCACATCTCCACGGAAGTCCCCGGAGGCATCACAGAGGGAACAAGCATCGTAATCCGCTACTACAACAGAGAGAGGGAGTATCTGGGGCATGATGAGTTCATACTCTCTTCCTATGCCAAGAGTACAGCGCTCTCAGAGGGCGGCAGGCTTTCTATCAAGGAAACGCCTGTAAGTTTCATCGTTGCGGGAGAGGGCTTTGAATACACATTCGATCGCTATAAGGGTGGACTTTCCTCTGTAAAGAAGAATGGAAAGGAACTTCTGTCAAAGACGATGGAATACTCTCTCTACCGTGCGCCGACAGATAATGACAGAAAGCTTATCTCCATATGGGATAATGCCGCATTCAGCCATATCGTTCCATTTGTCGCATCATCCTCTATTGCCGTTACAGAGGAAGGCTATGCAGAGATTTCCGCAGAGCTTTCACTGGTACCTGTTTCCCGTGGAGCGTGCTTTACTGGCCGTATCTCATTCAGAATTGATAACGAAGGTGCTATCGTGTTTGAACTTCATGGAAAGCGCAATATGGATTACCCTGCATTCCCACGTTTCGGCATCCTCTTCTCATTTGTCTCTGATGGTAATGATGAATGCAGATATCTTGGCTATGGGCCATATGAAAGCTATGTCGATAAACACCTCTCTTCTGAGCTTGGGTTATATAAGACAAAAGTAAAGAAGCTTTACGAGCCATATATAAAGCCGCAGGAGAATGGAAGCCACTATGGAACATCAGAGCTGGCTGTCGGGCCGCTAGTTGCCTCCGGCGAGCCATTTAGTTTCAATGCTTCCTATTTTTCCGATGAAGAGCTTGCTTCTAAAAAGCATGATTGGGAGCTTGAGGCTTCCCGATGCCTGTTTGTCCATCTTGATTGGAAGATGGGCGGCGTTGGTTCTGCTTCCTGTGGCCCAGAGCTTTCTAAGAAGTATCAGGTGAGAGACAGGGATATAGACTGGAAGATCAAGCTTTCATTCGTTTGATGGCACTGTGATAACTATCCTCGATGCTGCAAAAGGCACCGAGGATAGCGTTATAGAGAAATTATTCTCACCATAGAATGAGCACAGCCTCCTATAGACATTTCTCAGTCCCACGTGTCCTTCATCGCCTGAGCTTGTCATCGTATTCCAGACACTCTCGCTCTCAAAGCCTTTGCCGTTGTCAGAGAGCGTTATCTCGATCTTTCCCTCTTTTTCATAGAAGCTGAGTTCGATACAGGGGAGAAGTGTAATCCCTTTTCCATTCTCTAGGCTGAATCCATGTTTTATCGAGTTCTCGATAAAGGGTTGGAGCATTTGCTTTAGTATCTTCTTCTCCTCTAGACCTTCTCCGATTCTATAGTTAAAGAGGATATTCCCCGAGAAGCGCTTGTTCATGATTTTTATGTATGAGATATCGTGCTTGACTTCATCTTCTATCGAGATCGTTTCGCTGCCATATGAAAGGGTTGTCCTGAGATAGCAGGAGAGATCGCGTATCATATCTGCGGCCTCTTCCTTCTCGCCCCTGTTCACCTCTTGCTGTATGCACTCAAGTGTATTGTACAGAAAGTGCGGCTTCAGCTGTTCGGACAAGAGCCGTACTTCCGTTTTGTACTGCTTTGCTTTCTCTTCGCTTATTCGCTCTATCTGATTCTCTATCGTTTTCCCAAGTTCATATACAGAGCTGCCAAGAGTGCCAAGCTCATCACGCCAAGGCACATCGGGCTTCCTGTCATATTTGCCTTTTCCAATTGCTTCGACAGCTTTTTCAAGTTCCTTCACCGGGTTTATGACATAGCGCCTGAGAATATGGGACTCGATAAGGATTATCAAGAGCGCAAGAAGGAGCGCTATGGCAGAAGCGAAAATGATTGTATATACAGATTCAGCGATTATTCCTGTCCTGTATTTGTCGTGTATTACAAGATTGGAGAAGGGGAGTGTTACGGAGGAAAGCGGCTTTCCCTCTTCAACGCCGGCGAGTATCGTTCCATCAGCGTTTGATATCGAGAGCGCGTGTATTGACGAAGCGTCCGGATTGAGTATGTTCTCGATGCGTGTTCTATCGAGAAGGATCACAACATAGGCAACAGTATCCTCTGCATCCATTGAAATTGTGATGAAGGAGCTGAAAAAGGCAAGGGGCACGACCATGGGAATAACGCTTCCTTCGCTGGATATAGGGCTTTTCCTCGCAGAAAGGAATGTAATACCTTTGGCGCTTTCCAGTTCCTCTTTTGATATAGCCTCTCTGTCTATCAAGAGATTGCTGAATAGGGTGTATGTCTTATCCATAGAGATGATGATTACCGATGATATAAGCGTACTGCTTTCCTTGAGGCGATTCATTGGCTCCTGAAGCCGTGTCCTTACCTCTATTTCAGAGTACAGGCCATTTACGATATTATATAGCTCTGTATGCATATCTTCGGTACCGAATGTCGAAACGAAGCTCTCTATGATATTGCTCAGATTGCTATCGATGGTTTCTCCGGTACGAAAAGCAATCATCTCTCCGGCTTCTTTATCTGTATCTTTCTGATGGACATTGTAAAGAAGTGTGAATACAGAGATTATGATCAGGAAGAAAAGAGTCAGAAGGATAGTCATCACGCGCGTCTTCGTGATGATCGGAAGATCCTTGAACCGCGTCTTCCTCATGTACGCTCCATGAACTCAGAGGGCGTCATACCAGCAACGTTCTTGAAGGCTCGTGAGAAGGAACGATAATCGCTGTACCCAAGACTCTCCGCTATCTCGTTTACAGAGGCGTCTTGCTCTCTAAGCCGCTTCTTTGCCCATTCTACCTTCTCTTCGAGGATATAGTCCCTGAGTTTAACGCCGGTCTTTCTTCTGAAATAGATAGCAAAATAAGACGGACTGAGGTTTACCGTCTTTGCAATCTCTTCAATAAGCAGCGGCCCTTTTATATGGATATGGATGAACTCTTTTGCTTTGGCGATCACTTCATCATCGTCATCGAAGCGAAGGATCTCCCTCGCTCTTTTCTCTCCGTATACTTCGTCTATGAAAGACGCAAGCTCCTTGAGGTTATCTACAACGCCTTTTTTCAGCGTGGCAAACGATGTGGATGCCATTATAGTGGATGCAGAGAGTATTGCTTTGTCGCTATCCTTGGTCAGCGGAGAGAAGCGCTGCCATACCTTGCTCAGAAGCGCATACATCGCACTTGAGGCAAAACTTGGTGGCGGAAGCGCGCCATCTGTTCTGGATGATAACTCGCCAATGCTCTTCTCAATCGCTCCTCGGTCGTTTAGAAGCACGGCCTCTTCAATAGGGGACGTATCTACGTTGTCGATATTAAACCCTGCAACATCCTTTGCGATGAGATCTGAGGTGAATATATCCATCGTTGGATAGTAGAATATATAGGACAGGGCAATGAGCGCACGGGAGTAGGAGTATGAGATCTCAGATATCCTCATCACGATATCCCCAGTGGCGATTGTCGGATGTGTCTTGAGGCTATCCATTATGATTGATGCTATCGCAACAGGTGTTTCCTGCCCACCCCCGTTTATGATCATCGAAATCATGTTCTTGCTCTGGAACCAGGCGATATTCCCTATCCCTTTCATTGCTTCGTGTATTCTTTCCATCTCCATTGAAGGATTCCTGCTTTCCTCTGGGAGATGGATGACAAGCGCAAACACTGGCCCGTCTGCAAGGCCGTCTGAGGATGCGATTATCTTTGCGATGATGGCGTTCGTTGCAATCTTTCTGCCTGCGACTATATCGCTGAGCATTGTGCGTGAAATCGTTGTATCAACGACCGCTTCGCCTCGTTTCACGATAAGACGGCTGAGTGTTTCCTCAAGCTCGTCCTCGGAGACCGGTTTCAAAAGGTATTCTTTTGCCTCATATTTGATTGCGCGCTTTGCAAAGTCGAATTTATCGTGTCCGCTGAGTATTATGATATCCGTATCGAGGCTCTCGATCCGTATTCTCTCAAGCGCATCAAGGCCTGTCATGCCGGGCATCATCACATCCATCAGCGCGAAATCAGGCTTGAGCGTTTCAATGGCTTTGAGCGCATCTTTGCCGTTATCGACGATTGCAACGATGTCTATATTCAGGCGTTCCCACAGCCCCATCGAACTCAGGCCTTGCCTGATTGAATTTTCATCATCCGCGATGACTGCTGTGAATTTTCGTCCCATGCAAAGCATTTTAACATACCTTATCCGATTGGAAAATGATACACAGAAAAAGGAAACTGTCCTTTTGGACTTTTGAAAGGCAGGGTTAGAATTTTTTAATTCAAAGGGTTATGCCCTGACTGTGTAAAGGAGGACTTGATGTCTGATAAGAAAGTCGTCGCGCACAAAAGCGGAGACAGCAAGAGAGACAGAATATCTGCGATGCTGATGCTCTCCCCTGTAGTCATCCTTCTGATTATCTGCTCGATTTACCCATTTATTTGGATGTTCCGTTACATCTGCTACGATTACAATGGGTTCAGCGCCGTATTTACAGGAACGAGAAACTTCACAAGAATGTTCCAGGATAGCACGTTCTGGATAAGCGTAGGACATACTTTCGAGTATGCGCTCTACAAGCTTGTATGCATAATTCCGCTTGCACTCATATGCGCGGTATTCCTGAACCAGAAACTGAGAGGAACTTCTGCATTCAGGATTGTGTACTTCATGCCGACCGTCATAAGCTCTTCGATTGCAGGTATGATCTTCACATTCATCTTCGCAACCCAGAACGGTATTCTCAATGGCATTTTGATGGCGTTTCACCTTACCGATCAACCTATAAGATGGCTTACTGATACCGCAGAGGTCATGAAAGCAGTTACGATACTTGCAGTCTGGGGCGGTTTCGGTAACTACATGCTCTATTTCATTACAGGTATGAATGTTATTTCTGAGGATGTATATGAAGCTGCAAAGATCGATGGCGCTAACGGCGTGCAGACGTTCTTCCGCATTACGCTTCCTATGCTCTCTCCGATTCTCAAGGTCGTTCTCATGCTCGCTATTACAGGCGCGTTCAAGGATTATGAATCTATAATGGTTCTCACCCAAGGTGGGCCTGGAAACAGATCAATGGTCATGTTCCTTTATATCTACAACCTCATTTTCGGTTCTGGGCTTACGAATATGACACAGCCACAGATTGGCTATGGTGCGCTTCTGAGTATCATGGCGGCAATCATCGTAGGCGCTGTTACGATTGCTTACATGCGCATTGCGCGTAAGCTTGATGAAGTGATGTAAGGGGGGATATATGGCAGATTCTTCAAGAGCAGTTCGTTCAACTAAAGGCAAGATTGCAATGGCCATAATCTGGATTCTGATGCTGTGCCTTGCCATCATCACGATATTCCCGGTTATCTACATCATCCTCGGTTCCTTCAAGGCTAATACAGAGCTTCTTATCGGCGGATCCAATATCTTCCCTTCCAAGTGGCACTTTGAAAACTATGTCCAGGCATGGACGAGAGCTAACTTCGCGACATATACCGCAAACAGCGTATTCATCTCCGTCGGCGTCATGCTTATCTCGCTCCTTGCTTCCACTATGGCAGGTTATGTCTTCTCAAGAAGCCACTTCAAGGGCAAGAATCTTATCTACGGTACGTTCGTTGCATTCATGTTCATCAATGTCGGTTCTGTTTCGATCAGACCGCTGTATGAGCTTGCAGTCAAGGTTCACATGAGCAGCAATCTCATCTCCGTTATCCTCATCTCCGTAGGTACGGGACAGGCTACATATATCTTCCTTGCAAGGGGCTTTGTCGATTCTGTTCCGCGCGAGCTGGATGAGGCTGCAAAGATCGATGGCTGTACTTTCTTCAGAACCTTCTGGAATATTATCCTTCCTGTTCTGAAGCCTGTTATGGGAACAATCGCACTGTTGTCATTCCGTCAGGGATGGAACGAGTACATCATGCCTCTCGTCTTTACGATGTCGAACGAAAAGATGAGACCGCTTACTGTTGGTGTTAATATGCTCAAGAGCACAGGCGGCGGTGCTGCACAGTGGAATGTCATGTTCGCAGGCGCTACGATTGCTATCGTACCTATGCTTGTCGTCTACCTGATATTCAGTAAGAACTTCATGTCGGGTTCGACTGCCGGAGCGGTCAAAGGCTGATAAACAAAAGGCTGTTGTGAATGTTTAAGGATCAACAGCCTTCTTTAATTACTCTTAAAGGGATTGGGGAATCGGTGCAGTTTCTGTTCGGTTTTGATTTTCCAATCCTGTTTGCTATGAGAAGGAGAAAT
>CAZURL010000014.1:20103-24657 GCA_964623005.1 uncultured Spirochaetaceae bacterium
GCGCGCTCCTTGATTTAGAATCCAGCTTGAAGGGGACATCACTTGTATTCAAAATCCTGTGCAGCCATCCCTTTCCTTTGGAGGTAAGATGCTTTCACTTGATAACGAAGGCTTTGTCAGAAGCTTTCTTTGTTCCTGTTCTGTCTCTCCATTTGAGTCTGACAAGACGAACTCCAATCAGCTTAGCTTGGAGGCAGAACTCAGACGCGATATCGTAACGGAGAAAAAGGATACAGAATCCTTTGATATCAAAGTCGGTGATAGATGGAAGCCATTCTATTCATATGGCAGTATCTTCGTTGATGCATCCTCTTTCTATTCAACGCTCCGCCGTATCCGCATGGAAGTGGCAACAACGCTTATATGCAAAGAGGATATCATTGTCGATGCAATTCTCTGGACATATATGGCAAGCGCCCTTTACCTTGATGGAAAGCTCATTGCAAAGACCGACCATCCTGTCTATAAGCCGATACAGAAGCTTGATATAAAGCTGAACCTTAAAAAAGGCCGTAATGACATCGTAATACTCTCTGATAACCTCGGTGTGCGCGATACAAGAAATATTGCCGCGCTCCAGATACTCTCAGAAAGGTCTATCGAGACGGGGATTCCTGATGAAGAATGGGAGGGCGAGTACGTTGCTTCCGCATCATTTCTGGATGGAATAAGGGAGGAGAAGGATGGACGTCTCGTGTTTTCATCACCAGCTCCGAAAGGGACAAGTCTGCTTCTTTTTGAGGATACAGAAGCTTTTGGACGCAAGGGCAAAGCAGAGCGAAGAGATGTATCCGGACTGACCTCTATCGATACAGAGGGTTACAGGTATTTTTCCGTGCTCCTTGAAAATGGGTTTACAAGACGCTTTGAGAACAATGGCGCTGTTAAAGTCATAAGGCACAAGGGCCTTGGAAGAGCGGAGAACTATAAGAGAATCCTCGAGCGTATTGCCTCAATAGCGATGATTGACCGTGGCACCCATGGCTTTGCTTCCTTTTCGCTCCTTGCATCCCGTGCGCTGGGCTTTCATGAAAAAGATGAGAAAGCGCTTATACTTAATGATATAAAGATCATAGAGGAACGCTTTGATTGTTCTGATTTCCTAGTCTGCTCGCTTCTTCGCTATCGTAGGGAGTATGGTTTTCCCAGTGAGATTGAGAAATGCTTTAAGAGCGCGCTTTTGTCTTATCGTTATTGGATGACGATGAAAGGTACCGATGGTATGTGCTTCTGGAGCGAGAACCATTCCCTGATGTTCTATTTTTCTGCATATGAAGCCGGTAGGATCTATCCCGATGACTTCTTTGCAAGAACGGGGATGGTGGGAAGTGAACTCTCTTTGTATGGAAAGCGAAGGGTAGGGTTATGGCTTGATGATGTTCTTGAGAATGGCTTCGAAGAGTTTGCAAGTTCTACCTATATGTGTGTGACGCTCGCTGTTCTTCTTAATGTTGTTGATTACATGGATAAGGAGTATTCGGATAAAGCTTCGCGCGTTCTCGATAAAATGCTCCGCGCGCTTTCTCTTCAAGCGTTCCATGGTACGGTGATCTCTCCGATGGGAAGGGTGTATAGGGATGCTGTCTATCCATATAAATCCGGTGTGCAGGAACTGATGAATGTAATCGATCCAAGCGCCCCAGATGCTGTGGGAGAAGGCTGGCTTTCCTTCCTTGCAACCTCGTCCTATAGATTCCCGGATGATCTTTTAAGCTTGATTGAGCGCGATGCATCGCTTTCCTATACAGAGGGTAATGCGGAGATAAATATCGAGAAGAACGAAGACTTCATACTGACCTCTGTCTCGTCTCCGCGTTCTGGGAACTGGAAGAGATGGGAAAATACCTCGAAAAAGGCGGGGGTAGATGCCGAGGACAACCATTTCATCAAATCGCTAAATGAGTGCTTCCATGGCACAACAGCATTCCAGCCTGGGGTTTATGGCTATCAGCAGCAGATGTGGTATGCCGCGCTCTCGCCTGATACGGCGATCTTTATCAACCATCCAGGCGCGTCCTCAGAAGAGAGCGATATGCGCCCGGGATATTGGAATGGGAATGGCGTGATGCCGCTTCTCTTACAGAACGGAAGCCTTCTCAGAGCGATATACATAATCCCTGAAAACCATCCAATAGGCTTTGTCCATGCATATATACCGCTTGATCGCTTTGATGAGGTAGTGAGCGAGGGCAATTGGCTCTTTATGAGAAAAGAAAATGGGTATATCGCTCTATGGTCGAGTGGAAAGCTTGAAAGATATGATGATTGGATTGCCGGTGCGGAGATGAGGATCTATGGAAGAGCCTCTGCGTTTGTCATCAGGTGCGGACGAAGGGAAAAGGAGAGCTTTGCCTCATTTATGGAAAGCTCTGTCTCCCTTTCGCCTTCATTTACCTGCCCAACGCTTTCGCTATCAGGTTTTGAGGATGTTGAATATAAAGCCGTAAACGACTGGACACAGGCTTTAGACTGAAACGTCGTCAAGGACAATCTTTTCACGCTGTTCGTTCTCTCTCCCTTTGATGTTTATCTCAACGAGGGAGAGATTATCTACATGGCGAGCGAATATGCCATAGGCCGGAACATCACCGAATGCATTTGATTCAGGGTATTCATCTACGTTCTCATACACAGGCTCTATGATGTTCAGCTCGGCTTTGTTATTGAGATAGGTGCATTCAAAGTCTCTTATCGATATGTTCTTCACTCTGCCTTCATATCCATTGTTCTTGAAACCGGTGATGATTGACGGAACTTCTGCATTCATAGCTTTGATGTTTTCAATCACTATATCCTCGATAGTGCCCCCATTCTCTTTTTTCACTCTATCTTCATCGGAGAGGAAGCCGAACTTGCAGCGTTTACAGAGACAGATGAAGATCGGCGCCATGATTGACTCCATCGTGATGCCATGGATGCGTACATTCTTTATCCTGCTGCCATCCGCAGATTCGATAGAGATGCCAGAGACGCCGCCCGGGTAGATATCAGGGAGCATGAAGTGGCAGTTTTCAACGCTTATGTTCTCGATATCGAAATAGGTCTCAGTACCGATCTTGAATGCATTCATCACAGAAACTACTGTGCAGTCCCGTATGCTTATATCCCTAGTGCCCCTCATGCCAAGGCCATCATCGTCTATCGTTATGCTGTCATGGCCTTCTTCCATCGGGGCTTTGATGCATATGCCATCATCTGCGGTACTGATGAATGCGTGATAGATTTCTATACGTTCAGATCCCATGATATCAATACCGTCGGTATTTGCCACATGGCGGTTGTTATCAATGACGAGATCGTGGGCAGAAGAGTCTTCGCTATAGTCGAATACGAGTGTCCAGTCTGCGGCATCTTGAAGCACTATATTCGTAATCTCCACATGCTTAGAGCCACGGATCCAGAGATTGTAGAACGGGCGGGGGATATTCTCCTTCCCTTCGTTATACTTATCCTCTGCATAGCGGATTCTCATTCTATACGCATGCCTTGTCGTTCCCTCAGGATAGCCCATGCTGTCTATCGGAGGCGTTTGCAGCTTCGTATAGCCAAGCGGTTCCAAAAGCGGCCTTTCCTTAGGGAGATGGACGAAGTATTCTCCATTTCCATATATTGTTCCTCCCCCTGATATCTTCACATCTTCCGCCTTGAATACCTTAATCAGCGCTTCTTTGTACATCGCTGGATCCTTAGACCCGACAAGGGCAGAATCGCGTTCGATGAAAAGATGCACGTGCGAGGGTATTGTCAGTGTTCCTGTGAGAAATCGTCCTCCGTGTACATATACAGTGCCGCCGTGCTCTCCTGCATCAAGAAGCGCACGCTGTATCTTATCCGTCATCAACTCTGTCTCTGATGGATACGCGCCGTAATCTTTTATATCGAAGATTTTTCCAGAGGGGAGTGCTTCATCCTTTATGTACTTGCTATATGGTATGGATTTGTAATAATCGCCATCGAAGATAACGCCATTTAGCGGTAGATAAGCTCTATCTTTCATATTCGTCCTTGCAAAAAAGAAGGAGCCTTTCGGCTCCTTGCTGCACCTTACTCTGTAAGGTATTCTGCCGTGCCCTTTCCGGGATCAAGCGGATTGAAGTCTTTGATAACGAGTCTCGTTACGCTACCGGACTTAACATCCTGATCAAGCGCTTCGTTGTATCTCTTGTTGAGATCCGCGATAGCTGCATCGACTCCAACATAGCCCTGTACAACATTCCAGAACACCGTTCTGTAGTCGTCGCCGGAGAGGTTCACTGCTGGCGGCTTTGGATATACGGACTCATAATCCGTAAGCGACCAGTCTGCAAGACGTCCGATCTTGCTCTTGTCGATTATGCTGTCCATGTAATCTGTCGCAGGCAGGTTATAGCCAGCTTCGAGATAGCCCTTGAGGAACTCCTCTGACTGGAAGTACTGGATGACTTTCCATGCCTCTTCCGGGTGCTTTGTCGTGCTGATGATCCCATAGCCCTTGCTGAGCGTCACTTCGAGCGCGCCCTTTATCTCGCCATCGAGGGTAGGAAGCTCTGCAACGCCCCATTCGAAATCCGTGAT
>CAZURL010000015.1:0-23507 GCA_964623005.1 uncultured Spirochaetaceae bacterium
CTGTACCAGTGACAGGGTTGAATGAAGAGGCAGATACTGCCCATGTCTTATTAAGTTCATCTGTTGCACTGTCAATCGTCCTCTGGCCGAGAAGAACCTCTGTCAGCGTCTTGTAAGTAAAGTTCCTGAAATCAGGAGGAAGCTCGTTATCGCCGGACTTGCTGTTCCACATCGGTGTAAGGTTATCTGCTTGCTGGGTAGCTTCGATGACTTTTGAAAGGATTTCTACGCCCTCAATCTCAGGAGATTCTTTTGTTGCCGGAATCGCACTGAGCGTATTGCAGTAAATCGCATAATTTTCCGGGGCATAGAAGAACTTCAGGAATTCAATCGCAACTTCCCACTTCGCAGGATCGTTTGCACACTCTGTCGATACCGCCAGACCGGAAATTCCAGAACCGCCTACGAGCCTGAGCTTTCCATCATGAGAGTAGATGGGGAACCATCCAAGCTCGAAATCCGGATCCGCTTCGAGAATCTGTGTGAACATATGCGTTCCTGAGTACATCATTGCAGCCATGTCGTTGACGATAAACGTCGTAATCTGTGCATCAGGTGTCGAAGCCCAACCTGTCTGTGCATACTGCATAATCTCCTGCATCTCTGCAAAGACTGCTTTTACACTTGGATCTGAGAAGTTCTTCGTACCTTCATAGCAATGTGCAATGAAATCCGGATCCTGACTGATAACCATATCATCCCAACAGAGGTTAAAGAGGAATCCAAGGTGCCAGAGATCGCCGCCGCCAACTACGAGAGGACTCATATCGCCAAGATCCTGTATCGTCTGGCAGAGTTCGATAAACTCCTCATATGTCTTAGGCTCCTGAAGTCCATGCTCGTCAAAATATTTCTTGTTATAGATTATGCCGGTTGTATTCTCGCCTGCGAGCGCTACCGTGTAGATATTCCCATCTATAACCATCGGCGATAGGAAGAGATCGGTAAGCTCCTCCGGAAGCGGTGCAAGTTTTCCTGCTCTGATATACATCGCAGCTTCGCCTCTCATCTCTACCACATCCGGGAACTCACCTACACTGTCGCGAGTTCTTACAAATTCGGAATAGTTGCCGCCAGTACCGGGCTGGATAACCACTCTCATTCCCTCGTGCGATGCATTGAAGCGGTTTACGATTTCGTTTATCGATGCTTTTGCGCCAACATCGCCATCTGCGAATACAAACGTCACCTGCGTTACATCGCTGCCTGCGGCAACAGCAGATGATTCACTATTTCCACCAGCAAATACGCTGAGTGTAATCAACGCCATAAGAAGGACTGAAAGCAATGTTTTTCTCATTTGTCATCTCCTTTTTGATAGAATTATCGTCACCCTGCTTTTCCACATTGGCAAGATTCGCTTTTTTAAGGTTGAGGTACAGTTTTTTAAGTTTCGCAATTGATAAAAAATCCCCATATGATATGAAATTTCCGTACCGCAAAAAATCAGAATATAGCGATAAAATCCAACAAAAAGGAGTTTATATGGACACAATCTGGATCGAAGAAAGTCTTTGCAAGATAGATAGGAAGATGAGAGCCTCAATTGAAAGGAACAAAGGAAAGATACCTGCGCTTTCAATCAATGGCCGCTATGATGACAGGGCAGATACCTCGAAGGACTGGCGAATCGATGATGGACTTTGCTGGTGGACAAATGGATTCTGGGGCGGCATCATGAATCAGCTCTTTGCACTTACTGGCTTCGATCCATATCTTGAGGTAGTAAAAGAGTCTGAAAAGCTTCTTGATAAATGCTTTCCTTCCCTTTTTCTGGGACTTCACCACGATACAGGTTTTATGTGGCAACCTCTTTCCGTGGCGCGCTATATGATAGATGGAAATGAAGAATCGAAAAAACGAGGACTTCTTGCTGCGACGCTCCTTGCAGGGCGCTTCAATCCCACTGGCTTCATACGCGCATGGAACGATAATGAGGAAAGTAAGGAAACCAATCGAGGCTGGTCGATCATCGATTCCATGATGAATATCTCAACACTCTTCTGGGCAAGTACGGAAATAGAGGATCCGCGTTTTATGCTGATTGCGGAAAAGCATGCAGAGACTACGATGAAGAATGCAGTGAGGGAGGATGGCTCTGTCAGGCACATTACGGAGTACGATGCTCTGACAGGAACATTTGTCAGAGAGCATGGCGGACAAGGCTATGGAGAAGGTACTGCGTGGACAAGGGGGCAAGCATGGGGCATCTACGGTTTTTCAAATGCATATTGCCATACAGGCAGAAAAGACTTTCTCGACACTGCAGAAAAGATCGCGGCTTTCTTTATATCGCATACACCTGAGGATTATCTCATTCCTGTTGATTTCCTCCAGCCGGCAGAACCGCATATCGAAGACTCGACAGCCTCCGCAATTGCCGCTAGCGCGTTCATCGAACTTTACCGCCATACGCAAAAGGAGAAATATCTTGAGCTATCCCTCAACCTTATCCATACCCTTGATAAAACCCGGGCAGATTACAGTAAGGACTGCGATGGCATTCTTCAGCGGTGCACAGGCTCCTATCATGGGAAAGCGGACAGGGAAATCAATTTCGTCTATGCAGATTACTACTACATCGAAGCACTGCTGAAACTCATAGGGAAAGCTGTTGAGATCTGGTAGTCCCAGACGACGCCTTATATAGTCAAAATAGGCTTTTTTGCATATGCTAGAACCATGGGCGCCATAAAAGGAATAATATTTGATAAGGACGGAACGCTCTTCAATTATGGAGAAGTGTGGGGGCCTTTATTATCGGCGGCCATAGAAAAAAGCCTTTCAAAATCAGAACTATCTAAAGAGAAAAAAGATGCCTGCACTGCTGATTTTCTGAAAATCCTCGGTGTAGATAAAGACGGGACAACCTATCCTGATGGGATTATCTTCCATCATAATAAAAAGATAAGAGCAACGCTCAGGATTCTTCGCATTTGCATCGATTATCATCTGAGTCCTTTTATGGTAGGCTCCTCGATTTCTTCGTTCATGAAAAAGAGCGACCTTGGACTTGAAGAAAGACTTGATGCAATGGAATTTCCCGGCGTAAAGGAAGTTTTTGAGCAAGCATATAAGCGTGGCTATATCATAGGGCTTGTCACTAACGATACGATGGATTCTACGAAGATATTCCTGCGAAAGATGGGGATAAGCGATTACATTACATTTATCAGGACAAAGGATTCTGCAACGCCCAAGAAGCCGCATCCGGCTTCGATAAAGGAATTTTGCGAGGAGAAGGGGATAGAAAGCGAAGAGGTAGCGATCGTAGGCGATACGATTGTAGATATGGAATATGCAAAAGCCGGAAAAACTGGCTATGCTATCGCAGTCCTTACAGGCTCGGGGGATGTCGAAGGACTTGAGAAGTACGCAGATGCAATATATCCAACGCTGCTTGATCTTCTATCAGACCCCGTACTTTTTCCATGATAGCATTCCTTGAGACCGAGCGAGCACGGGAAGAAGCAAGGAAGATGGCAAACGCAATGCGTACATCACTCTCCTACGCTTTTCCGAGCGATGATAAGCATCCACTTAGCGATATAAAGAAAGATACATTATTTGCCGTCATGATTGCGCGGACGAAAAACGGTACAGAAAAGATACTTCGCTCTTTCTCCGGCTTTATAAACGGCGAGATGAGCGCTCCTGGCTATGTAAATCCCTGTTTTTCGCAAAATGAATATAAAGCGATAAAAAAAGAAAGCGATGAGGTAATTGATGCGCTTACAGAACGCATAAAGAACGGAGAAAAGCTTGAAGAGGAGCGATACAGGCTCTCGCTTGAGTATCTATCGCGATTAAATGCGCTCTACTCCTTCTCGACATGGGATGGGAAGACGATACCAATGCCGGATAAAGCACCTACAGGAACAGGTGACTGTGCCGGTCTTCGCCTGATAAACACTGCGCTGAGAAATGGCTATGAGATAATAGGCCTTGCCGAGTTCTCGATAAACGAAGAAGAGCTTAAATTCCGAGCACCGTGCAAAGAGCGCTGCGAACGTCTTCTTCCCTCTATGCTCGGCCTCGATTTCCTATACGCAGATGAAGATCTTGCTGTGATAAACAAACCTGACGGGATGCTCAGTGTCCCGGGACGCGGTGATGATAAATTAGACAGCGCTGCATATCGTTTTCATAAGCTCTTTCCATCAAGCCCAGCAGTTGCACACACCCATCGCCTCGATATGGATACCTCGGGACTGCTTATTATGGCATTCAGCAAAGAAGCTCATAGAACACTCTCGATGGAGTTCGAGAGCGGTGAGGTGGAAAAGGAATACGAAGCGGTGCTTGAAGGGGTTATAAAGGAAGATGAAGGCATAATTTCCGCACCGATACGCCTCGATGTAGATAACCGACCGTATCAGATTGTGGACTTTGAACAAGGAAAACATGCTGTAACGTACTGGAAAAGGCTCTCTGTCGAGATTATAGATGGGGAGAAATGCACAAGAGTCCGATTCTTCCCCAAAACGGGACGCACACATCAACTGAGAGTGCATTCAAAGTACATCGGCCACCCAATCAAGGGCGATAGGCTCTATGGAACAAGGAAAGAAGGAGAACGGCTGATGCTCCATGCCGCATCCATCTCATTCATCCACCCACGGACAAAGGAGAGGGTTGTCTTCACTTCCGATTGCCCTTTTTAATCTCCGTATTGAGTTTTTCGATTGCCGATCTGAGGCGATCCGCTTCCCTTTCAGCTTCCAATATCTTTGTATCAAGCAGCTCGCGTTCGCGTTTTAATATGCTTATCTTGCTCTCCTCTGCCTCAAGACGCGTCTTGTAATCATCAGCCCTTTCTTCACGTCCCATCCTGTTGCGCTCTCGCATGATTGCCTCTTGATGGTTTCTTTCGTTCAGTATGAGCTGGAATACATCGAATATCTCATTAGGGGTATCATCATTGATCCAGATCTCATACTGGTCATAAAGAAAAGTTCCATAGCTTTCCAGCGCAGAGGCTGCTTTCTCAACCTTCGCCTTATACTCCTTCTCCGCCTTCTCAACACTGTCCTTGGCAAATGGATTCTGTCTGGTAGATCTGACAATGTTGGACAGGCTCTGTCGTTCGCCTTCCAGTCTATCTCGCTCTCCCTCCGCAGCCCTTATGGTCTCTGCAATCTCCAAAGCTTTTCCATCAAGCGCCCTATCGAGCTTCAGATCGAGCACTAGACGGCCATATTTATAGAAGAATTTCTCATTTTTCCTCTGCTGAAAGAAGAATGAATTAACTTCAACTTCACGATAGATTGGAGCAAATGTCGTTTTATCGAGAGCTGAGAAGGTGCATTTCTCATATACGATCGCTCCAAGTTTTGCAACGAGATCCTTGACCTTGGCAGAGGTAATCTTAAGCGCCTTTCCACTCTCATCAAGCTGTTCTCTCTGCTCTTTATGGGTATTGGTTGCAAAGCGAAGCGCGTCAAGCTTACTCTCGGCATTATCTCTTTCCCTGATTGCTTCAATACAAGCATTTGCGAGCCTCTTTCCTGCCGGGATATCAAAAAGGATGCTGTTATCGATTCCCTTTTGGCCAAGCGAGGAAAGGAGTGCTGAGATATTCCTCTCGCATTCCTTCATCCTTTCCGCATTTTCTTTAAGGAAATCGTCCCTGACGCTCATGGAGAAAGTTTATCATCCATGCTCTTTATTGACAAACAGCCACCATTCAATCATCCTTTCATTGACCGTATTAGTCCGTCCCTTTTCTGCCGGAAACTGTACGGTTGCCCAATACCCAAAACCATTCTGGGCAGAATTTGGAGAATAAGATGGAAAAAGAAGAGACGAAGAACCTCTCTGAAGAGGTGCTTCAAGCAAAAATCGGTGCTCTTCTCCAGGAGATGAAGGCTACAGATCCTGTAGAGCTGGAAAGAGTGAAAAGCATCATCAAGAAGAATGTGCCATTCTTCACCCGTAGCGCATTTTTGGCATACTTACTGATGTCTGCATCAGAGAAGAAACAGAACGATAAGAGAAGAAACGATAGAAAGCCAAAGGCTGAAAGAGTGGAGAAGAAAGTACAGCCTGCTGTAAAGGTAGAGAAACCTAGAGAGCCAAGGCCCGAGCGTGTGATTCCTGACGGTGCAAAGACGATTTACATCAATGTCGGAAAGATGAAGCACCTCTATGCAAAAGATCTTTCAAAGCTTCTACAGGGCGTGCTTGGCATCACCCGTGATGATATCTACACAATACGCATCCACGATAAGTATTCATTCGTAACGATGAGCGAGGAAAACTGCCAGAAAGCCATCGAGAAGGTTTCCGGAATGGATATCAACGGCCGCACGGCTTCTGTCTCATTTGCTGAGAAGAAAGAAGGACAGGAAGAAGAGAGAGCGTGAAAATCAAGGCATTCTCACTCGGAAGCTATCAAACGAACTGCTATATAGCAGAGAGCATATCTGGCACTTATATCATCGATGCGCCCTACCCAATTGAGCGCGTATTGGATTTTCTGAATGAAAAGGAAATAAAGCCGGATGCTGTGCTTTTGACGCATGCTCATCATGACCATATCTTCGGACTAGAGGCCATCAGAAAAGCATTTCCTCAGATAAAGATCTATATCGGAGAGGAAGATAAGGCCTTTCTTGATGATAATGGCAGTGCGCTGAGGAGAATGCTTGTATCATTCGATCCGGGATTTAAGAGACAATGTTCTGGAATTTCGATACCTGAGAATATTGAAGTATATAAAGATCAGATAGGATTATTTGAGGTAATCAAGACGCCGGGCCATACGGAAGGCTCGGTATCGCTTTATTCAAAGGAAGATGCGCTGCTCTTCTCCGGTGACACGCTCTTTCAAGGCGGCGTTGGCCGTACGGACATCGGAGGAGATTTCAAAACGCTTCTATCATCGCTTTCAAGGCTCTCTGCCCTTCCAGAAAACACAACCGTCCTTCCTGGCCATGGAGGCTTTACCACCATAGGAAGAGAGAAGGAAACAAATCCTTATATGAAATGAGCTGCCAAACGGCAGCTATTGTCAATTATTTCCCGACATCCTTTCGTTTGCAGATTTACAATCTATGCAGAGAACAGCCTCAGGTATCGCTCTAAGCCTGCCTTCTGGAATCCTCTTCCCACATTGAAGGCATATCCCATACTTACCTTCGCTGATTCGCTTCAACGCGCCTTCAATAGCTTTCATCTTTCTAGCATCCATCGCATTGAGAGCTTCCATCTTTCTGTATGTTCCCTCATCAGATGCCAGATCGCTACTATCACCACGGCCAGAGGAGGCCTGAGCCTCACTACGAAAGGAATCCCCTTCACTATTGAGCTTCTTCATAAGCGCATCGCGTTCAGAGAGAAGCTTTTCCTGCATTTCCTGCGTAAATGCGTCCACTCTAAAACCCCTTAATTAAACGGATAGCGTAAATATGCACAGATAATAATTGCTAGTCAAGTAAGTAGGCTATTCATAACACCATAAATACATATTATGTGGAATTCCAAGTAGCCGTCTCAGCGATGGTCTTCTTCTTCCTTTTCCTTGAGATATCGCACATATGGAATGGAGAAGCGTATCACGCAATAGGATATGAGGAAATAGATCAGGAATACAACGAAAGCTTTCCACCTAGCCCCCGTATATGCAAAGAAAAGAAGTATAAAGCCAACCGTCATGCCCACCATGAGCACGACGATGGAGATAATAAATGATCTGGAACTTCCTTTAGACATTTTTGATGAATGCTTTTATCTCGGAAAGAAGTTCGGAATATGTTTTGGTATTCTTCAGATCTTTCTCGCTTTCGATGATGTTATCAGGGGCACGGAAGAGACAGCCTCCATCAGCATGACGGATCATATTGAGATCGTTATAGCTGTCCCCTGCTGCAAATGTCCTGTATCCAATCAGAGAGAACGCCTCGACTGCCTTACGCTTACCATTCTCACAGCGCATCTTATGCCCTTCGATCGTTCCGTTCTCAGAGACGTCGAGGCTGTTGCAGAGTATCGTTGGATAACCCAGCTGACGCATAAGAGGAAGCGCGAACTCTGTAAAGGTATCTGAGAGTATTACAACCTGTGTCAGCTCCCGCAGTTCATCCAGAAATTCCCTTGCGCCATCGAGAGGTCTGATTGTAGATATGACGCTCTGGATATCCTGAAGCGTCAGCGAATGCTCTTTGAGTATATTGATACGGAAAGCCATCAATTTATTGTAATCAGGCTCATCGCGCGTTGTACGTCTAAGCTCGGGAATACCGGTCTTCTCAGAAAATGCAATCCAGATTTCTGGAACAAGAACCCCTTCAAGGTCAAGGCAGACTATATCCATAACTCCTCCAGTCTCTGATTCTGAACTTCTGATGTTGTTACGTCAACAATAGCTAACTGGTTACATCGGTAATATCAAGGTTGTCACTATCTACTAAAAGCTCGTTCTGCACTCTTTTCCTCTTTCTCCTGTTCCTCTTATCGTAATCACGCCTGTAGTTCTGCCCTACCGAAAGAAGGATCGCTATGGGACGAAGGGAGGGGACATTAGCGCAGATTATCTGGATCATCGAAGTAAGAGGGACAGCAAGGAACATCCCGACAAGGCCCCATACATACCCCCAGAGCGCGAGTGATATAAGTATGACCAATGGCGATATATTCAGCTGAACGCCCTGAAGACGTGGATCGATTATATTCCCAAGCACCATCTCGATGGAAATCATCAGAAAAGCAACGAGGAGAATACTGCCCCAATCAGGAGAGAACTGGATTATAGCCATCGCTATCGCCCCCGCTGTGCAGACAATCGATCCGATAGTAGGTATGAAGTTCAGAACGACAGCAAGCACACCCCAGACAAGCGCGAAATCGAGTTGAGAGATAATCGCTGCAAAATAAAAAAGGACGCCGGTCAGAATGCTTATGAACATCTTCATCAGAAGATAGCGCGAAGTCTGCTTGTTCATCCTGACAACCATCTCCGAAGCCCTCTGCACCTTTCCCTTGGGCAGCGATGTAAGAAGCTTTGGAAGTATCGTCTGACGCTCCATGATGATGAACAGAAGGTAGACAAATACCAAAAGCGCATCGGATAGGACGGAGATGAACTTGCTTGAAATCGAGGCAAGACTTGTCATCAGAACCGAATACCAGTTTATATTAAGCCACGAAAGGATGCTGAACGTATCCGGATTTTCATCAAGATACGGCGCAAGCCATGTAGAGAGCATGGTATCGAGCTGGTTTACCTTGATAGCATAAGCAGGGACGCCGGTCTCAGGATTCATCAGCATGTTCACCATAACAAAGAATATGTAGAGGAAGATCATAAAGACCGCGACAACTATCAAGAGCACTATAAGCATGGAGATAAGACGCGGAACATGCAGCTTATCCATCCTCGAGAGAAGCGGATTGATTATTATGAAGACAAAGAAAGCTATAACCATCGGGATAATAACCGAAGAAGCAGCCTTCATAATAAAAAGAAGCAGCACAGCAGCCATGAAGACAAGAATATTCCTTATCTGTCTTCTTGTATTATCTGTTTGCGCTGGATTCATGACGGAATTATAACCTGCTATGGTAAAAACAGGCAATACAGAATACAATCGCGCACATGGAAAGAGAAGGATATCTCAAGCGCGTACGTATTGTTCTAGTGGATACACAGGACGGCGCAAACATCGGATCATGTTGCAGAGCCGCAAAGACTATGGGCATCGAACGTCTCGTAATCGTAGGTGGCAGGGAATATGATGAAGATAGGGTCAGAACGCTTGCGCTCCATGCATCCGATGTATGGGAGAATGCAAAGCGTTTCGACACACTCGAAGAAGCACTCAATGGGAGTATCTTCACCTGCGGAGCAACAAGAAGACGGGGGAAATTCAGAAAAATGAGCGCCTATTCCCCTGAACAGCTTTCAGAAAAGCTCAAAAGTCTGCCTGATGGGGACATCTCGATAGTATTCGGCCGCGAATCCGATGGACTGAGGGATGACGAGGTTGCGCTCTGCTCTTCGATTGTCACGATCGATACCTCAGAACGCTTTCCATCGCTCAATCTCTCGCAAGCTGTCCAGATAATCTGCTATGAACTCTTTAAAGGCGCAGGAAAATATCCTGTGGGCATGAATGCGGTGCCGCACGAAAGGATAAGATCGGCCGGAAAGGAGATGGCAGATCATCTTGAAAATATCGGTTATTTCAAACTACCGGACGAGAGGAAATGGACAGAGCAGCTTCTTATGGATATTACAGAGAGAGCCGGACTGTCCGAAAAAGAATTGCAGAGATTCGAGAAGATATTCCGTAAGACAGAGCTTATTGCAAAACACAAGGTGAAAGATGATGAATGAAAGCTTTCTCTCCCCGATGCCGCGCGTAGTTGCCCATAGAGGTGATTCCGCATTCTTCCCTGAAAACACGCTCGAAGCGTTCAGAAGCGCAGCAAAGCTCGGAATAGATGTGATCGAGACCGATGTGCATCTTACAAAAGATGGAGAGGTTGTGATCTGGCATGACCCGACGCTCGAAAGGAATACCGATGGCAGCGGCACTATTGAAAGCCATACCCTCGAGGAGCTGAAAAAGTATGACGCCGGTTATACCTTCACCCAAGATGGAGGGAAAAGCTATCCTTTTAGGGGAAAGGGCGTCAAGCTTACAACACTCAGCGAGGCGCTTGAGGCCTGCCCGGATTCACGATTCAACATAGATCTTAAAAGCCAGGAGCCTGAGATTGTCGATCGTTTTCTTGATGTAATAAGAAGCCATCATGCAGAGAACCGAATCTGCGCAGCCTCATTCCATCTCAACAATCTGAAAAAGCTCAGGGCAACTGCCCCAGATATCCTCACATCCATCACAACACTTGAGGTAATCCCTCTTCTCTTAAGGGAGAAACTTCATGTACTTCCCTCTTCCTTTGATAGAAGGATAATCTTTCAAGTTCCTGTGAAACAGTACGGGATAACCGTCGTCACCAAGCGCTTTGTCGAAGAGATGCATAAGCGAGGTGCGATCGTGATGGTCTGGACAATCAATGACGAGAGCGAGATGAGAAGATTGTATTCAATCGGCGTAGATACAATCATGACAGATAATCCTCGTCTTCTTATCAAAGTCGCTGAAGACATGAAGATACGATAAGAAGCAGACAAGGCGCTAAGAAAAGGGAAGAATTTGCCTTAAAAGGGTTAGCAAAGCCTAACTGATTGTGTTATCCTCTTTCCAGTTAGCCATTGCTAATAGGAGGTAACGATGACGCTCTCTGATCTTCTTGTCGCACACTCCTCACCCACGCTCGCAGGGATGAAGAGCGGTTCTCTGATATCATTGAGACAGCTTAGCGAGAAAGGGGATTTTTCGAGGAAGGAACTTGAAGCCAAGGGACTGTCATTCTTCACGCTTTCCAATAAAAAGGGAGAGAAACTTCTTCTTGTCTATCGGGAGAAAAAGCTTATCGCGGATCTGGGGAAGGAAGAAGCGAGAAAGATACTCAAGGAGTGCGGTTATCCTGATAACGCACCTTTAAACGAACTTCTTCTCCATCTCAAGAAACGCTTTCTTTCCGCTGACTTTCCTCATGAAGTAGGTCTTTTCCTCTCCTATCCGCCAGAGGATGTCGAAGGATTTATCGAAAATGGCGGCAAGGGATATGTCTTTTCTGGACTATGGAAAGTCTATACAGATGCAGAGAAAGCGATGAAGACTCAGGAAATGTACGAAAAGTGCAGGAAATCTTACGAGCATTCATACAGCAAGGGCATTCCGATCGAACGCCTTTGCGTTATAGCGTGAACAAATTTTAGGAGGAAAAACATGAAGATAGCGCTTATCTATTATTCTGGAACCGGTAATACGGAATCTATGGCAGATGCAGTTGAGAAAGCTCTCCAAGGAAAGGCTGACGTTGTCAGAGTAACGCCAGAGTCATTCGGGCCTGACAACATCGCTGATTATGACGCATTTGCATTCGGCTGCCCAGCAATGGGACAGGAAGTACTTGAGGAAGATGCTTTCGAACCGATGTTCACATCGGTAGAGAACAGCCTCGGCGATAAGAAGGTAATTATCTTCGGTTCCTATGGATGGGGAGACGGAGAATGGATGAGGAACTGGGAGGAAAGATGCCAGAGTGATGGAATTACACTCGCACATGCTCCTGTGATCTGTCAGGAAGCGCCAGACGATGCTGCTATTGCAGAACTGGAAGAAGCTGCACAGTCACTTCTCTGATTTATCTGGGGCTGTCGAGAGGCAGCCCCATCAGAAATTCATCACACTGAATAATCAAGCGTAATTACAGGTGAATCCATCAGCGCCTTGCTTATATCATCAGGCTGGCTGAATCCAACACTGAAAGTAAATTCCGTTCCATATAATCCCCGATTGCCATCTTCATCGACGCTCAAGAGCGCATCCTTTGAGACGGAAAGAACAATCTCTTTCTCTTCGTTTGCATGTAATGAAATTCTCTTGAATGCACATAGACTATGATTCTTTACAGCATATGGTGAGTTAAGATCCTTCACATAGACCTGCAAGATGTTTTCCATATCATCAGTGGATGAAACAATGGCTTTGATGGAGATCGAGTCCCCGTCTGCATCTAGTGCCGCGCTCTTTATGACAGGCTTTCCATAAGAGAGACCAAATCCAAATGGATACAGAACCTGCTTGTTATCGACATATCTGTATGTACGATTGACCATGCTGTAATCCGTATAGTCAGGCATACCTTCCAATGTGCGATAGAACGTCACTGGAAGCTTTCCCGATGGACTGACATTCCCAAACAGGATATCTGCAATAGCTTTACCGCCCAACGCCCCAGGATACCATGCGACAAGAATCGCAGAGGCATGTTCCGATGCATAATTTAAATTCACAGCAGAACCAGCTTCGACAATCACTATCACGGGCTTGCCTGTTGAGATCAAGCCTTCAAGCAATTTTCCTTGAAGCCCCGGAAGGTCAAGCGTTTTCTTATCCGAGCCCCATCCGGAATTGCCAATATCATGCTCCTCGCCTTCCAGTGTTTCATCAAGACCGCAGACATAGATTATCGCATCGCTATACCCAGCAGCAGCCATGGCTTCACTGTACCGATCATTCTCCTTCGCAAGACCTTCATCGTGCTTGTCGGAAAGCGTGCAGCCAAGACTGTATAGGACTCTTATACCACGCTTATTCGCTTCCTCCTGTATACCTTCAAGCGGTGTAATATATTCGGAAGCCGTTCCATGATAATTCCCATAAAGCGCAATCCGGTTATCCGCATTAGGCCCGACTACAGCTATTGTCTTTATATCCTTCAATGGAAGGCAGCCATCATTTTTCAGCAACACAATGCTTTTTCGTCCTGCATCCAGAGAGAGTGCCTTATTCTCAGGCGTATCTACATCACAAAGTCCAAGATCATCCCATTCCGTGGAATCGAACATTCCTAAAAGGAATCTTGTGGTAAACAATCTGACACAGGATTCTGTGACTTTATCTTCACTTACCAATCCTTTTTTAACGGCGGCGGACAATGAGTGATACGTGCATCCGCAATTCAGATCGCATCCTTCACGTAAAGCAAGAGCGGCAGACTCAACGGCGTTCTTCGTTACTTTATGGCTCTCATGGAAATCACGAAGCGCCCAGCAATCAGAGACGAAGTACCCTTCAAAACCCCACTGTTCACGGAGGATTTGCTGGAGCATAGGACTCGCGCAGCAAGGTTCGCCATTTGTTCGATTATAAGCGCCCATTACGCCCTCAGCTTCTGCATCTACAACCAGTTTCTCAAATGCAGGAAGGTATGTTTCATACAAATCCTTCTTGGATGCAACTGCATTGAATCTATGACGCAGATCCTCTGGCCCGCTATGAACTGCAAAATGCTTAGCGCAGGCTGCAGTGCGTAGGAATTTGCCATCCCCTTGAAGGCCTCGGACAAACGCGCATCCAAGCTGAGATGTAAGATAGGGATCCTCGCCGTATGTTTCCTGCCCTCTTCCCCATCTTGGATCACGGAATATATTGATATTAGGCGACCAGAATGTCAGTCCTTTATAGATATCTGTATCACCTTGCTTCTTCGCTTCATTATATTTTGCGCGTCCTTCGATAGAGATTGCATAAGCAACTTTTTCAAGGAAATCTTCGTCAAAGATTGCGGCAAGCCCTATAGCCTGGGGGAATACCGTTGCCGTTCCTGCTCTGGCAACGCCATGCAGCGCCTCATTCCACCAGTTATATGAAGGGATACCGAGAGAAGGAATCGCAGGCGCATCATATCTAAGCTGCGATACCTTTTCTTCTAGTGTCATTTTCGATACAAGTTCTTCCGCCTTTTTCCTTGCCCATTCACGGCTTCGCATTGTCAGCTCTCCTTTTTACAAAAACTGTGAAAGTATTACCGCTATCGATTTTATCCTAATTCCTCATACGGACAAAAGCATCACGATATTTCAATATAAAGAATGAAAAAACCTCTGAGGAGTATTAAAAATATTCAGAACTCAGTGCCTGTCATCTCGCATGTATCGAACGTGGAAAGAGGCAGTGATACAGGCTTCTTATCCAGATGGCTCTTGTAGAATGACAGAATCACCTCCAGTGCAGAACGTCCGTCATAGCCATTGACAAACGGTCTCCTGTGCTGTGCAACAGCTTCTCTGAAATCTGCAAATATCCTTTTGTGTCCTTCGCCGTAGACAGAAGTGAATGCCTCAGATCGGCACTGCCAGTTCCTTACATCCTCATCCTCGAAATCCCAGAGCAGGATCTTCTCGGCAGCTATTCCTCCAAGCTTGACTGTCCCCTTTTCGCCTATTATCGTGATTGTCTCTTCAAGATCTTTCCTGTAGACATTGGCAGTTCCTTCGGCAAGTGCAACAGCACCATCGGAGAAAGTCATTATTCCTGTACCAAGATCCTCGACTTCAAGATACGGATGCCTGCGGTTCGATAGAACACTGTAGACAGAAGACAGCTCTCCCGGCATGAGATAGCGTACAAGATCGAATCCGTGTATGCACTGATTCATCAATGTGCCGCCGTCGCTTTTCCATTTGCCGCGCCAGTCATCGCCTGCATAGTATTCCCTGCTTCTTGACCACCGTACGGCAACATTCATATGCGAAATCCTTCCAAAAGCGCCTTCATCAATGGCTTTTTTCGTCAGTACAGTCGCATCGTTCATTCTGTTCTGCAGAGAGACACCGAGCACGAGATTTCTGTCTTCCGCAGTCTTTATCATCTCGTCTGCGTCTTTCAGGCTCAGTGCTATGGGCTTCTCCACAAGAACGTTCAGATTATGAGAGAAAGCCTCCATTGCCACATCGTGATGTGAACCGCTGTCAGTGGCAATGGATACAAAATCTACGTGGATCGAATCATCGAGTGCATCTTCAAACGACGAATAGCATGGACAGTCAAGCCTGAAACGTTCCCTAAGGGCTTCCGCCTTCTCGATTTTCCTATCACAGAGGAACTTTATTGAAAGTCCTGTCTCTTTTGCCGCTTCGATATGATTCGGGGCTATACGTCCGCACCCGATGAGAGCGTAATCCACGAACTCCTCCTAAAGCCTTACAGCCTTTTCCTCTGCCTCTATCGCCAGCTCGATAGCACGGAAAATATGCTCCTGAGACATGCACTTCTCCGTTCCATCAAGACAGTCCCTGATGAGAAGGCCGAAGTAAGGATAACCGACCTTTCCGTTGACGGAGAAGTGGGTAACTTCCTTGTCATCGACAAGAATTACATGGTTAGGCTCCTCGGTCGCGCCTACATCGATGTACTTTCTTATCTCTATGTATCCCTTGGTGCCTGAGATGATCATTCTGCCATCGCCCCATGTCGGGAGTCCGTCAGGAGTGAACCAGTCAACGCTTATATAACACGGGATACCGTTGTCCGTGATGAAGAATGCATCGCCGTAATCCTCAAGTCCCGGATACTCAGGATGTTTGAGATTTCCTGCTCTGCTTGATACGAGCTTCGCATCTTTTGCGCCTGCATAGTAAAGTACCTGTTCGAGCTGATGGGAGCCGATATCCGTAAGGATACCGCCGTACTGCTCCTTGTCAAAGAACCAGTCTGGACGTGTAGGAGCACTGAGTCTGTGCGGCCCCCAACCCTTTATGGAGACGACCTCTCCTATTCTGCCTTCTTCAATAAGAGTACCTGCAAAGACAGCAGACTCTACATGAAGGCGCTCTGAGTAGTAGACAAACCACTTGAGCCCTGTTTCCTTGACTTTCTTCCTTGCCTCGTCGACAGCTGCCTGCGTCGTAAAAGGAGGCTTGTCGGAGAAGTAGTACTTCCCGTGAGAAAGGGCATCAAGTCCGATTATGTATCTTCTGTTTGGAATAGCTGCGCTTGCAATAAGCTGTACATCGCTCTTCATGACATCTTCCTGAGATGCAAGAGGAACGACTTCCGGGAACGCCTTCTTAAAGGCCTTCACCTTCTCCTCATCGGGATCGAAGACATAGCTAATCTCGGCGCCGGCTTCGCTGAGGCCGTTGCACATTCCGTAGATATGACCATGATCAAGGCCTACTACACCGACCTTGAACTCACCTTTGCTGCAGACCTTTGCACTCTCACCCTTCGGTGCATACATTGCTCCGTCTCTTTTATCAAACTCAGCCATTCTTTCCCTCCTGGCTTCCAAGGGAGAACTCCCCTTCTGCGGCATTATCTACGCTCTTGAGCTTCTGATAGAATCTTGGAACCGATGAAAGAGTGCCGTCCTTTGTATAGAAAGGATCGTCCTTCTTCAACGGAAGCGATACAGGAGCTTTGGATGATGCAGCCTTGTAATAGCTATAGATAAGCTCAAGCGCTCTCTTGCCGTCCTCTCCTGTTACCACGATATTGCCCTTGCCTTCTATCGCATCGAAAACATTCGCGATCTCTCCGGTGTGGCCCTCATACTCGAGTTTCTCGTAGCTTTCATATAACTTCTGGAAGTACTCTTCGCTTTCCTTATCTGGCTCAGGGAATCCATTCGGCTTCGACTTCGAACAGGAAACCGACCATGGTACCGTAACGACAGCCTTCTCGCACTGGAATCTCAGTCCCTGATGCTCATACATATCGTTAAGAGATACGTTTATCTCAGCAAGTTTATCCTTATATGCGAGGATTGCCATTCCGACGTCTTCAACTTCGCTGTTCGTATGGGCAAGATTTGCAAATACAGCCTGAATTGTGGACGGAAGCTCTCCCATGTACCAGTTGAGCATGTCGATCTGATGAACGGCATGGTTCAGGATACAGCCGCCGCCTTCCTTCTCCCAGGTGCCTCTCCACCACAGATCATAGTAGACACCGCCTCTGTACCACATGGAATCGACATATACTGAAAGAACCTTTCCGAATACGCCGTCATCCATCATCTTCTTGACAGTCCATGCGCCCTGATAGAACCTGTTCTGGGAGATAATCGCCATTATCTTTCCGCTTTCTTTCTGGGCCTTTATCATTTCGTCGGCTTCTTCGAGACTGGAAGCCATCGGCTTCTCGCATAGAACATTCTTTCCAGCCCTGAGGAAAGCACATGTTACTTCCTGATGCAGACTCGGCGGAAGACAGACCAGAACGAGATCGATATCCTCGCGAGGAAGAAGTTCTTTGTAATCAGGCGTAATTACAACGCCTGCCGGGAGTTCTGCTCCGAGATCCTGGAAAAGTTTTGTACATTTTTCCGGGAAGATATCACAGAGAGCTGTGACCACACATCGCTCCTTAAGCGCTATAAGACTCGCCAGATGAGTGTGAGCGATATTTCCTGTTCCAATGATTGCAACCCTTATCATTGCATTCTCCTTTTTTTAAGAAGATTATCGCACATCACTGTTTATTCAATGTAGAATTTTTAACTCATTCTGAGTGATTTTTAGCTCTCAGGGGAGTATGACCGGATGCCTGAGTTCGATGGCAAAACCTTCATCAGAAGGGAGTATTGAAAGGCCATATTCCTTGCCGTATCTGAGACGCAGCCTTGTATGGATACTCAAAAGTCCAAGGGGCGAAGGCTCTTCGGATATGTCATTCTCAAGCATCTCGGAGAGCTCTTTCAACTTCTCGTCAGATGCTTTTATTCCGTTGTTCCTGACGACTACCACGAGCGAATCAGATATTGTGTATTCAACCTTTATCTCGGTAAAAGGAGCGCCGTCATAAACAGAATGGACGAAACAGTTCTCCACAAGCGGCTGGACGGAATACTTCAATATTACGACATCCTCTGGAGAGTATTCGCCTGTATCCAGATCAAGATCGAATGAAAATCTGTCACGGTATCTTGTACGCTGCACATCCACATAGCTTTTTATGTATCTTATGTCCTCTGAGAGAGGAATTTCGTCGCGATTCTCCCTTATATCAAGCTGAAGCACGAAGGCAAGTGAACGTATCGTAGACAAAGCCATATCCTGTTCATCTTCCTCGATTGCATATGCAATGCTGTCAAGGGTGTTGAACAGCATATGGGGCCGCATCTTGTTCTGCAGTGCCTGAAACCTTGCCTCGGATTTCATCAGAGCCTGGGTATCGAAGGCCTTCATCGCCCTATAAGTCACTATCACTACAACAAGCAGAATGCAGATGGAGAGAAAACCTAGGGAAAATATGGCCATTCTCGTGGCCCAGAGGTTACGGTAAAAATATGATATCGGAACGGAGACTTCCACTCGTAGTCCTGTCGATGAGTCCGCATCGATGAAGTGGTAGTATTCGGAATCGCTGTACGTAAAGAGGCCTATGTCGTTTCTGTATGCATTGAGGAACGCAGAATCTATGTATTCTGAAAGGGGTACCCTGTCCTGATTAGTGCTCTCCAGAAGGAGGTTGTCTGCGTTGTAGATGCTTATTATGAAGTCCTCGCTGCCGGAGATCGTATCCTTGGAAAGTCGCCAGAGAAGCGATGACAGATTAAGCTCTATGACTCCAATGCAGGGAGTCCTGCCTAGGACAGCTATCGGGATTATCGTCTGGGAGCCGAGATTATCCAAGAAAGGCATCATGACAATGGAACTTACCCGTGAAAATGCTCTGCTTGATTCCAAAAACGATATATACAGCGGGATTTTATCGTCATCGTCTCTTATGTAGAACGGCGATATTACATCATACGTCCCATCCTCCTCCAGTTCAACGAGAAAGACAGCTCTGGTAACGCTGCCGTTGTTCGATATTATTCTGTACAGACCGTTCTTACTCTCATCCTCATCGAGCTTCTCTGTATTCATCATGAACAGGCTGAGCTCGGAAGCTATTCCGTTCACACTGGAAGAGATTTCTGACGAAACGGAAAGCGTGTATCGTCCTATTATCTGGAAAAGATACTCGTTCAGGTTGTCCGTTATTACTATCTCGGCATACTGTGAGGCAGCAACGACAATTACAAGAAGCAACGCGACTCCGAGTATCAAGATGCGCCAGTAAAACTTGTTCTTATTTCTTATCCTCTCCAGCATCCTTCGCCTTCTGCTTTTTGTAGTAGTCGATCTGATAGCGCCTCGGGCTTACTCCGATCACTTTCCTGAAGCAATGGCTGAAATAGGAAGCGTCACAGAACCCGGAACGTTCCGCCACCTCCTCAAGAGAACAATCTACGGATGATTTCTCAAGTATCGAGATAGCTACCTGTATTCTATAATACTTTACGAAATCCACGAAAGAGATGCCGACATATTTAGTGAAGCTCGATGAAAGATATGAAGGCGAACAGCCTACAAGCTGGGCAATTTCCTGCTGCTTGAGTTCGGAGTCATAGTTGTGGGTAACGTACTCCATAGCTTTCTGTATATGCATCGGAAGCGATGAATTAAAGTACTGGTTTTCTATCGGTTCCAATGCACCCAGAAGCAGACGAACCTTGTCCAGCATACGGTAATAGTCGTTGCGGAATATCGGTTTGAGAAGGTAGTCTGCAGCTCCCAGTTGAAGGGCCTTCTGAGCATACTGGAACTTGTCATAGCCGCTGACTATTACAGATACCCCGTTCCAGCCGGCCTTCCTGACTGCTTCAAACAGCTCAATTCCGTCACCGCCCGGAATCACGATATCCATGAAGATCGCATCAGGGGAAGTTTCGTGGAAAGCTTTAATAGCTTCTTCGAAAGTTCTTGCCTCAGCGACAATCTCGAAACCTCCCTGATAGCTTTCTATATAGTTCCTATAACGTTGCAGCGCTCTGGCTTCATCCTCAACAATCAGGAGCTTTATCTTCATTTCCTACCCTTTAATGCCAGTAAGAGCAATTCCTTCAACGAAGTACTTCTGTGCACAAAGATACGCTATCACAATAGGGGCTATGCTGAATATCGTAGCAGCCATAACCTGATTCCACCGTATGTCGAAATCACCTCTGAGGAGCGCAAGACCGAGAGTAAGCGTTCTCTGGCCGTCACTCTGGATGAATACGAGGGCGAATAGATACTCGTTCCATATATTCAGCAGCGTTATGATGAAAAGCGTCGTGAATGCAGGCTTTGCAAGAGGAACTATTATCTTGACGAACCTTGCGAAATACCCGTATCCGTCAATGACTGCAGCCTCTTCAAGCTCCTTCGGTATGCTCAGGAAGAACTGGCGCAGAAGGAACGTTCCATATGCCGTGAATATTCCAGATAGTATCAGCGAAAGATGGTTGTCCAGAAGCCCAAGATTCCTAAAAAGAAGGAAGTTAGGGATGAGCACTATCTGACGCGGAACCATGAGAGTCGCAAGATAAAGCAGGAAGAGCTTATCGCGTCCAGGGAACTTCAGACGAGCAAAAGCATAAGCGGCCATTGCGGATGTGATCATCGTTCCAAGACATACGAAGAACGAGACCTTCACCGTATTGAAGAGATACTTTGCAAATGGAAGCGAGCTGAGAACCTCTGGATAGTTCTGCCAGTGGAATGACTCAAACCACAGTGCATAAGGTCTTGTATATACTTCTTGGTATTCCTTGAAACTTGTGACTACCATCCACCAGAACGGGATCAAGATAACAAGAAACAAAAGAATAAGAAGCGCATACATGATTATGTTCTTGCATACAAACTTTGGTGCCAGTGCCTTTCTCATTCCACTTCTCCTTTACTCATTACCTTGTTCTGGATCATCGTGACTATCAGAATGATGATGAAGAGTGTTACCGCGATACCTGAGGCATAGCCCATGCGGAAGAATCTGAATCCATTCTGATAGATGTACATAACAAGCGTATTCGTGGAATTTGCAGGGCCGCCGCTGGTAAGAACAGAAGTCAGGTCGAATATCTGGAATGAACCGATAAACGATGTGACAAATGCAAAGAACGTCGTCGGTGCAAGCTGCGGAACCGTTATCCTCAGGAATGTATTCACGGCTCCTGAACCATCAATTGCAGCAGCTTCATAATAGCTCTTGGGAATACCCTGAAGACCTGCAAGATAGATGACCATGAAGTAGCCGAGTTCCTTCCATATTCCTACGAGTATGACGGACGGCATTGCCCATGCAGTTGTCGACAAAAACGGAATCGGTCCGATACCGATATAGTTTAGAAGATGGTTTATAAGTCCCGATTCTGTCGATTCAAGGAGAGGCTGCCATACGACACCTACTGCAACTGAAGAACAGACTGCGGGAAGAAACGCGATCGTTCTGAAAGCATTTCTGCCTATTATTTTCTGATTTAAAAGTATTGCCAACAGAAGCGACAGGAAAAGGTTCAGAGGGACTTTTACTATCGAGTAGTAAAGCGTGTTCCTCAGGCAGATCCAGAAACTGCTGTCTCCTGAGAGTTCTTTATAGTTCTGTAAGCCTATGAATCTCGGATTGTTCAGAATTCCCCAGTCCATGAAGCTGAGACCGAAAGAATAGAACAATGGCCAGACAGTGAATATCAATAAGCCTAGAAGGTTGGGCAGAAGGAACAGGAAAGCGGCAATGTATTCAGCTTTCATCTTCTTGCCACCATGGGACAAAGATAGCATTGATCCTCCTTCTCATATAGCTGCCCACGAATGGGCAGCCGGTAAAGAGTTAAAGTTAATTTCTTCCTACAATTTCGCGAACCCTTGCACCAAGGCGTGTCATTGCCTCCTGTGCAGTTGCATCGCCTACGACTATCTGCTGCAGATAAGGTACCGTTGCAGCCTCTATCTCAGAGTAGTTAGCCCTAAGCTGATAGGAATGACTGTACTTCTCGTTGATAAGATCAGTTACTTCCTTGATTGTCTTAGGATACTTGGTCGGATCAAGGTAGAGATCCCAGAGATCAGGATCATTTGTCAATGATGGCGGAATACGCTGTGCAGCACTGTAATGTCTCTCACCTTCATTTCCGCGGAGGAAAGAAAGGAACTCCCATGCAGCATCCTTGTTCCTTGAAGATGCGGAGATGGCAACTTCATTGCTCTTTACAACAGTTGTTCTTGTCTCTACTCCGCCTGGATACGGATAGACTTCGAATCTAGTATCGCCTGCTCTCTGAACGGAAAGGATTTCCTGAGCAGATGCGCCCATAATAGCGATAGATCCTGTCGTGAACCAGCGGACGAGAGTATCTGCAGATGTTGTAGATACAGAGTCTCTAGGCATAAGTCCTTCCTGATACATGTCTGCAATCCACTGAAGCACTTCAACGGCTTCCGGCTGATCCATGATGTATGTCTGGAGATCATCTGCAAAGAGGTTTCCACCGTTTGCCCAGATGAAAGGATGGAACGGGTTGTTGTTCGCAAAGTAGAATGCGAAGCCGTATGTTCCCGTATCGGAGGCCTTAAACTGGCGGAGGATGTCCTCGAAGTCCTCAAGAGTCCAGTCATATGACGGAAGATCTATTCCTGCCTTCTCGAAAGCATCGAGATTGAGGATGAGATACAGAGGTGCTGAACCCCAAGGGAGAGCATAGAGCGTTCCGTCCATAGATGCTTCATCAAGAGCCCACTGCGGGTGGATGGTTCTGTCGAAACCTGTCTTCTCAATCAGATCCTCAAGAGGTTCACATGCTCCAAGATTTACGAAGTCCTGGAAAAAGTAGCAGTCAATGCGCATTACATCAGGAGCCATTCCACCAGCGATCATCGTCATGAGCTTTGAATGGTAGTCATTATATGCAGAAACGACTGTTTCCACCTTGATATTAGGATGTGTTGCTTCGAACTCGTCAATTATGTCCTGCTCAACACCAATAGCATCAGGATTTCCCCAGAATGCATAAGTAATAGTCACGGTGTCATTGTTACTGGAAGAAGAATCAGAGCTTCCGCCAGCGAAGAGAGAATACATTGCAAAAATAGCAACCAACAGTATTACGGCTAATTTTTTAATCCTCATTTTTTTCTCCTTTTCCATATATTAAAAGGGGATGAGTCCAAACTCCGCAATGAAGGTTTTTTTGATATTTCTGTGAAATTTTTAGCCAAAACAATATTGCAGACCTGATACGCTAAACAGTACAGACGCCCGTGCGGACATCGGAGTTTCAGTTGGTATATATATGCAGAAACTGGATATGAGAAAGCTCATAGGCGATACGAAAAA
>CAZURL010000016.1:0-23317 GCA_964623005.1 uncultured Spirochaetaceae bacterium
TGCACCTTTCTCCCCTCATTGTAAAGCGCTTTCCCTCTCTTTTTAGGAAAAATTTTCGTGAATACATCTGAAAAGTAGAACTTTTATCGCAGTTTATTCTAAGTATTTTTTAGCATTACGCAAACTTTAAAAATACTGCGGAAAATTCATGAATTTTTATTTACTATAGATATCAAAGGCCCTAAATCCGATTACCGGAAAGGCACATTAATCCTTTCGATTGCTTTAAAAACTAATATTCAATGTGAGCCTTTGATTAAAAACAGGGCTGCAATCCAGCCCTGCGGTCATTCGAAAAAAAGCGAATAGACATCGTCCTTCGATCTGGAAGAACGCAACATCTTTACAAACGTACTCGATGAACATGCTTTTGCAATAGACGAGAGTATCTGGACATGCTCCGAAGGACTATCGGGAGAAGCAAGGACGAGAAAGAAAATACATGTCCCCTTTCCATCAGCAGCTCCAAATTCTATCGGTTTTTCGCTTATACCGATGACAACATAGACCTTATTGAGATCAGGAACTTTTGCATGCGGTATTGCGATACCATTTTCCATCGCAGTCGAACCAAGCGCTTCCCGCTCTTCAAGAAGGGCGATTATCTCTTTCTTCTTATCGTCTTCCACGCCTTCTGCATCGGCGTATATGGAAACGAGTTCTTCAAGCACACCAAAACGTGTCGATGAAGTAAGAGGAACTTTGATCATGTCTTTTCTGATAGAGTCAAGCAGAGCCATTTCACACCTCCTCGAACTCTGCCCAGATATCATTCTCATCACGAATAACAAGAACCGGGCACGGTGATGTCCTGAGCATCCTATCATTCTCGCTTGTAAGCTCCTCGCGGCGAGATCTGATGACATTTATGGCGCCAAGGACAAGAAGATCGATATCATTATTCTTTATATAATCCAAAATCACATGATGCGGAGAACCTTCGATCGAGACCGCATTTATCTCACTATCCTTACTTGCGGCAAGGCGCTCGGCATGACGAAGATGCCGTTTTGCATCTTTCTCAAGATCCAAGAGAAATTCCTTCCTTTCCTTGTCAATGAAAATCCTAGATCTGACAAGCTCGCCAACGGCCTTTGTGTTTACTACATAGACTGCATCAAGCTTTGCCTTTGTCGACTTTGCAAGCAAAATCGAATACATAAGCGCATTGATCGATCCTTCGCTTCCATCCAAATAAACCAGAATCCTGGAAAACGGAACCTTCATCTCCCCTCCTTACCTCTTTCCATCATATCCTTTACGGCTTTCATAAGGACAAAGCTCTCCCTCTCTGCCTCCTCAATCCTCGATGAAAGATAGTTTACCGTCTCGATCCTATCAGGGATAACCAATTTCTCAAGCGAGTTTACCTTACGGATTGTCTTCTTTACCTCCCTAGCAAGCCTCATAATGGAAACCTTGAGCTCTGCCATCCGCCCCATCATTGAAAGTGCATCGCAGTATTTCTCGACAGCAACCTCTGCCAGCATACTCGTTCCCTCTGGGGAGAAAAATGGAGGATTACCAATAAACTCCGTCGAAACCGTCGGAAGCTCAACCCCCATTACCCTCCTTGAACCTAAGGTTATTGAAGAAGATATATTCACCGCACCAGCAAGATTAGCAACTTTCAGCCGTCCCATATGCATGATCGCATTCTCAAGCTGCGCCTGAGCTAACCTGAGTTCTTTCTCAACCCTGTTCTGGTAATCAACAGCCTGATCAATAAGCGTCAAAAGCTCTGAGACAAGTATCGAACGCTTCTGATCGAGAAGGTCATAACCTGTACGAGCAAACGCTAGCTCGTCTTTGATCTTCATCAGATTGCTTCTAGTCGGTGCAATATTCGTTTTCACTGTTTCTAGCCTCTATAGTGCTCCTGGATCTCTTCTTCCGTAAGCCTCTGTAGCTCTTCTGACGGCAGAATAGAAAGCGCTTCCCATCCTCTGTCGAGCGTTTCCTCAATCGACCTATCCTCAGTAAAGCCCTGAGAGACAAACTTCTTCTCAAAGAAATCGCCGAACTCCATATACTTATGATCGAGTTCAGTAAGCTCCTCCTCTCCGATGACTGAGGCTAGGTTCCTGACCTCCTGCACCTTTGAATACGAAGCAAAGAGCTGGTTCGAAAGATGCGGATGATCTGAGCGCGTCATCCCCTCTCCAATACCATCCTTCATGAGCCTTGAGAGCGAAGAAAGCGCATTGATCGGAGGATAGATGCCTCTTGCGTGCATATCGCGATCAAATACGATCTGCCCCTCCGTGATATACCCAGTAAGATCCGGTATAGGATGAGAAATATCATCATTAGGCATGGTGAGTATCGGAAGCTGCGTAATTGAGCCAGAATGCCCGATAAGCTTACCTGAGCGCTCGTAGATCTCTGCTAGACTTGAATAAAGATATCCAGGATATCCCTTACGGGAAGGAATCTCTCCCCTCTGTGTGGATATCTCACGAAGCGACTCGCAGTAGTTTGTCATATCAGTCATGATTACAAGCACCTGTTTGCCTTTATCGAAGGCAAGGTGCTCGGCAAGCGTGAGTGCTGTCTTTGGCGTTATCGTCCTTTCAAGCGATGGATCATCCGCAAGAGAAAGGAAGATGGCGACATTATCGAGAACGCCAGTCTCCTCAAAGGAATCGATGAAATACTTTGCAACATCGTACTTAACACCCATTGCCGCAAAGACAATCGCGAACTCGCCTTTTCCACCCCTGACCTTAGCCTGACGCACAATCTGTGCCGCAAGCTGGTTATGTTCCATTCCATTGCCGCTGAATATCGGGAGCTTCTGTCCCTGGATCAGCGTCATCATGCCATCTATTACGGAAACACCGGTCTGTATGAAATCCCTCGGATACTCTCTTGCAGTTGGATTCATAGGAACGCCGTTGACATCACGCTCATCAAAAGATGAAGGAAGAGCAGCTCCATCACGGCTCTTTCCAAGCCCATTCATTACACGCCCGAGCATCTTCTCAGAGACCCCAAGCGTCAAAGGTTCTCCCAAAAAGTGCATCTTCGTTTCAGGAAGCGAAAGACCATCCGTTCCCTCGAAGCACTGCACACAGACAACTTCATCGGAGGTATCAAGAACCTGTCCACTTCTTACAGAACCATCCGGAGCGATTATCTCAACAAGCTCTCCATATCCTACCGGGTGCGTGTTGCGCATATATACAAGAGGCCCATCGATTCTAGAAGCACCACTGTATTCCCTGCCCCTGAGAAGAGATTTATCGCCCTCTTTCAATAGTCTATCATCACTCATTGTATAGGCTCCCTAGCTGCATCATCGATCTCTCAAGCTTAAGCTCGATCCTATCGATATCTTCCACATTATCATTAGAGACGCTGAAACGCATCCTCGCAATCTCCTGCACAACCTGCAACCTTCTTACTTTAACAAGAGGAACACCTTTTGCAATCGCTTCTGTTCCCAGCTCATAATAACGGAGAATAACAGAGAGCATCTTCATCTGCTTCTCTATCGAGCAGTATCGATCGATTTCATCAAACGCATTCTGCTGCAGGAAAGCCGTCTTGAAAAGCGAACAGACCTCGAGGATGAAGTTCTGCGAATCCGGAAGCGCATCAGGGCCAACGAGTTTTACAATCTGCTGAAGCCTTACTTCCTTCTGCAGAAGCTCCATTATGCGGCGTCTGTTCTCAAACCATTTTTCCTGGCTCTTCGCATTCCACCAGGCCTTGACTTCATCGACATACTCCGAGTAGCTTTCCGTCCACGATATAGCAGGATAGTGGCGCGCAGAGGCAAGGGAACGATCAAGACCCCAGAATGCACGTACAAATCGCTTTGTATGCTGTGTGACAGGCTCAGAGAAGTCACCGCCCTGAGGTGAGACAGCTCCGATTACAGATACTGAACCTTCACTGCCAGAAAGTGTCTTCATATGACCTGCTCTCTCATAGAACTGCGCAATACGCGTCGGAAGATAAGCAGGGAAGCCTTCTTCTGCTGGCATCTCCTCCATTCTTCCTGAAAGCTCTCTCAGAGCTTCTGCCCAACGGGAGGTGCTATCAGCCATGATTGCAACGTTATACCCCATATCCCTGTAGTATTCAGCCATCGTGATACCGGTATAGATCGAAGCTTCACGTGCAGATACAGGCATATTAGATGTATTTGCAATAAGGATCGTACGTTGCATGAGCGAAAGCCCGGTTCTCGGATCGACAAGATGCGGAAACTCCCTGAGAACATCTGTCATCTCGTTACCACGTTCTCCGCATCCGATATAAACAATGATATCCGCATCGCACCACTGTGCAATCGAATGCTGCGTCATTGTCTTACCAGTACCGAATCCACCGGGGATTGCAACAGTACCGCCCTTTGAAAGCGGAAAGAGCGTATCGATAACTCTCAGTCCTGTAACAAGCGGCGTACCAAGATCCAAATGATCCAGAACAGGACGAGGCACCCTGATCGGCCAGTGCTGTAGCATCGTGATGATACTTGTATTGCCCTTTTCATCGGAGACGATAGCAATCTGATCCGTTACGCGGTAATCGCCTTCATCAACGAGATTCACAACTTTGACCTCGCCCTTGATTGTCGGCGGAATCATAATGCGGTGCTCGACTCTCTCCGTCTCCTGAACCGTACCGATGATAGAGCCAGGCGTGACTGTATCGCCAATAGAGACAGTCGGAACAAAATGCCAAAGCTTTTCATGATCTGTGGCATTTGCTGCAATTCCCTTTGCGATAAAATCTCCGCTCTGAGTCCTCAGTTCCTCCAAAGGACGCTGAATACCATCATATATATTACCGATAAGTCCTGGCCCCAGCTCTGCGGAAAGACTCATTCCAGAGCCATAGATATTATCGCCCGGAGTGATTCCAGTCGCATCCTCATAGACCTGGATTGTAGCCTCATCACCATTGAGCTTTACGATCTCGCCAACGATTCTGAGTTCTGATACGTGAACCAGTTCCATCATCTTCGCATCAGTTATGCCACGTGCAGTAAGCACAGGGCCATTGACGCGCTTAACTCTACCTACTATTCTGCCTTGCATTTTCTTCCTGGATTATCCTCTTGATATCACGCTGGAAACGCCTTATCCGGACATCAAGCTGATTGCTGTAAGAGACCTTACCATCAATGCTTGAAACACATACGCCAAGATTGCCGAGCCTCTGGTCATCCAATGAGAGCGAGAGAACAGCTCCTGTAAGCTGATTAACCTTCTTTTCCGCTTCACGAAGCATATCCTCTGTAATTGGCGTCTTTCCGGAAAAAGAGACCTTAGCCTCTTTTCTATCAAGGCCAAGCGCTGCTTCCGCTATCCAGTCGATAAGGATGTTTCTTGAAGTAGTTCTATCCTCAAGCTTTGCTTCAAGACGTGCTGACACTTCCTCCATCACCTCTCCATATGAAGCATCGAGAAGTCTAAGCTCAGAGGCCCTTTCCATGCTCTTCATAGCACTCTCTTTCCTTAGTCTGATCTGCTCTAGGCGAAGAGAAAGCGAATGCTCTTCTGCCGCTACGCTATCCGAAGCCCGCTTCTCAGCATCAACGATAATGGAATCTGCTTCGTCCTTTGCTTTTTCCAGAATTTCCGCTGCTTTCTCCCTTGCACTCTGGATAATCCCTGATACAAGCGGATTGCTTTCCATGTTCATATGGAGACTCCTATGGCCTGATTGACCAACTCCTTCAGATCCGTTCCCCTTTCATCATCCTTTGCAGGAATTTCGACAACAAGGGGAAAACTCTCGGAAAAGAGATAACGGTCAACGATATCTCTTATAAGATCGGCTTTGTCACGTGTGATGATGATAACGCCGTTGCCCTTATCCTCAAGGGCCGTTTTCCATGCGTCTTTCACCTCGTCTGTATCCTTTGCCGACATCCCGGAAACCCCAACCAAGGAGAATCCGAGCACAGTGTCTTCGTCGCCTATGACGAAATACTCCATGTCATACCTTACCGAGAATCATAAGTGCCGTGATGAAACCAAATACGACGAGACCTTCTGCAAGAGCGATGAAGATAAGGGCGTTGGTTGCAATCTCCGGCTTTTCCGAAATCGCTCCCATTGCGGCAGAACCTACATTGGAGATAGCAAAACCTGCTCCAAGTGCGCCGAAGCCAAAAGCCAGAGCTGCTGCAAGGCAGACCCATGCTACATCATGGTTTCCGTTCACAACAGCTTCTCCTGCTGCATGGAGCGTCGGAGTAAAGAAAAATGCGGTAGCAACAAGAAGTGCAATTGTGAAGAGAAACGAAAGACGAATCTTTTTCCTGAATGCATATGCGGTCATTTCATGACCCTCCTATCAGTCAGCCACCTTGCTCTTAAGCCCCACCGGCTCAAAAGCTATACCGTGGCCTGTAAAGTACTTTGTAAAGAACTCGTAATAGTTGAGCCTGAGCGACTGGATTCCAGCGGAAAGGCCTTCAAGAACAATTACGAGGACATTACCAACAATAGCGATGAGGATAGCGAAGACAATATTGTCAGGCATTTGCGCCATTTCATAGAAAGCGGACATCAGCGAGGCATGAGCAATCCCAAGTCCCGCGACCCTCATGAACGAAAGCGTATTTGAAAGAAAACCAGAGAAGATTTCAAGCGCCTCAACGACAAAGTCCATGATCGTATCAATGAAAACACGGCTGACGCTCTCCTTCTCCCCTCCTCGTTTTCTTTCAAGTATATATCCAACCGGCCCTTTCACAACGATAAGGGCAAGACAGATTGCAAGTATCGGCATGAACCACGGCGCACTGGGGAATGTCTTGTATCCGGACTCCACAAAGCCGAATGCAAACCAGATCCCAATTGTGTAGAGCACACCGCCTACAAGCCCGTTCTTATCGAATATAAGCTCAAAATAACGTTTTTTGCGTGTAAGATTTATCCAGTTCAGAAGAAGACCGAGATAAATTACGCAGATACCGAACTTAATCGTTATTCCGAGGATATCGTAAACAGTCTGCACCAAGCCGCCAAGAGGCTCTCCGGCAACGACAGCTTCATAATTGAACCAGAGCGCTGGGAATATCGAGAGACCAAAACAGGAACCGAAAAGGAGTCCTCCGATCATCGATGCCGGCCCCAGATACAAAAGGAGATTGCAGAGATAACGGGAGAGAATCCCATCCTTCTTCATCGGATGCTTCTTGTAGCTAAGCGTACCTATAATACCTACAAGAAGAAGCACAAAGCCCTGTCCGAGATCTGCGAACATCAGAGCGAACATGCAGAGATACGCAATGGTCGTAAAGATAGTGGGATTTATCGAATCATATTCCGGCGTACTGTAGTTATCCACCATCTTTCTGAACGGGCTGAGGATCTTCGGACTTGTAATAGATACAGGAACAGAACCAGCCTCAACCTCCGAAGCTTCCGTCCACTCTACAATGCATTTGCCATTGGTTGCATCGTATATGAGCTTTGAGATCTCTTCCTTATCATCTGCCGGCACCCATCCAGAGAAGAGCGTTGTGTTCTTCGTATAGGAGAAGAACGATTCGACATGCTCACAAAGTTCATGGACACGTACATTCGTCCACAATGTCTTGAGTTCATTGCTCTTATCCTGGATGCGCTTCTTTCCTTCCTCGGAAAGCATTAGAAGTTCATTCTCAAGCGCGCTTATTCTGTTTTTCGCCTCTCCGACAGCCTCATCCATTGCACTCTTCTGTTCTTCAGGATCCGTGCTCTCTGTCCAGCCGAACTTATCCATGGCATCGGTTACACGGGCGCTATCCCTTCTGAGCGTAAGAGAAATATAGGGAAGCGATGAAAAGAGAAATACACCACCGATGGTTTCAAGACGTTCTGCCAGATCCTTGCAATCTCCATGCGTCGTGAATCCGACACGTATATCAAGGTATTGCTTATCATCTGATGCATAACGGATTATCTCACGGTATGAGTTTATCTTCTGATTGATCTCTTTCTGCTGCCGCCTGATCGTATCAAGCGAGCCAAAAAGACGGTCAAGAGCGCGCCTTGATGCATCCATATCGAGATCTGGAAGATCGTTTATATCCACCTCCTCGATATCCGGCAATATGATATCGCCCTCTTTTATCAGCGTCTCAATCCTTACTCTCATATCGGTAAGGACAGCGCGCGGTACGGATGAGGCATGGGCAGAGAGCTTCTTCATCTTGTCTTCGGGCAGTGAGTCGATACGCACGAACTCCATCACGCCTTTCTCAAGAAGTGCTTTAACCACCTTTTCCCTATCGCTGTCTAAAACGACAGCAGTAAGCATACGCATCTTCTGTGTGAACATGCTCATAATCCCAAGGCCCCCCTGATCCTTGACTCATTCCATTTATAGTGCTTTGAGGATAGCACTGCAGATACCATCGCATCCTCATGCTTGTATAAAAAGAAGTACGCAAGAACGATCCCCATTGTAAAAGGATGCCCTCTAAGCAATTTCAGATATTCCTTCTGTCTAGTATCTGCAAGAAAAGCTTCAATTCTGACAATCTGATTTGCATTCTCATCTTTTGCAGTCAGATCATCGGCAGATCTCCTTATACTGTCGATCTCCTCCATTATCTGAGGATAATGTCCCTTGACAATGGCCTTAAGCTCTTGTATCGGATCTTCGCTGTCAAAAGCGCCCTTCCTCGCTGCTTCCTTCGCTATATATCCCATCGGAATGATGACGGTTTTAAGCTCCTTTGGCTCAAGATGATGATAATAGCTATATCGCATAAGCATCAATATATTCTTCAGATCGACATCTACCCTATAGATACGCTCCGCAATGATTTTATCCCATCCCCTCAGATGAGAGAGCGCACTCTTAAGATGCGAGAACCAAAGATGATCAAGCGCTATCTCTAGGGAAAAGAGTCCTTTCTCCGCAAGAGCTTCAAATGAAAACGATTCAACTACCTCTTTATATGGCGTCGAATCGAACGCCTTGAGCATCTCTTGATAGCTCCCTGCATTGATGATCCTATCATAATCTATCTTATGCACGATAACGCTATGGCAGACATAGGCCGAACGATAGCTTATATGATGATGACGGACAACCTCCGAATACCACAGCCTTATTGCGTTCTTGACGTTATCGATCTCAGTCTTCTCCAGAAGCGTTATCAAAAACTCTGCTGGCTGCTCTGGAAGATATCCGGCAATCTCTCTGGATGTGGCAATCTCCTCTTCAATCATCTGAAGCTCAGCTTGCTGAAGATCGCCTGTAGCTCTGTAGATCTCAGCAATATGCTGGAATCTTGTTCCATCAAGCTTGGAAACCGCTTCAACAAGGCTGGGCGCCTTAATCATCTCATCCAAGAGCCCGGATGTACGCATTATGCCGATGCGCGCTCTGAGCTTGGCATTTACGAACGCATAATCCGAAACCATGCTCTTCACTCTCCGATCTTGACAATGCAATCGACTACACGCGAAACTGCGCGATCCTTCGCATCATCATCTATCTTCCTCTCACTCTCATCAAGCCTCGTCCTTTCCTCTTCGTACTCAGATAGCTCTTTCTGAAGGATTTCCTCTGCAGCGGCAATTTCTGTCCTCGAACGCTCTTTTGCACTTTCGAGAGCATCACTGATTATCTTAGCGGCTTTATCATGAGCGCTATTCACCAATTCTCTAGCGTCTCTCTTTGCATCCTCAATGATTTTCTCCGCTTCATCCTCAACATTGAGGATTTCATCAATTACTTCGCTCTGCATGGTAACTCCACGCCGACTCATTAGCACCTTTCCTATATTCTGTCAAGATTCGGACTCTAGGGAAAATTTACAAGGATCATCGGAATATTTTATTACTTTAAAAGGTTTTAAGAAAACAAAACCGGGAAGATTCACCTTTCTTATCGTTTATGTGAAGCCCTGAGTCTTCCACGCTCATCTTTCTCCATATTCCGACAGCTTAAAAGCTCCTTTGTATAAAAAGATGAAGGAGATGAGAAAACCCGCTCCTTAGCCCCTTCTTCTACGACAGTGCCTTCATTCATCACAACTATGCGATCTGCATAACGTTCTGCTATATCCAGATCATGGGTGACAAGGAGGATGGAAGAGACTGGCGAGACTGTCGATGAAAGCGTTTTCATAAGGGATTCTGAGGTTTCTCTGTCGAGAGCTGCCGTAATTTCATCGGCTATCAAAAGCGAAGGAGAAAGAGAAACGGCCATCATAACCTCAGCTCTCATCAGCATTCCCCCCGAAAGCTCAAAAGGATATGATTTTCCCTTACCGTCAAGAGAAAAACGTGATAGAAGCCTATTAACATCAGCAGAGCGATTGATGCGTTTCAATTGCTTTTCTATCGTATAAACTGGATTTAGCGCTGAATAGGCATCCTGAAAGACATACGAGATGCCTCTGCCCCGTATTTTCTCGATATCCCCCTCAGAAAGCGTAAGAAGATCCTCGCCTTTGAAGAGAATCCTTCCGGAGACCATCGCTCCTTTCGGAAGAAGCGAAGATAGCGCAAGACAGGTCAGACTCTTTCCGCTTCCGGATTTCCCGATAAGCGCAGTAATAGACCCTTCTGGAACAGAAAAGGAAGATGACCTCACGGCCTCTTCCCTTCCGATTCTTATCGTAAGATTCTCCACATTCAGCAACATCTAATCGGGCAAGGCGGATTTGAACCGCCGACCCCAAGTCCCCCAGACTTGTACGCTAACCCCTGCGCTATTGCCCGAAGTTCATCCGGAGGTTAGCACTTATCATAAAAGAGTGTCAAACGACAGAGGCATGATATAATCACCATCGGAGAGAAGAAAATGACACTTATAATTGCTGGAAGCCCCAGAAAGGGAAAGTATTCGGACAGAATCGCCGAGACATACAGAAGCGTAAATGGCGGAGAAATCATCTATGCACGCAATCTCAGCGTCGCACCATGTATCGCATGTTCATACTGCAAGAAAGAAGGGAAATGTTTCCGTAACGATGACATGAATAGCATTATCGAAAAGTTCAAGGCCGCTGATAAGATTGTTATCGTATCCCCCATCTATTGGTGGCAGGTTACAGGTACGATAAAGCCTATTATCGACAGGCTCTATGCCCTTGATAAAGAGGACTACAAGGGAAAAACGCTTACGGTAATCATGAATGGAGAGTCAGACCCCTCTGACAAGGAGTATGAATTACTGGAGGGCCAGTTCAAGGAGATGACCGACTACATAGGAATGAAATATGAATTCCTTGGCGTCGGCACTCCCGAAGATGATGAAGAATACTTCCAGAAAGGCTTAGAGCAAGTGAGAAAACTTGCCGCAAAGTAGGAGCCGAAGCCCCTACACAGCGTTTTCAGAGAAGGATCGTATTGCAGAGGCGCCGGGTATAACAGAAACATCCTTGTTCTTTATCGAGACAAGCGTCGGCGCCTGCATAATGCCATACTTCTTAGCCAGCTGAGGATTCTCCTCCGCATCTACCACGCGGTATTTTATCCCTGATTTATCAAGAGCTGCCTTTGCTATACGGCAGTTCGGGCAGGTTTTTGTCGTAAAGAGCAAAAGCTCATCCTCCTCACCCATACCACGTGTAAGCATTGAATGCTTAATATCATAGGTCTTACGCTCTTTGAACTCCTCGCTCTTTCCTTCATTCCAGTTCTGCACGGGTCTATAGTAACCTGTAATCCTAGAATAGACCTCCGTATCTTTTCCACAGTGAGGGCATTTATAGACCTCTCCTGCAATATACCCATGATCAGCACAGACAGAGTATGTAGGACTGAGGGTGTAATACGGTATCTCATAGTTCTCAGCAATAGTACGCACGAGCTTTGCAGCGCTCCTCCAATCCGGAAGCTTCTCACCTAAGAATGCATGGAAGACCGTCCCGGAGGTATAACGGGTCTGGAGTCTATCCTGGATATCAAGCGCTTGGAAAACATCATCAGTATAGCCAACTGGAAGATGAGAGGAATTTGTATAGTAGGGCCTCTTTTCATCGCTTGATGCGGTGATGATATTCGGGAAATCCTCAACATCGTGCTTTGCAAATCTGTATGACGTAGACTCAGCCGGAGTTGCTTCAAGGTTGTAGAGATCACCATACTCTTCCTGATAATCAGAAAGCCTTTCTCTCATGTGATCGAGTACTTCAACAGCGAAATCCACCGCAACGCTCTCTGTAAGGCTGACTCCAAGCCAAGAGGCATTAAGACAAGCCTCATTCATTCCAACCAGCCCGATTGTAGAGAAATGACTATCGAAAGAGCCAAGATACCGTTTTGTATATGGATAGAGACCTTCGTCAAGAAGCTTTGTTATGATTGTCCTCTTGATCTTCAAAGCGCGCGCCGAGATATCCATAATGCGGTCAAGACGGCGATAGAAGTCCGCCTTATCCTTCGACTGATATGCAATCCTCGGAAGATTCACGGTGACAACACCGACAGAGCCTGTGCTCTCTCCTGAACCGAAATATCCTCCCGATTTCTTCCTCAGCTCCCTCAGATCCAAGCGGAGACGGCAGCACATAGAGCGTACATCGCTTGGTTCCATATCGCTATTGATGTAATTCGAAAAATACGGAGTGCCATACTTTGCCGTCATCTCGAATAGAAGCTTATTGTTCTCACTCTCCGACCAGTCGAAGTCCTTCGTGATTGAATATGTCGGTATAGGATACTGGAACCCCCTGCCCTCTGCATCGCCTTCGATCATGATCTCGATGAAGGCTTTGTTGACCATATCCATCTCCCTCTGGCACTCGCCATAGGTAAAGTCCTGATCTTTTCCGCCGACAATCGCAGGGATATTCTCAAGATCCTTCGGGCATACCCAGTCAAGCGTTATATTCGAGAATGGCGCCTGAGTTCCCCAGCGCGACGGCGTATTTACACCATAGATGAAGGACTCAATGCACTTCTTGACCTCGTCGTATGTCAGATGATCCTTTCTTACAAACGGCGCAAGATAAGTATCGAAAGAAGAGAATGCCTGTGCGCCAGCCCATTCATTCTGGAGAATGCCAAGGAAGTTGACCATCTGATTACAGAGCGTGGCAAGGTGGGACGCAGGAGAAGAGGAGATCTTTCCCGGGATTCCGCCAAGTCCTTCTTGTATCAGCTGTTTGAGAGACCAACCTGCACAGTAGCCTGTAAGCATCGAGAGATCATGGATGTGGATATCGCAATTGCGATGCGCATTCGCAATCTCCTCATCGTAGATTTCAGAAAGCCAGTAGTTTGCAGTGATTGCACCGCTATTTGAAAGGATAAGGCCGCCGACGGAATATGTGACGGTACTATTCTCCTTTACCCTCCAGTCATTCAGATGAAGATAGTTGTCAACGACTCTCTTATAATCGAGAATCGTCGAACTCATATTCCGCATCTTCTCTCGCTGCTTTCTGTAAAGGATATAACTCTTCGCAACATCACCATAGCCAGCCTCGCCGAGAACCTTCTCAACGCTGTCCTGGATATCCTCAACAGCAATCTTTCCATCATGGATCTTCGAAGAGAAATCCGCAGTGACTTTAAGAGCGATGAAGTCTATGACATTCTCGTCATAAGGTTTTTCAAGTGAATCAAATGCCTTTTTTATCGCATTGGATATCTTCGTGATATCAAATGAGACAGCCTTGCCATCTCTTTTCGTTACTTGATACATCCTTACCCCCTATCAGTGAGAAAAATGTATCATATCCAGATATTGAATGCAATAAGAAAAACGCGACAGAAAGCGTTATATAATTTCTATTACGCCATATATAGCGCAATCACCTATCGCGAATCGATACATTTCCTATATTCTTCCTTAGTATCCTCATATATCTTTCCAAGTCCTCAATAGAAGGAGAATGGAAACCAGGAGAGAGGATATCTCCTGCATCAGAAAAACTTTGCAGGAAATAATTCGATGCGCCTCTGCACATTTTTCCGATCTTTTCAAAATCCTCGTCGCTATGAAGTTCTTTCACAACAGTAGTGCGTAGCTCATATTCAACATGATTTTCAAGAAGGAAAGTAAGGCTATCTTCGATTAAAGCAGGATCGAAATTACTGATGCCGACAGTACGCGCATAGTTATCAAGGCTGTTCTTTATATCCATTGCAATATAATCGACAACCCCCTCTCTTACAGCATCTTTCATAACACGTGGCCTGTAGCCATTTGTATCGAGCTTCACAGCATAGCCAAGACGCTTGAGTGAGGATAGAAATGGAATGAGATCGCTCTGGACAGTCGGCTCTCCACCCGTGACGACCACACCGTCAAGCATTCCTTTTCGCTTCTTGAGGTAGGAGAATACGTCCTCTTCCGATAGCGCATCCTCGCTTCCAGCATCGAGAAGCGATGCATTCTGGCAGAACGGACAGCGAAAGTCGCAGCCGCCGAGAAACAGGATTGCCCCGACATGCGCAGGGTAATCCACAAGCGTAAGTTTCTGAAAGCCCCGTATAATCATCCTTCAAAGGCTCTGAGCATATCCTCAGGCACTCTCTTCGGTCTCTTTGACTCGCTATCGATGAAAGCAATACGGACTGTGAGATCGGAGAGAAGCGTATCATCCCTCATTATCCGCTGCCTAAGCGTGCAGGAAACATGCTGGACATCGATAGTCTCTGTATATACCGTAATTTCATCTTCAAGATATGCAGGGGATTTATACTCGATGTTGATTGACTTCACGACAATCATCAGATGATCGTCATTCATAATCTCAGTCTGCCTCCTCCCTGGATAGATCTCCCTAAGCATCTCCGTTCTTCCATGTTCAGCCCAGTCAAGGTAATGTGAATGATAGGCAATGCCACCGCAATCTGTATCGGAATAATACACTCTCGTCTTATACTCAAATACTCTCATTTTCTCTTGCTTCCCTTTCTTTCATTCCGCTCTTTGCTCAGACGGAAGAAGTCAGCCATCGTACCTCCGGAAAAGTCAGAGGATGAATGCCTTGAGGACGAATGGCGCATATCGTTGTCGCGTCTTGTGTCCCGCTTATATGCCCTCTTCGATTCTCGGACAACGACAGTCTTTGTTTCATATACCGCCTTTGGAAGCTTTACCCCGCCTTTCAGGTTTATCGTCACACGTGCTTTCCCATCAGGGCCTGTCGTGACCTTCTTCACAGCCGGAGCACCTGTCTCAACCTTTATCCTGACATCCTTCTCTTCATACTGGCAGGAAAGCTTCTGGCAGATATAGTGCACAGAACCATCGTCATCGACAGCTTTCATCATATCATTATTGCAGTATGGGCATTTACGCGTATCCTTGAACTTAGGTGCGAAGACCATATCGCTCTTCTCCACTTCCTTTACAAGATCTGCCGCCATCTTCTTTATATCCCGGATGAATGCATCCGGATCTTCCTTGCCCTTGCTTATACGCTCAAGCCGGCCTTCCCATTCGCCGGTAAGCTCCGGAGAGCGAAGAACCTCGGGCGCCAACCGTACAACTTCCCTGCCCTTTGCCGTCGGTATAAAGTGCTTGCCTTCCCTTTCGATATACCTGTTCTGCACAAGTTTCTCTATCATATCAGCACGCGTTGCCGGCGTTCCAAGTCCATTTCCAAGATTCGCTTTCAAGGCCGCATCATCGACAAAGCGACCTGCATGCTCCATCGCAGAGAGAAGCGTTGCATCGGTATATCTTTCAGGAGGCGTTGTGACATTCTTCCTGACCTTTATCCCTTCAACCGTGACCTCTGTACCTTCCTTGATACTCATAAGGCCGAAACTGTTCTCTCCATCCTCAGCAAGAGAAGATGCGCTCTTTATACCTGCACTCTCTGCAACAGAGCGATAACCCTTCTTCGTAGGAATAGAGAGCCGTGTCTTGAAGGATTTTCCTTCAACATCGACTATGCATGTCGTCGTCTTGTATTGATAATCCTCGCCTATCACTTCAAGGAAACGAAGCGCAATCAGCTGCCAGAGCTTTGCCTCAGAAGGAGAGAGCTTATCGAGATGGACAGGTTCCTCCGTTGGGATAATAGCATGGTGATCGGAAACAAGCGCATTATTCACAAAACGCGGATTATCGCTTCTGAATCCTGAGGCAAGGTATTCATCCACCTGACGAGAGAAGATCGTTGAAGAAAGCGCCTTGATTCTATCAGGAAGCGTCGGGAGGATATCCTCAGTGATGTATCTGGAATCCGTTCTCGGATATGTCACGATCTTATGCACTTCATAAAGGCGCTGCAATGTATCAAGCGTTTCCTTTGCAGAGAAGCCCAGCACGATATTAGCATCCCGCTGAAGCTCAGTCAGGTCATATGCCTGCGGCACAGGATCGCTCTTTTCCTCGCTTACCATTGAAACGACATTGCCCTTCTTTCCTGCAAAAGCCTTGAGTTCTTCCGCCTCTTCATCGCTTTGGAAGCGGATTGAGTTTTCTTCTGGATAGTATGAAGCGGAGAAGATTCCGAAATCGGCACGAGCGGTATAGTAATACTTACCTTCAAAGCTCTCGATCTCATCCTCTCTCTCCGTCATCAGCGCAAGCGTTGGCGTCTGCACCCTTCCGGCAGAAAGCTTTGCATCATAAAAGCAAGTAAGCGCCCTTGTCACATTCATGCCGACATACCAGTCAGCCGCTGCACGGCAATATGCCGCATGATAGAGATTATCGTAATCAGATGCAGGGCGAAGCGACTGGAAACCTTCCTTTATGGCTTTCTCTGTCTGCGAGGAAATCCAGAGTCGTTCCGCCTTGCCGTCATAGCCGGCCATCTTGAGTATCCAACGCGCAACAAGCTCTCCTTCACGTCCTGCATCGGTTGCAATAACCACGCTCTCGACATCATCACGCTTAATAAGCGAGTTTACTATATCAAACTGCTCCTTCGTCTCCTCAATAACAACTTCATCAAGTGTCTCCGGAAGCATTGGAAGCGTATCAAGCGACCATCTCTTATAGCGCTCAGAATAGTGCTGAGGTTCTGCAAGCTCGACCAAGTGGCCAAGCGCCCATGTAACAATATATGCAGATCCTTCGGAATATCCTTTTTCCTTTATAGGGCAGGAAAGATTTCTGGCTATCTCACGTCCAACCGAAGGCTTTTCGGCAATAACAAGCTTTTTCATGCGGAAAATAGTAACGGAAAATACTGAAACTTGCCACAACATACCATCACAAACAACGAAGTCTAACTGTGTATCGAGTAATGCAGACTATGCAGTCAGCTCAGCATACCCGTCTATGAATGTCTTCATGCACTTTGTTCTTCTCTTTTCAAGAAGCTGTTCTTAATATGCATTGAGAGCGCTAAATACAGGACAGACTTATCTAATCCCAATGTTTATACTCACCGGCTATCTCTTCCTCGTATATGGAATTTACCGTGTTACAGAACAACCTATAACATACTTGTTTTTACGGTAATACGCCTCACCTACGTGTCCTCTCAGTCTTCTTTCTTTCATGTTTTTCAGTGCTTCTGGTATCTGGATGAACATCTCAATCGTATGGTTTATAGCAGATGCAATCGACCTAGAACTATCCAGGCTCAAATAAGTTACCTATAGCTAACTTATTCTATAATCATGAAATACCTGCATCAAAACAGTTGACTGAAAACCCTTCTGGGAGTACATTCAAAGCAGAATGACAAACTGCTTTACGCAGAAAGGAGTTTAACTATGGCTTATAAGATTACTGACAGCTGTATCGCTTGCGGATCATGTCAGGGCGAGTGTCCAGTAGGCGCTATCTCTGAAGGAGATATCTATCAGATTGACGCAGATGCATGCATCAGTTGCGGAACCTGTGCAAGCGTTTGCCCACAGGGTGCTATCGAGGAAGACTAAGGTCTTTCAAGGCCGTAACCGGAAACGGCCTTTCTGGCTAACATTAATCTGTAAATTGTAGGCTGTAACGTATCAAAGTGTTACAGCCTTTTTGCATCTTATACGAAGGTTTTAACATCCAGCAATCTCTTGCCCTTCCACCATCCGTAATCTTAGAATAGCGTCATGGCATCTTACGACATCATAGGAAAAACCTTGACAGTCAGCGAAGCAAATGGACTTATCCGGGATACTATCGCGGAGTTTTTTTCTGAACTGACGATACAGGGTGAGGTGTCTGGCATGAGGCCTTCTTCGACAGGCCACTGGTACTTCACGCTCAAAGATAGCGATGCCACGATCGACTCTGCGGTCTTCCGCTCCGCCCAGTATTCAATGTCAATGCCAAAGAACGGCGATCTTGTAATCGCAAAAGGCTCCGTCTCTTACTACGCAAAAAATGGAAGGCTCACATTTGTTATCAGGGCGATGAAGATAATGGGTGAAGGTGCTCTTGCGGAGATTATAGAGAAGAGAAAGGACTACTACAGAAGCCTCGGCTACTTTGATGAAGACAAAAAGAAAGCAATTGCAGAGGATATTTCCCGGATTGCTGTCGTGACAAGCCCTACAGGAGCTGCTATCCGCGATATACTGAACATCACAAAACGCAGAGCGCCTGGCATAAACATCATTATCCTTCCCGCGGCTGTACAAGGGGAGAGTGCTAAATATGAGATAGCCTCACGTATAAGACAAGCAAATAATTTTATGGTTGCCGATGTGATAATCGTTGGCAGAGGCGGCGGAAGCCAAGAGGATCTGATGGCATTCTCCGAACCCGAGGTCATTGAAGCAATACATGAATCTACTATTCCTGTTATATCAGCAGTGGGGCACGAAATAGACTGGGCGCTCTCTGATTATGTTGCAGATAAGCGCGCCCCAACACCATCTGCTGCGGCAGAGATCGTTACAGAAAGCGCATTTAGACGAAAAACAAGGCTGAATAATGCGCTTTCTTTGATCAATGCAGAGATGAGACGTCGCATTGCCAGAGCAGAGAGCAGGCTTCAGAAAGCTGAGGGATACAAAGTTCTTCTCGATAGACGCATTGCCTCATTCAAGAAGCGAATCCCATCAATGGATGAGCTTGGGCGTATGCTGAAAATGAGAGCGGCGATGTGTGAAAACCAGATCGGATGGAATGAAGAAGAGATCGAGCGCCTTATGAGAAAGAGGGTCGATGAGAAAAGAGAGGAAACGAGGGCGCTCATCCAAGAGGCAGAGAGAGCGCTCAGAAATCGCCTTGAAAATGGAAAACTAGCGCTTAGCGCTGTCATAAGAGAGACAGAAGCGCTCTCACCGCTCTCTATACTTTCACGCGGCTACTCGCTCACAACAGACGAAAACGGCGCGGTGATCAAGTGCAAAGAGGATGTAAAGCCCGGTGAGAAAATACGGACGAGGCTTTTCAGAGGAAGCATAGTCTCAACAGTGGAGGATAACGATGAGCTTTGAGTCAGATCTCAAGAGGATGGAAGAGATAACAGATCTTCTGAAAAAGGAAGATACAGGGCTTGAGGATGCTATCAAGCTATATGAGGAAGCGACAGAGCTTGGAAAGAAGCTTAACAAGACGCTCTCCGAGATAGAGAGAAAGATAGAGATTGTCACCTCGAAGGATGAAGATGTCCTTATAGAAGAAACCTTCGAAGAGGAAGAAGACGAGGACTAGATCGATATCGTTAAGCGGCGGCCAGAGCACGGCTCAATATAGCTGATGCTTATGGCCTCAAGGCCGAAATCATCAGTATCGAGGCCTCCGTATTGCACATCGCCAAGAATAGGATAACCTGCCCAAGCAAGGTGGGCTCTGATTTGATGGCGAAAGCCTTTTGTGATAGTGCAACGGAAAACACCATCCTCTTCAGGCACAAAAGCAGTTGTATATACCTTTCCTTTCTTCTTCCATTCATTTGCCCAGACAGGACGAACACTCTTTCCACCTTTCCCGTACTGACGGAAATAGGATGTTATGGAAGACGGTCCATCCTCGATCGGAAGAAAAGGAAACGGCTCAAAACCTTCATCGATAGCTCTACCCGAAGAAGTTCTTGCGATATACTCCTTTGATATCATATCCTTCTTCTGCTGCTGTATCAGAGCATCATATGCTTTCTGGTTACGAGCAATGAGAACCAAACCTTTTGTGGGCGTATCTAAACGGTGGATAACACCGCCTTCCCATTCGTTATCACCATGACAGCAACGTGTCTCAGGATAAGATGCCCCTACAATGGAAAGGAGAGTCTTTCCATCTATCGTCCTCCTAAGCGGCACGGTAGGGATTCCACTCTCCTTCCAATAGACGAGGGTATCAGGGCCCTCAAAGACAAGATGAGTCTCATTATTTATCACTGCTTCTTCCAAAGAGACGCAGGAGATATAGGAAGATATTCAGAAAATCGAGATAGAGATCGAGTGCTCCGAGTATCGAGATCTTCGTCAGCTCTTCCTTCGACATAACTGAGCCGAACGTATTGTTCATATCCGAAATCTTCTGGCTATCCCAAGCAGTAAGGCCAACAAAGAGCAATACGCCTATGATTGAAATAATGAAATCAAACGAAGACGAACGCAGGAACATATTGACCAGAGATGCAATAAGAAGACCTATAAGCCCCATGAAAAGGTAGCCCGACCAGTTCTTCAGGCTCTTCTTTGTGACAGTTCCATATACGGCGCCTGCTGCAAATACAGCGGTTGCAGAGAGGAATGCCGAGGCAATCGAAACCCCTGTATATGCAAGGAAAATCGATGTGAACGTCATCCCTGTCACAGCAGCGTATGCGACAAAGATTGCAATGGCACTGCCCGTGGAAAGCTTCTCAATGCGTGCAGAAAGCACCATCACAAGCGCAATCTCCACAATAAACGCAATGATTGTCAGTACAGGATTCGTATAGAAGAAACGCACAAACGTTGCAGATTGTGATAATCCATAAGAGACCGCTGCCGTTATTGCCAAGCCCACAGTCATCCATAAATAAACATTACGAAAAAGGGCATTTTCCCTAGCTTTCACATTTTTCAGGATAAGATCGTTATTAGTATTCATCTAAGCTCCTATATATCTAAGAATATACTAAAGTACACCAGAGGGCAAATGAATGAAACCTCATCACGTTTTTTACAGCGTATATTTCCGCTTTCTTCATAAAACTGCATCAATTGCATAAAAATCTCTTCCATCATGCACATCACATAAGTGCTGGTGAGAGCTACCTTAAATATGACAGAAGTACGATTGGAAAACATAGATGGAGTACATCGTATCACTCTTGTATACTGTACGCATGATTGAAATTGGAGAAAAAGCACCGCTATTCACACTAAGCGATAGTAATGGAAATGATGTTTCGCTCGAGTCTTTCAGGGGGCAGTATGTCCTCGTGTATTTCTATCCTAGGGACAATACCCCAGGCTGTACGGCAGAGGCCTGTTCTATCAGGGACAATATGCCGGACTTTTCCGCCCTCGGCCTCACTGTTCTTGGAATCAGTCCAGACAGTGCCGCATCGCATGTAAAGTTCATCGATAAATATGGACTTAATTTCACGCTTCTCTGCGATCCAGATCACAGCACGATGGAAAAATACGGCGCATACGGCGAGAAGGTTCTCTATGGCAAGAGAAGCCTTGGCGTAATACGATCCTCCTTCCTCATCGACAGAGAAGGTAATGTTGCAAAGGTCTGGAAGAAGGTCAACACAAAAACCCACGGGGAGGATGTGAAGAAAGCACTTGAAGAGATTCTTGCCTGATCAGTTCTTGAAGCTGTGTATAGGTGCAGGTATCCTTCCTCCTCGCGCGATAAAGCGCTCTGAGGAGAACTTGCTTACAGGCATTATCGGAGCATAACCCAAAAGGCCTCCAAAGTGCGCTGTATCCCCTACGCCTTTTCCGATGACAGGGATTATCCTGACAGCTGTTGTCTTCTGGTTAACCATACCGATAGCCATCTCATCTGCAATAATCCCTGAAATCGTGGATGCAGGTGTGTCTCCTGGGATAGCAATCATATCAAGGCCAACAGAGCAGATGCACGTCATTGCTTCAAGCTTTTCTATAGAGAGAGAACCTCTATTCACCGCATTGATCATCCCCTGATCCTCGCTGACGGGTATAAAAGCCCCCGATAATCCTCCTACATAGCTTGATGCCATGATTCCGCCTTTCTTTACCTGATCATTCAAGAGCGCAAGCGCTGCTGTCGTTCCGGGTGCTCCTGTGCTTTCGATGCCCATTGCTTCGATTATATCGGATATAGAGTCCCCGATAGCTGGTGTTGGCGCAAGAGAAAGATCTACAATCCCGAATGGTATGCCCATGCGCCTTGAAGCCTCCTGTGCAACAAGCTGTCCAAGACGTGTAATCTTGAATGCCGTACGCTTGATTGTCTCGCCAAGAAGGCCGAAATCACCATTTCCTACACTCTCGACTGCGTGTTTTATAACCCCAGGCCCACTTACGCCTACATTGATAACCGCATCAGCTTCCGTTACGCCATGGAAAGCGCCAGCCATGAATGGGTTATCATCGGGAGCATTGCAGAAAACAACGAGCTTCGAACAGGCGATGGAGTCCTTATCGGCAGTAAGTTCTGCACTCTCCCTTATGATTCTCCCCATCAGAGCAACCGCATCCATGTTTATGCCGACCTTTGTGGAGCCAAGCGCTACAGAGGAACAGACGCGCTCTGTTGAAGAAAGTGCCTGCGGAATGGACTTGATGAGAAGCTTTTCAGCCTCTGTCATACCTTTTACGGGGAGCGCTGAAAAACCTCCGATGAAGTTAACCCCCACTTCCTCCGCAACCTTATCCAAGGTCTCTGCGATCTTCACATAGTCATCAACACTTTTACAGCAAGATGCACCGACAAGGCCGATCGGTGTTACAGAGATTCGTTTATTGACTACCTTTATTGCATAGTCGCGTTCGATCTCGTTTCCCGTTTTGACAAGGTCGCGTGCAGTATATGCGATCCTGTCGTAAATCTTTCTTGTCAGATTACCAACAGAATCAGACATGCATTCAAGAAGCGATATCCCCAGTGTGATAGTCCTCACATCTAGGTTCTCCTTCTCGATCATCGAATTGGTCTCTATTACTTCATTGAGATTAATCATGTCAGATCCTCTGCATGCTTTCGAAGATTTCTTCTCTCTGAAGCTTTATTATGCAACCGATTTGCTTTCCAACTTCATCGAGTTCTGAGGAGAGCGTACTGAACTCTTTTGTCGAGGCATTGGTATCGACAATCATCATCATATTGAAAAATCCATCAACGATAGTCTGGGATATATCAAGAATATTCACATTGCTTCCTGCAAGATATGTGCATACCTTGGCGATGATGCCAACCTGATCTTTACCGACAACTGTTAATATCGACTTATGCATGATTTGAGTATCAGGAATAATGAGGGAAGTAGCAAGGGCGATGCTGGGCAAAACGGAGACAAAACCAATCTGGAAGCTTCGTATGATGGGTTGATTCCCAT
>CAZURL010000017.1:0-22389 GCA_964623005.1 uncultured Spirochaetaceae bacterium
CAACATCCGCAAGTCCTCCTGTCTTTACGAAAGGTACGCACTCAGAGGCTGCGAACAATATTTTCTTCATAAGAGCTTCTCTCCTTACGTTCGATTATACTCCAGCACATATGCAAATTGGCGAAAATATTCGAGTTTGTTTAGCAATACAGTAATTTTAGTGTTAAAATTCTGTAAAAACTTAGGAGGTCATAATGGTAAAGAAAATAATGGCTATTGTACTCATCTTTGCAATATCTACAGCGTTTTGCTTTGCAAGTGGCTCAGGCGAAAGCCAAGGCGCAAGTGTTGCTGATACAATAGCTTCAGCTGAGGCCATGACTATGGAAGAGCTTGAAGCCGCTGCTCAGGCTGAGTTCGAGAACTCTGGCGTCAAATTCGTTGCGCGCGGCTCTTCTTCAGGACTTAGAAAGGTTCTTGCCGCATTCCAGGAAAAATATCCATGGTTCAGTTATGAGGATTATAGTTCTACCAAGGATCAGGCGCTCTACACTGAACTTACGACTGCTCTTGGTCAGAATCAATATGTTTCAGATGCTGTGATGGTGCAGGATGGATCTTCGCTCCAGTCAATGCTTCTTGATACAGGTTATACGCTTAGTTATGTGCCGAAATCTGCACAGCTTTCAGATAGCGATCTCAATCCGCTTACAGCGCTATATGTAAGTAAATGTTTCATTTGGAATAGAACCAATCCTGAATATGGACTGGATTATATTTCCAATATCTGGCAGCTTACAGGAAAGGATGGAGAGACCCTCAAGGGCGTTCATCAGCTCTCATTTCAGAATCCTGCAACCGAGAATGTAAATATGAACTTTTTAATCATGCTTACAAGCGATGAATCATGCGAAAAGCTTGCTAAAGCATATGAGTCATATTTCGGAGTACCTTATGCTGGCAATGATGGATATAAGAACATCGGGTATAAGTTTGTAAGTGAAATGATTGGCAATGTTACGACATGGCATAGCTCTGATACGACTGCTGTAAAGAATATGACAACGATGACGACAGGTCAGGTTGTCTATGCACCATTCAATAAGGTCAAAGATTATCCTGATACAAACGACTATCATGAAGACCTTGCTGTAACTGGCTGGAATGTTTCTGTTGAAGGATTTGAAGCATACTTCTATAAGATGTGGCTCTTGATTCCTACTACTGCAAGACTTCCATATACAGCATGTCTCCTCTTTGAATTCCTGTGCATGGAGGATGGATTCTCAAGTGGCTGGGATAGCGAAGGCTACTACTCTGTGAACCCAGATGTTTCTGTTGTTGATGGTGATCATACGTTATCTAAATGGCTTGAAAACGCAATCGTCGAAGATATCGACTACATCAATTCTGTATATAGAGAAGCAAGTACATATATCAGAAGTCTCGTAATGTAATCTTTTTTCGAGGGAGGGAAACCTCCCTCTGGAGTTTTATGGATAAATCTAGAAAAACTGCTTCAAGGCTTCTGAATAATGCGCATAGTTATATCTCGAAGCCTGCAAATGTTATAACGATTATTTTCTTCGTGATTCTTGTCCTTACAGTTCTTTTCCCTCTCTTTTCGCTTTTGCGTGATTCTTTTGTCGTACATGCAGGAGAAATCAGAGATGTAGGAAAGCCTGTGGGCTCATTTACCACTTACCATTGGAAGACGCTTCTGACAGAGAAGCTGTATAGTTATTCTTTTAGGACATTTTGGCGACCGCTTCTGAACTCGGTAACAATGGCGATAGTCTCTTGTATCGTTGCAGTCGGATTCGGAGGGACTGTCGCATGGTTTATAACGCGCTCAGACATCCCCGGCAAGAAATTTTTATCTACGATTTTCGTCTTTCCGTACATCATGCCTAGTTGGTCTATTGCCATGTTCTGGGAGAATTTCTTCAAGAATAGCAAGATTGTTGCTTGTTACAACCAAGTAGGACTTCTCGAAAGTTTTACCGGCATCTGCGTTCCTGAATGGATGCTCTATGGTTTCTTTCCTTGCGCAATGTGCCTTGGAATACACTATGCGCCATTTGCTTACCTTCTTATAGGTGGAATATTGCGGAATATGGATGCAAATCTCGAAGAGGCTGCGACTGTGCTTAAGGCATCGCGCGTTAAAATATTGACACGTATAACCCTTCCTATTGTCGCACCTGCTCTTGTTTCCACTGTGCTTCTTGTCTTCTCAAGTAGCATATCAAGTTATACTGTCCCTGCATTCTTGAATAAGAATGGATCATTTCCGACAGTATCAACGACAATGCGATCGCTCTTCAATACTGCCGCCATGCAAGGTCAGGGCTTTGTCGTTGCAATCGTGCTCCTTGTATTCTCTGTGATCATTCTTTCAATTAACAACAGCATGACAGGCAAACGAAAGTCCTTCACTACTATAAGTGGAAAATCCGGGCAGGTATCACTGGTTAAACTTGGAAAGGCGAGGGTTCCCATCACTGTGATCATCATGGTAATCTCGGTCTTCTTTGCCATTGTCCCGCTCGTATCATTTGCACTTGAAAGTCTTCTGGAAGTTCCTGGCGACTTCTCAACGCTTACTCTTTTCTACTGGACAACAACGGAAAATCTGGAAGCGCGCGTATTCGGTTCTTCACAAGGGATTTTAAGAAACAAGACAATATGGACAGCGCTCGGAAGAAGCCTTGTCGTGTCGTTCTTTGTCGCGATTATCTCAGGAACATTCGGAATACTCATTGGATATGCCGCTGCGCGTAAACGCGGTTCTAGACTTGCACGTTGGGTTTCTAATATGGCATTTTTCCCCTATCTAATTCCTGCAATGAGCTTCGGTGCGGTCTATCTCTCTGTTTCATATATACCTTCATTCTCCTTTCTCAGAGGGTCTATACTCCTTTTGATACTCGTTGGAGGTATAAAATTCCTTCCATTTGCCTCACGTAGCGGTGCAAATGCAATGATGCAGGTCTCGGCAGAGATAGAGGAAGCAGCTCAGGTTATTGGTGTTAAGTGGTGGAAGCGAATGGGGAGAATACTCTTTCCTATACAGAAAGCAAGCTTTATCTCCGGTTATCTTCTTCCGTTCATTTCCAGCATGAGAGAGCTTTCGCTCTTTGTGCTCCTTGCGGCGCCTGGAGCAATTATCACTGTCGTGTTGCAGGATTTCGAAGTGAATGGATTAACACAGATATCCAATGGGATAAATTTTCTGATAATCGTTATCGTCCTTGCTGTGCAGTTCTTAACGAATAAGCTTACAGGCGCAAGCATCGACAAAGGAATCGGAGGTTGATATGCCGAAAATCGTACTGGAACATGTAACAAAATGCTTTGATAAATTCGTAGCGGTCAATGATCTTGACCTAGTAATAGAAGATAGGGATTTCATAACGCTGCTAGGGCCTTCTGGATGTGGAAAGACGACGACGCTTCGTATGATAGCAGGACTTGAGACTCCCACTGAGGGACGTATCACAATCGGAGATACTGTTGTCTTCGATAGCGAGAAGGGAATAGATGTGTCACCTGCAAAACGCGATATAGGATTTCTATTTCAGAACTATGCGCTCTGGCCGCATATGACAGTGTATGAGAATATTGCATTCGGGCTAGAGAATCTTAAATGGAACAAAACCGAGATATCAAAACGTGTAAAAGAGATGATGTCTCTCTTGAAAATAGAGCAGTTTGAGCACCGCTTTCCTTCTGAATTATCTGGCGGACAGCAACAGAGGGTTGCTATTGCTAGAACGCTTGCGCCAAGCCCGAAAGTCCTCTTTATGGATGAACCTCTTTCCAACCTTGATGCAAAGCTTCGCCTTGAGATGAGATCAGAGCTCAAGAGGCTCCATGTCGATACAGATTCGACATTTGTGTATGTTACCCATGACCAGATGGAAGCAATGGCGCTTGCAACGAAGATTTGTCTAATGGATAAAGGCGTTCTTCAGCAGTATGATCCACCGCTTGTCGTCTATGACAGACCTGTGAACCTTTTTGTTGCAGATTTCGTTGGAAATCCTACGATGAATTTCATCAAAGCAAACGGAAAGAAAACGGGCGAGAAGGAATTCGAGATGGAGATTCTTGGGCGGAATGTTACATTCCATGCATCAAATACTCTTCCAGACATCTCGGATATCGTAATCGGAATTAGGCCTGAGTTTATATCGCTCGGCAGCGGATCTTTTGAAGGCATTGTATATACAACACTTCCATCTGGCATGGAGACAACTGTAAAGGTTAAGGTTGGAGAGGATATGATTACAGCCGTTGTATTCGGCAGCGTCGACTATTCTCATAGCCTGAGTATGTCCTTTTCTATTGTTGGGGAAGGCATTGTGCTTTTCGATGCAGAGAGCGGTAAGATGTTGTCCTTAGGATCTCTTTCATGAAACGGCCCTGTATTGTTGCTGATTCTCTAATTTGGTAGAATCCTAGCGATTTTTCGGAGGATGATTGTATGAAAGCAGTCGAGTTATCCAGAACGTACGACCCGAAGGAATTTGAGGATCGCATCTATAAAACGTGGAAGGAGAAAGGCGAGTTCGGGCCTGTCCCTTCTGAAAAACCGCATTTTTCTGTCGTCATGCCACCTCCGAATGTAACGGGCATCCTTCACATGGGACATGCGCTTAACAATAGCCTTCAGGATATAATCGTCCGTTATCAGAGGATGCATGGACGTCCGACGCTATGGGTTCCGGGAACGGATCACGCCGGAATTGCAACGCAGAATGTTGTCGAAAGACAGCTCCAGAAGGAAGGCCTTACACGTCAGGATCTTGGACGTGAGAAGTTTCTGGAACGAACTTGGCAGGTAAAAGACAAGCATCATGACATCATCAAAGGACAGCTTGAAAAGATGGGCTGTTCCTGTGATTGGGAGCATGAGCGCTTCACAATGGATGCAGGTCTTTCCCAGGCTGTAAGGGAATCCTTTGTCACGCTCTATGAACGTGGACTTATTTATAAAGGCAAATACCTTGTCAACTACTGCCCAAAGTGCGGAACAGCGCTGGCTGATGATGAGGTAGAGTACGAAAACGTACCGGGAAAGCTCTATGATGTAAGGTATCCATATGCAGATGGTTCTGGATGGATCACTGTAGCAACGACACGTCCTGAGACGATGTTCGGCGATACGGCAGTTGCTGTTCACCCCGATGATGAGCGATACAAAAATGTAGTCGGAAAGGAACTTCTGCTACCACTTACAGATAGGAAGATTCCTGTTATTACCGATCGTTTTGTCGATATGACATTCGGAACTGGTATGGTAAAGATTACACCAGCTCATGATCCGAATGACTTTGAATGTGGAAAGCGCCATGACCTTGAAGCAATAAACCTTCTCAATCCTGATGGTACGCTCAATGAGAATGTTCCAGAAAAATACAGAGGCATGATGGCAGAAGAAGCAAGAAGCCTTGTCGTTGAAGATCTTGAGAAGGGTGGCTACCTTGTGAAGGTCACTGACCACGCTCATGACGTTGGGCATTGCTATCGCTGTCATACGACAGTTGAGCCATATCTATCAGAACAGTGGTTCGTTTCTATGAGAAGCCTTGCAGATAAAGCGCTTTCTGCTTGGAAGAATGGAGATATCGAATTTTATCCAAAACGCTGGGAAAATACCTATGTCCACTGGATGGAAAACATCCGTGACTGGTGTATCTCACGTCAGCTCTGGTGGGGTCATAGGATTCCTGTATGGTACTGCCATGACTGCGGAGAGATGATGGTCTCTAGGGTGGATATCGAGGAATGTACGCACTGCCATTCTCATAATGTCGAACAGGAAAACGATGTGCTGGATACTTGGTTCTCCTCTTGGCTCTGGCCGTTCTCGACGCTTGGCTGGCCCGAGAAGACAGCGGACATGGAGAACTTCTTCCCGACAAATACGCTTGTCTCTGCATACGATATCATATTCTTCTGGATCAGCCGCATGATAATGGCCTCTGAAGAGTTTATTGGAAAGGCGCCTTTTCACGATATCGTAATTACAGGACTTGTCAGGGATATAAAAGGCAGAAAGATGTCAAAGTCTCTCGGCAATGGCATCGATCCGCTTGAGGTTATTGATAAATACGGCGCTGATGCGATGAAGTTCACGCTCTGCTATCTTGCCGCTCAAGGTCAGGATGTCATGATTGATATGGATTCATTCCGTCTTGGGTCAAGATTTGCAAACAAGATCTGGAACGCAACGCGCTACTTATTGATGAATCTTGAGGGAAGGAATCTTATCAAGATCGAGAGAGAGAAGCTATCTACGATGGATAAGTGGATCTACTCTTCTTTTAACAAGGCTGCAAAGACGATTGAGGATGCGATGGCAAGCTATCGTTTCAACGAGGCTGCGCAGTCTATCTACTCATTCTTCTGGAATGATTTCTGCGACTGGTATGTAGAGGCATCGAAGCCAAGGCTTCTAAACGGAAGCGATGAAGAGAAGGATGCGATTGTCTCTATCCTTATTGATATCCTTGAGCGCAGTATGCGCCTTATGCATCCATTCCTTTCATTCATCACGGAGGAAATCTATCAGAAGCTTCCTAACCACAAAGGTGATGTAATAGCCGCAGAATACCCTGTGTATGAAAGTGCACTTGAGGATAAGGAGAGCGAGGCTCTGGTATCGCTATTACAGGAGAGCGCTAGGGTGGTGAGAGCTGCAAGGGCCAATCTCCAGATTGCACCGGAGAAGAAACTAAAGGTCGTAATCAGGATAATGGCCGGTAAAGAGGCTTCATTCCTTTCCTCGGAGACGAAGCTCCTTGCAACGTTTATGGGTGCATCCTCGGTTGTTATCGATACAGATGGAAGCGAAGATGTATCGGGAGCATTCCCTGCTTCCTCCGTGGGCTTCGAGGCGTTTGTCTTTGTCCGCGATGCTATCGATATAGAAGCAGAGCTTGGAAGACTGGATGTGGAGATGAAGAAAGCAGAGGCTCTATTGGAGGCCTCTGAGAAGAAGCTTTCGAATGAGAACTTCATCTCTCATGCAAAGGCTGAAGCTATCGAAAAGGAAAGAGGAAAGAAGAGAGAGGCTGAAGAAAGAATCGCCAAGGCTAAAGAGCACATGGCGCTTCTCCGTTCATTCTGATGATAAGGGCTGTATCACAGTTGTGCGTACAGCTCTCTGTAACGATTATCGGGATCTGGTTCAATGACCATGAAATCCCCATGAAGGATGGTTGATGAATCTTCATCGAAGACAGATGCAAACTCTTCGATAAGGGGCGTCAACTCATTCTTTTTCTCTTCATCGGTTGCAGAGCGTTTTATAAGATGCTTTGAAAGTCCGATAGGGATCTCCGTTGTTCTGAGGAAGATCTTTCCATTATACATACCATTTCCGCAGAAGAAGCCTGTCAGTGGAGAATTGCGTTTCTTCCCCAGTCCGAGAACAACGATCGTTCCTCCTGCAAGATATTCGCCTAAAAAGCTTCCGGCAGAGCCTCCGATGACAAGGGCAGGACTTTTTTCGCCATATGCTTTCATATTAACCCCTGCTCTATACCCTGCGTCTCCATGGACAAAGATCTTTCCGCCTCTCATCGCATATCCAGCGGCATCGCCTACGGAACCATCAATGTAGATAGTGCCGTCGTTCATAGTGTCTCCAACCGCATCCTGCCCATTTCCGCGTACTGTTATCGAACCACCGTTCATGAAGGCTCCGAGCGCATTGCCCGGCGTGCCGATAATAGTTATTTCATTTCCTCGCATGCCGCAGCCGATATATCTTTCGCCGCAGCAGCCATGCATCATTATAGATCTTCCTGCGCCCTGTCTTGAGATTGTGCTCAGGCTTTCATTTCTTATTCTCTTTGCATTGATTGTTTCCATATCATTCTCCTGCATGCTTGATGCCGAGCACTTCAAGCTCTTTAGCTGTCATCCTGACGCCGCGAAGTGCAAGTCTGTTGCCCCGGAGCGCTTCTATTGAGTTAATGCCCATTCCACCCATGATTTCTTCGATCTCTCTCTTCCAGGCATGGACAAGATTGTAGAGCATCTGGGCGCCTTTCTCCGGATCGAGACGTTTCTCGAGATCTTCATCCTGTGTTGCGATGCCCCAGGCACATCTGCCTGTGGAGCAAGCTGCACAGAGATGGCATCCAAGAGCACAAAGCGCACCTGTTCCGATTGAGACTGCATCTGCACCGAGTGCGATCGCCTTAGCTGCATCTGCTGAACTCTGGATAGAACCGGAAGCTATTATCGAGATATTGCTTCTGATACGCTCTTCCCTGAGCCTTTGGTCGACAGCGGCTATTGCAAGTTCGATAGGAATACCAACATTGTCCCTGATTCTCATGGGGGAGGCTCCCGTACCGCCTCTGAATCCGTCGATTGCAATGATATCAGCACCGCTACGGGCAATACCGCTTGCAATCGGTGCAATATTATGCACAGCCGCAACCTTTACGATGACAGGCTTCTTGTAGTCCGTCGCTTCCTTTATCATCGAGACGAGCTGTCTCAGATCCTCGATTGAGTAGATGTCATGATGGGGGGCAGGGCTTATTGCGTCGATGCCCTCTGGAATCATCCTTGTTTTTGAGACATCGCCTTTGATCTTAGCTCCTGTAAGGTGTCCTCCGATACCAGGCTTTGCGCCCTGTCCAATCTTGATTTCCACAGCTGCACCGGCATTGAGGTAATCAGTATGTACGCCAAATCGGCCTGAGGCTATCTGGACAATCGTGTTCTTTCCATAGCGATAGAGGTCTCTATGAAGGCCGCCTTCGCCAGTATTCCAATATGTCCCAAGCTTCTCTGCCGCCATTGCAAGCGCTTTATGCACATTCAGACTTACAGCGCCATAGCTCATTGCCGCAAACATTATGGGGGTGCGCATCTCGAGGTGGGGTGGAAGGTTGTCCACAAGATTTCCTTCGTTATCCCTCTCGATTTTTTCTGGGCGTCTTCCTATGAATGTAATCGTCTCCATAGGTTCTCTCAATGGGTCAATCGAAGGGTTTGTTACCTGAGAGGCATTGAGAAGAAGTCTATCAAAGTAGCGGGGGACTGCTGATGTAGGGCTTCCCATTGAAGAAAGGAGAACACCGCCTGTCTCTGCCTGTCTGAATATCTCTCTTCTCGATTCATCACTCCACTCTGCATTCGGATGCATTCTGTTCGGGCTTTCTGTGATATAAAGCGCATTGACAGGGCAGTAGATGACGCAACGTTGGCAATCAACGCATTTTGAATTGTCTGCCTTTAGCTTCTTTGTTTTTTCATCATAGGTATGGACGCCGAAAGAGCACTCTCTCACGCAGATGCGGCAATTCGTGCATTCCTCTGTTCTATGTACCCTGAATCGTGGTGATACGAGTGATTTCATTTCCTTGCCTCCTTATTGAGTGTGACAATTACCGGTTCGCCGCCTTTTGGCCACCAGATTCGGTCAAGATCACCCTCAATGAGCCTTATTGCCGACTCTTCTGAGGCAAAATAGACTGTATTACCCTTTTCTGCACATACGAGGCTTCTGAGCTTGAGTCTGTCGTTGAGCGCCATCATTCCTCCGGGGAAGGAGACAAGTATCGAGAAGGGGCCTGTGACAAGGAACTCAGAGAACATCTTCCTAAGATAAGCGTTTCTCTCAGCTTCTATGCCGTCTTTCATTTCGATTGTGCTCCAGAATGGTGCTGCGATTACCGCTGCACTCTCTTCAAGCGAGAGATGAACACGTCTTGTAAGGTAGTCGAGGATGTAGGTGATTACCTCTGTGTCTGTCAGTAGTCCGCAATGATAGCCATACATCTCAACAGCTCGTCTATTTGCATCGTAAGAGGAAATCTCACCATTATGGACGACTGATAGCCCAAGGAGCGCAAATGGATGGGCACCGCCCCACCAGCCGGGCGTGTTTGTCGGATAGCGGCCGTGTGCTGTCCATGAATAGCCATCGTACTCTTCGAGCCTATAGAAGTCTGCGACATCCTCTGGGTATCCGACAGCCTTGAATACGCCCATGTTCTTGCCGCAGGAGAAGACATAACAGCCTTTTATAGTCGTATTGATTCTTATGACAGTGCGCGCGATGAACTCATCTTCGTCCAGAGCGCTGTCCTGAAGTCTATGCGGAAGCGGTGTTACAAAATAGCGCCAGATCAGCGGAGCGTCTGTAATATTCGGATTAGGCCGTGTAGGGATTTTCGAAAGGTTTGCTATATCGAGATGGTTCTCCATGAATCTTTCGCACTCTTCCCGTGCCGTGATGTTGTCATAGAAAATATGAAGAGCGTACCTGTCTGCATATTGGGGATAGATGCCATATCCGGCAAAACCTCCACCTAGACCGTTTGATCTTTCGTGCATCAGTTCAATTGATTTTTTTATGACGCTTCCATTGATCATGCGTCCATCTTTAGAAAAGATACCCGCTATCGCACAGCCTGAAGGTATCCTATCCTGGCCTTCTATCATTCTCTCTCCTCCAAATGAAAAAGAAAAAGGCGTTATGAGAGAAAAACTCCCTCATGAACGCCTTTGTCCATTAATGCGATTATTTAGATTTGGAAAAGCAGTGTCAACATCTTGCCCGTGCCGAAAAAGAATGGTATAAGATTCTGTGGTTTGACAATGCTTGTTTAAGTGGGTATTATCAGCCAGATAATAAGAAAACGACCGGAGGGTAAAGATATGGCAGGAAACGTATCAAAGAACGCACATCGTGAGGGTGCTAAGGTTCTTATGAGCAGATGGGGAGGCACAATCAAGATGAAGAGTGTCTTCGAAAACGGCAAGCTCCGCCATGTAGCATACTGCGAAAAGACCGGAAACACTGCAAGAAAGCCAAAGGATCTGATGTAATAGATTCTTGTCTTAACGAGGGCCTGTGCTAGCGCATGGGTCTTTTTTTATTTGGATTTACTATGGATTTTCCACTTTTTCTGCGCGATAGAGATTCTTTCTGTTACAATCAGGGGGAGGTTTAAAAATGAAAAGAATCACTAGAAATGTTTTTGTTGTATTGCTTTTGCTTCTTGTAGCATTCTTCTTTGCTTCATGTCAGAGCGCGGAGGAGCTTGAAAATTCTGTTGAGATCACAACTAGCAGCGATGAAGAGTCTCAGCCAATGCTTCCACCGCCTCCTGCGGAAGTGGAAAGCGTGGAAGAGGTTAAGGAGATTCCTGTTTCAGTTTCTGCCCAATATCTTGGCTACAGCATGGATATCAATAGCTATGATGGATATGCAGAGATCACATATCCTGTAGGCATTGTTACAGATGGAGATATCGATGCATTCATAGCAGTTGAAGCTGCCAAGTATGGAATCACGGATCCGTCCTTCACATATTCCATCGGTGATGGCATTGTGACGGTTACATATCCAGAGGGGATAGGGGAGAATACAAGAAGATCTTATGCTTCTATGCTCATAACGGACGTGATCGAGACAGTGAACAGGATATATCCTCAGTATGCAGGAAGTAAGCTGACACTTACATTCAAGTATGGCGGGTATGAGCTGAAAGCGGTCTATTCAGGAAAGGCGATTGACGTCAGTTATCCTGATGTTCTGACAAATTCTCAGCTTTCAGGTTTCATCGGGGCTTTGAATCTTGAGTATGGTGATACGCTCGGCGGTGTATTCTATGAAATCGCAGTTCCTGGAGTTGCACGCTGCACGTTCGTAAAGAATGCCGGCGTTGCAGAGGCAGGCGCCTTTGTATCTATCCTTACAACTGCCCTTGTAACATATATGCTTTAAAAAAGAATCCAGAATGGGGCTTCTTCGAGGAGCCTCATTTTCGATTTATATAGATGAAACAACATCACGCTATAGATAATTTTATGAGATTAGGGAACATCTCCAGACTTTTCCATCAGAGTGTCCTAAGATAAAACAATTTTGTAGTAGGGAAGGTTACTATTTTTCATTCCTTTTCTCCCTCTCATATGCTATATTCAAAAATATATGAAGAGATATTCCCAAGGAGGAAATTCGTGAAGCGCTTTTCAAAGACTGTTTCTCTGATGATAGTAATGATGCTCATTTCGGGGGTGTCGCTATTTGCAAATTCAAATCTAGTAGAAAAATCATTTACATATTCAGGATATGAGGTAAGTGTTGCATCATATGATGGCTATGCTCTGATTGAGTACCCGGATGTGCTCTCTCGAGAGGATGTAGTTGCATTCCTTTCCATGGAGGCTGGGAAATACAGCGATGAAGCGTCCTATATCTCATATTCATTCGTCGAAGACGGGGTACTCAGACTCGATTATCCAGAAGGACTTTCTGCTGAGCTTCGTTCTTCTCTTCTCGACGTCTTCGGTGCTGATATAATTTCTGCAGCGTCAGCATTCTTTCCTACTGCATTCACGCCTGAGGTATTAACGTATAATTATGCAGGGTATTCAATTACAGTGACGCTGTATGAAAACTATGCAGATATTGCATATCCGGCATTCGTAACAGAGAGCGATGTAACTGCATTCTTTGCATATGAGCTTGCTCTTCGCGGATCAGATCTTGAAGGAGCTACATATTCATTTATCGGAAATAATACTGTAAGTGTAAATTATCCTCTCTCTGTCGATGTAGATACGGCTCTATTTTATGTTCCTGTTTTGATTAACGATTTTGTTACGTATGTTTCCGATATGCTTGCATCATCCGAGGCAGAGTATGAGAGTGCTGCTTTGGTAGCAGAAGAAGATGAGAGTGCAGAGGAAGTTGCGGAAGACTCTGTCTATCCATTCGGCGTGACGCCTATTGTGAAGAGCGATGATGGCCTGAGCGAATTTGATCTTTATATCGTCCATGTCAACGATGTACATGGCCGCATTGAGGAAGGAACGGATGGAAGCCTTGGCTATTCAAAGTTCCGTACACTCCTTGAGATGGGCAGAACTGTTACGGATAATATCCTCGTTCTCGATGCTGGCGATACGCTCCATGGCACGAACTTCGCGAACATGTTCGAGGGGCAGACAATTGCGGATATATTGAAGATAATCGGCTTTGATGCAATGGTTCCGGGCAATCATGATTTCAACTATGGTTCTGACAGGCTCCGCGAAGTTGCAGAATGGGCAGAAGATGAGGATACATTCCGCATTCTCTCTGCGAATATCACAGATGAGAATGGGTATCTTGTATTCCAGCCGTATCAGGTATTCGATTACAACGGCTTCAAGGTTTGCGTAATCGGTCTTACAACCCCTGATACTAAGACCAAGTCCCATCCTAAGAACACAGAAGGTCTGGATTTCATGAGCGATGTTGTTGTTCAGAGTGCTCAGGACTTCCTGGATTTTGCAAACGAGCTTTGTGATTTTGTGATTGTTCTTGGACATCTTGGCATTGTACCTGATGGAGAGAGCGGTATCACATCTACATATATCTGTGAGAATCTTAATGGAATCGATCTTCTCGTAGATGGCCACAGCCATACTGTTATGGATGGAGGCGAGGAAGTGAACGGTACACTTATTGTCTCTACCGGAAACTATCTGAATAACATCGGTATCGTAAGAGTCCATGTTAAGGATGGCGTTGGAGAGATTGCGGATGCGTTCCTTCTTCCAGCAGAAGATGTTGAGGATCCAGCAAACAGCGCAATTCTCAAGGCTTATGGCGTATTTGAAGTTCCATCCGATCCTGAAATCGATCGCTACATCGAAGCAAAGAACGAAGAGCTTGATGACGTCCTTAAAACAGTCGTTGCATACCTTCCTATGGATCTCAACGGCGAAAGATCTTATGTGAGAACGAGAAAGACAAACCTTGCAAAGATTATTACAGATGCAATGACAGCAGAGTCCGGCGCAGATTTCACGATCATCAACGGCGGTGGTATCAGGGCATCCCTCTCTGCTGGGCCTGTAACGATTGGCGATATCAACGATGTGCTTCCATTTACGAACACAATCACTGTCTGTGAGATCTCTCCAGCAGGTGTCTATGAGGCACTAGAGCATGGCTACTCAATGCTTCCAGAGGAGAATGGTGGATTCAGTCAGACGGATCTCAGAGTCGTGTACAGCGCGTCGGCTCCTGTCGGTGAAAGAATCAAGAGAGTATATCTCGGAGAAGAACTCTTGGATCGAGATGACACGACTACTATGTATAAGGTCGCAACTAATGACTTCATGGCAGCTGGCGGTGATGGATATACGATGTTTGGACGTGTGCTAACGGAAGGCTCGATGCTGAATGAAGTATTTATTTCCTATCTACAGGACACTTACCCATTAATATAAAGGGGACTTAGCAGGGCGGAACTTTCCGCCCTTTAATTATGGCTGATGAAATTACTTGTAATAAATCCGGGTTCAACATCAACAAAGGTTAGCGTGTTTGAGGATGATAAGAATGTCTTCACTGAAAGTGTTTTTCACGATGCTCCGCTTTTGCTTTCCTTCCCAACGACAAATGATCAGCTTCCATTTAGAAAGAGAGTCGTTCTTGATTTACTTGAGAAACATCAGATCAATATAGAGGATATCGATATATTCATTGGTCGTGGCGGTTGTGCGTATTCGCAATGCGCAGGAGTGATGGAAATCGATAGAGCGTTCTACGAAGATACGAAAGAGGACAAGGGAGGAAGCGATCATCCTGCTAAGCTCGGCGTCATGATGGCTTATGAATTCGGTACTGAATACAAAAAGCCCATGTTCACTGTAAGTCCTACAAATGTCGATGAATTTGAGGATATAGCAAGGATTACGGGCTTGAAAGGTGTATATAGAAGAGCACAGTCCCATGTTCTTAATCAAAAAGGCATTGCTAGGCTCCATGCAGAGAAACTTGGGCTTCATTATGAGGATATGTCCCTCATTGTTTCCCATATCGATGGTGGTATAACTGTTGCCGCGCATAAAAATGGAAAGATGATCGATGGCACAGAGGGCGCCGGTGGGGACGGCCCTTTTACACCGACACGCCTTGGCTCTATTCCGCTTATGGAGACTGCGATGTTTCTTGAGCATCACGCACCTTCTGAGCTTGAAGCGATGTGTTCGAGATCCGGCGGTTTTGTGAGCCACTTCGGTACTTCTGATGCCGATAAAGTCCACAAGATGGTTGAAGATGGTGATGAGCATGCCACCCTTGTATGGAATGCAATGGTCTATCAGATAGCAAAATCAATAGGTGCCATGGCGACTGTGCTTGAGGGAAAGGTCGATGGAATCCTCCTTACAGGCGGTCTTGTGCGTTTTTCAGATATCGTAGAAGGCATTAAGGAGAGGTGTTCCTGGATTGCTCCTGTCTTTGTCTATCCGGGTGAAGTGGAGCAGGAAGCAATGTGCAATGAGACGTTAAAAGCGCTGAAAGGCGAATCAAGAGTCCATAAATATACAGGTCGTCCAGTATTCGTTGGTTTTGGATGGGATGGTTATGTGATAAAATAAGTCTATAAGAGGGACTGCTTTGGAAGGAAGACATGCAATCGAGATGAAAGGAATCACAAAGCGCTTCGGTCAAGTCGTTGCTAATGACAGCATCGATCTGACAATCGATCGCGGTGAGATCCTGGCGCTTCTTGGAGAGAATGGCAGCGGTAAGACAACCCTTATGAACATGCTCTCCGGCATCTATCAGCCGGATGAAGGCGAGATATATGAGGATGGAAAACTCATATATATCCGTTCTCCACGAGAAGCCTATGAGTACGGCATCGGAATGATTCATCAGCACTACAAACTGATTGAAGTGTTTACTGCGGCGCAGAATATCATTCTGGGACTTGATGAAGGCAAGATGAATATTGCCAAGGCAAATGCCAAGGTCAAGGAAATCTGCGACAGATATGGCTTTGAGATTGATCCGACAAAGAAAATCTATGATATGTCTATATCGCAAAAGCAGACAGTCGAGATTGTAAAGGTACTCTATCGTGGTGCAGATATCCTCATTCTTGATGAACCCACGGCTGTCCTTACGCCGCAGGAGACGCAGAAGCTTTTTAAGGTTCTCAAGAACATGAAGAACGATGGAAAGGCCATTATCATCATTACCCACAAGCTCAACGAGGTTATGGAAGTTTCGGACAAGGTTGCAGTCCTGAGAAAAGGGCAGTACATCGGAACGGTGAATACGTCAGAAACCAATCCGCAGAAACTTACCGATATGATGGTTGGCCATGCTGTGACACTGAACATCGATCGTCCGAAGTATGATAATCCGAAGAAGAAACTTATTGTAGAGGGCCTTACCTGCGTAGACCACGAAGGCGTAAAGCGTTTGGATAACGTTTCCTTTGAAGCCTATACAGGGGAGATTTTAGGGGTTGCAGGCATCTCTGGCTCTGGTCAGAAGGAGATGCTTGAGGCAATTACCGGTCTTTATCCTGTAGAGAGCGGAAGTGTTCGTTTGATCGGCGATGATGAAAATGAGATCGAGCTTGTCGGAAAGACCCCGAAGAAGATCTTGGAGTGCGGGGTAGGCATGGCTTTCGTTCCCGAGGATAGACTCGGAATGGGGCTTGTAGGCTCGATGGGGATGACTGGCAATATGCTCCTTCGCTCTTGGAAGAATGGAAAGGGCGCTCTTGTAAACAGAAAAGCGCCTGAGGAGCTTGCAAAGCGCATATGGGAGGATCTTGAGGTTGTCACTCCTAGTACGGACTATCCTGTGCGCCGTCTCTCCGGAGGAAATGTACAGAAGGTTCTCGTTGGAAGGGAGATTGCAAGCAATCCCGCGGTTCTTATGACGGCATATGCTGTCCGTGGCCTTGATATCAACACATCATATACAATCTATAACCTGCTTACAGAACAGAAGATGAAAGGTGTTGCTGTTCTTTATGTAGGCGAAGATCTTGATGTGCTTCTCGAACTTTCCGATAGAATCCTCGTGCTCTGCGGCGGAAGAGTCTCCGGATGCGTTGATGCACGCAGCGTGACGAAGGAGGAGATTGGATTGATGATGACGCAGTACAATGCGGAGGAGGTGGCAGATGAGTGAAGTTAAGACACCGTTGATCCGTCTAGCGCGCCGTACTGATATGAGCCGTCGTAATGTGTGGATGATCAGAGTCGGTTCGATAATCATCGCACTGATTCTCGGCTGTCTGCCTATGCTTTTGACAGGAACGAATCCGATAGCTGCATATAACGTGATAATCCAAGGTTCGCTTTCGCGTCCTGTCTATCTAAGACAGACGATTAGAACCGCAATACCGCTTCTTGGCTGTGCGCTTGCGATAGCGCCTTGTTTCAAGATGAGGTTCTGGAATATCGGGGCAGAGGGACAGATAACCATGGGCGCTGTCTTTGCAACCTATTTCGCCCTCTATTGGTACAATAAGATTCCGCATGTTCCGCTTCTCATTCTCATGTGCCTTGTGTCTGCTATTGCTGGCGGTATCTGGGCCTTGATCCCTGCATTCTTCAAGGCAAAGTGGAATACGAACGAGACGCTTTTCACGCTGATGATGAACTATATAGCAATCGGTATAGTCGCTTGGCTCCAGGGAGGGCCATGGGAAGGCCGAAAGGGTTCCCAGCTCATTCCTATGTTCGATAAGAGTGCAAGGCTTCCTAATGTCTTTGGCGTCAACTGCGGCTGGATAATCGTGCTTCTCCTTGTTGTGCTTATGTATATCTATATGAATAAGACAAAGCAGGGTTATGAGATTGCTGTAATAGGCGACTCTGTGAATACAGCGCGCTATGCAGGTATGAATGTCGGTTGGATTATAATGAGAACGATGTTCATTTCCGGTGCGATAAGCGGCATTGTCGGCTTCATCACTGTCGCTGGTGCAAACTATACGCTCTATAGCGGCGTTGCAAATGGTGTTGGATTTACCTCAATCACCGTTGCATGGCTGTCGCAGCTGAACTCATTTGCGATGATAATCATTTCCCTGATACTCGCAATACTCGAAAAAGGCGCGAACACGCTTCAGACGAGGATGGCCGTTCCTGCATCTATTTCAGATATCATCACGGGAATACTTCTCTTCTGCATGCTGAGTTCGGAGTTCTTTATTAATTACCGCATGATTTTCCGCCATAGCGAGAAGAAGGAGGTGAAGGAATGACCACTCTTATAACTCTCATCGTTGCTGCAGTGACATTCGGCACCGTCCTTATGTATGGTACGCTCGGTGAAATCCTTACAGAGAAATCCGGTAACCTCAACTTAGGTGTTGAAGGCATTATGTACATGGGCGGTGCATTCGGACTTGCTGGAGCATTTTACTACGAGAAGGCTGTTGGGGCAGCCGCAAACGGGCCCTTTGCAATAATTATTGCTATCCTCTCTGCGTTCGTTGCAGGTATGGCCGCATCTCTGATCTATAGTTTTGTGACTATCACGCTACGATCTAATCAGAATGTTACAGGACTTGCCCTCTCAATCTTCGGAACTGGCGTGGGACAGTTTGTAGGTGAGTATCTCAGGGTAAGCGAAGGCGGTTATGTGTCGCTTTCGAATAATCTTAAGAATGCATTCTCCGCTACTGTTTTCCCAAGTGCGCTCATTAACATTCCAGTAATAGGCAGAGTGCTCTTCTCTCACACTATCTTCTTTTACCTTGCCGTGCTTCTTGCCATAGGGATGTTCTTCTTCTTCCGTAAGACACGTTACGGTATGTACCTTACAGCTGTCGGCGAATCTCCATCCACTGCGGATGCCGTTGGTATCAATGTTACGAAGTATAAATACCTGGCAACGACTATTGGCGGTGGTATCTCAGCAATCGGCGGCATGGTTTATATCATGACAACAGCAGGCTGCGTATGGAATCATGAAGGACTTTCGGGTGTTGGCTGGCTTGCTGTTGCGCTTGTTATCTTCTGTATGTGGAGACCATTGAACGCAATCTGGGGATCTGTGCTATTTGGTGCGATGATGATTATGTATCTGCGTGTGCGTATTCAATTTATACCGACTGAGATCTATAAGATCTTGCCTTATATAGTCACAGTCATTGTTCTTGTTCTCTCGAGCATGCGTAACAGCAGGGAGCATCAGCCTCCTGAATCGCTTGGTTTGAATTACTTCAGAGAAGAGCGATAATAGATTCCCCTCCTTTTTCCGGAGGGGCATTTTCTTTTATGCAATACTTTTCCTTGAAAAGATTAATCAATGTGATTGTTTTTGCATTTGCGAAAAGTATAACATCTGCTAAAATTTAAACGAGGTTTCCTGTCATAAGAGACCGAAGGAGGAATTTGTGAAGAAATTATCATTTCTTATCGTGCTCATGCTGATTTCCGGTTTTGTGTTTGCTTCCGGAAGTTCAGAGTCCGCTGCTTCGACAGATCCGTACACCGTTAAGGTCGGTCTTTTATGCATCGGAGACGAGAATGATCAGGGCTACACCTACAACTTTATCAGAGGTAGGGATGAGGCTACGAGGATTCTTGCAGAAGAAGGTATCACAGTTGAATGGGTAACAAAGTTCAACATTGGTGAAGATGCTTCCTGCCGTGATGCTAATATCGAGGCGGCTGAGGAAGGATGTCAGATTGTTATCAACAACAGCTATGGTTTCGAGCCATTCATGCTAGAGGTTGTTGATGATTATCCTGATGTCACATTCATCGCATGTACGAACTGTGCATCAGCATTCGATGGAAGATCCAATACGCATAATGCATTCGCAAATATCTACGAAGGCAGATATATCGCGGGCGTAGTAGCTGGCCTTAAGCTCCAGCAGCTCATTGACGAGGGAGAGATCACTCCTGATCAGGCTGTTATCGGATACGTAGGCGCATATTCATTCGCAGAGGTTATTTCTGGTTTCACAGCTTACTTCCTCGGCGCAAGGTCTGTATGCCCATCCGTAACAATGAAGGTTTCCTTCGTAGGATCTTGGTCAGACGCTACAGCTGAGTCCGATGCAGCACTCGCTCTCATTGATCAGGGTTGTATCATGATCAGCCAGCATTCAGATAACACGACACCTGCAACAGCGGCTCAGTCACGCGGCGTATATCATACTGGATACAACAACGACATGACGGGCGTTGCTCCTAATGCATCCCTCATTTCAACAAGAATCGATTGGAGCATCTACTTCACCGAGCTTATAAGAGCATATGTAAACGGTGAGGAGATTCCTAAGGATTGGTGCAAGGGCATGGGCGATGGTGCTGTTGTCATGACGGCTCTCAATGAAGCAATTGCAGCACCTGGGACAGCAGAGAAGATTGCAGAGGTTGAAGCTGGCATTGCTGATGGCTCTATTCAGGTATTCGATACATCGACATTCACCGTCGGTGGCCAGGTTCTTACGCATGCTTATGCTCTCGATACAGATGGCGACTTCACGGCAGATGCTGAAGAAGCTGTATACGATGGCGCATTCCACGAGTCTGTATTCCAGTCCGCTCCATATTTCACAGAGCAGATTGATGGAATCACATGGCTCAACGTTGCATATTGATTCCTGTGCAGTTAGTCCCCTTTCTTCGGAGAGGGGATTATTTTTTGCTAAATTATTGCGATATCTAAAATGCTGTTTAACGCTCTATAGAGATAGAAACAGCTGCGACAATAGAAGGCTTTGCTACTCTGTTACATCCTTTATGCGAAATACGAAGTACGTATGCTTCAGTAAGAGAGTATAAGCAAACGATAAGTCTTGTTTCTGTTTCCCCTCCTGTGAGATAATTCTTATGTAGATAGAGTTGGCTGTTGACTTAGCTGTCTCTTGGTGGTTATCTTTTCTAAAACGTTAGGAGGGCCTTAACATGGATGAAAGAAACTACGAACCGAGTGAAATTGATCTAGGAAGCGTTGGCCTGTCCTATCTTCAGGAATTGACTGAGAAATCAAAGGAATTTGGCGTACAGATCGGAGTGCCATGGGCAAAGGATGTTTATGAATACCTTTTTGAGCAAGGCAATGCTGTTGATTTACAGGCAATTCTTGAAACTGCTTCAGGCGGACATATCATAGATCTGGATAACGAATGATCGTATTAGGTATAGAGACTAGCTGTGATGAATGCAGCGCAGCTGTTGTGCGCGATGGCCATGATATTCTTTCAAATGTAATTGCGACTCAGATTGAGCTTCATAAGCCGTATCAAGGGGTTGTGCCCGAACTTGCATCAAGACTTCATACTGAGTGGATAGCTCAGGTAGTAGAAGCTGCGATTATGCAGGCTGGAATTGGAAAGAAGGATATAGATGCTGTTGCTGTTACATCGCGCCCCGGTCTTCTTGGATCGCTTCTTGTAGGCGTGAGCTTCGGAAAGTGCTTTGCAACTGCGCTTCATATCCCATTCATCGGGATAGATCATATTAGAGCGCATCTCTATGCCTCTCAGATTGAAAATCCGCTTGAGTATCCTTACCTTGGTGTATTGGTCTCAGGCGGTCATACGGTTATCTGTCGCGTTGAAAGCTATGATAAGGTCGATGTGCTTGGGACGACGATCGATGATGCGATAGGCGAGGCCTTCGATAAAGTTGCGAAGTTCTATGATCTTGGATTTCCTGGCGGTGTTGTGATAGATAGGCTTTCGCAAAGCGGAGATCCTAATGCATTCCTATTCCCCGGCCCAACGCTGGATCGAACAGAGCATCCTTATGATATGAGCTATTCAGGGTTGAAGACAGCTGTGATCAATCAGAAGGATAAGTTCAGAAATGGCGATGCGGCAGACACCCCTGAGAATATAGCCGCTTCATTTCAGAGGCAGGCTGTCGGTATCCTTATGCGAAGGGTAAAGAAAGCATTGAAGGATACGGGACTGAAACGAGTCTCCGCAGGCGGTGGTGTTGCTGCCAATTCGCTTCTTCGCTCGGAACTGAAGGATTTAGAGAAATCTGGATATACTGTCACCTTCCCATCCCTCAAACTCTGCACAGATAATGGCGCTATGGTTGCAGGATTGGGGTATATGTATCTCAAGGATGGATATTCAGATGATAGTCATCTAAGTGCATCCGCACGTGTTTCTGCATTCAAGAAATTCTAAAGTATAATTAGCTATTTTTAAAAAGATCAGGAATGAAGATAATCTCTCATGCTCTGAAATCAAAAAGGTACAAAGTTGTTAAATATAAAAAGCCTAACATCTTGTATCAAAGAGTTAGGCTTCTGTTTTTGATAGTTCCTAGGGGAATCGAACCCCTATTTAGAGACTGAGAATCTCCTGTCCTAACCATTAGACGAAGGAACCATTTTCGAATCCTTACTGGGATGGAGGGACTCGAACCCCCAAAGGCAGAACCAGAATCTGCAGTGTTACCGTTACACCACATCCCAATTTCTGAATCCTCAAGCAAGGATACGGGATACGCGTTTTTATGTCAACACATTATGTCGAATTTTATTTGAACAAAAAAGTATCTTTTTCTTAATCAATATGATTGACACTAAGATTCAAATGCGGTAGATTCTTCCTTGTTCGAAAGGACAGATTCTCCTGTAGCTCAGTCGGTAGAGCAGGTGGCTGTTAACCACCCTGTCGGGGG
>CAZURL010000018.1:0-17995 GCA_964623005.1 uncultured Spirochaetaceae bacterium
CGGTGTTTCTGTAATAAGTTCTTTCATTTGGCTTTCCTTCCTATTAAGCGCTCTGTGATTTCGACGGCTTTTGCCGCTGCAAAGAAGGTTATGAAGAGCGAAACAATAGAGATTACTATTAATTCCACCCATACAGATCTGAGCACGTCAAGATTCTCTATGATTTCAACGCTTGAGGGCAGGAAGAACATCGCCATGTACTTTGCGAAGAATGACGAAGTCTCTGTAAGCTGCTCTTCCTTTACTATTCTCAGTCCCAATAAGAGGAGAAGCAGCAGCATTGCGATAAGCGCAGACGGAAAGGGAAAAGGAAGGATGGCTGAACACGCTCCTCCTATAATGGTGAGCGTGAAGAGCAATGATAACTGTAACAGAAATCTCATGGCGTTAATCAGCGAGCATTTGACATATCATAATTGACGACGAACTGCGCGCCGTTGACTACCCATACATCGCTTAGATCCGGTTTGCCATCTACATTGTTGCACACGAGGTAATCCCCGTCGCCATGTGGAACCTCCGATGCATTCGTGTAGAGAATATCGCCCCACGCAGTCTCAACCATAAGCACTGTATCTACAGGGACATGGAGCGCAAAATTCGCATCTCCTGTCGGGATTGTCCGCAGTTCAATATATTCATCCTTATTATTGATGAAATCCTCCGAAGTGAGCGGTGTGCCGTCTAAGTGGGTATAGGTCGTTATGACTTTCGAGACATTTGTTACCCACTCCTCTCCGAGCTTACCTTTGAGGATAACAGATTGGTTGTCATCTTCAACGTGGTAGGAGACAAGCTCAAGTTCGTTGTAGACGTCGGTAGGAGAGCTTACCATCTTCCCTTGGATTATATAGTCGGTCTTGCCTGTGACGAACATCTTATCAGCGTTCGTTTCAATGTAGGTGCGTGCATTGCTCTCTGCAAGCACTGGGAATGCAATCAGCATTACAATCATAATCAGCAACAGTTTTTTCATGCCCTGATGATAATACGTAAGCCTCTTTTAAAGAAGAATAGTAAGCATGTTTAATTTGTTATTATAATAACATAATGTTAGGATATAGACATGTATGTTATTTTCTGATAGATTCCCATATCGGAGGAAAGAGAAATGGATATTGCTATTGTCGGATTCGGACGGATGGGGCATATGGTCTACAGCAAAATTGCTTCGTCTGATGATAATGTTTCCGCTATAATCGACCCATTTGCAGAATGCGATGAGATAACAGGAAGGGAAGTATGTGAAAGCGCGCTCTCAAAAAGCGATGTCGTTATAGACTTCTCCTCGCCCTCTGCCGCTCTTGATAACGCAAAGCTATATGCTAAGCTCGGCATCCCTGCGGTAATCGGCACTACAGGATGGTACAGAAATCTGGATGAGATCAAAGACGTGGTAGATGGAGAGAATGCGAAGATGATCTGCTCATCAAACTTCTCGATTGGCGTTGCGATGTTTCTTTCGCTTTCAAGAAGGGCCGGTGAGCTTATCGATGCGTTCGATAGCTATGATGTATCGATTACGGAAGTGCATCACAGGGGAAAGAAGGATGCGCCCTCTGGCACTGCGCTGATGATCGCAGAGGCGCTTCTAGGACGGATTGAAAGGAAGAATGGACTACAGATCGGCAATCCAGATGGCATGATTGATAAAAGCCTTATAAATGTTTCCTCTGTACGTGTCGGAGATGTCCCCGGCATCCATACAATCATGATCGATGGAGCGGACGATACAATCGAACTGACACATAGTGCACGCTCACGCTCAGGCTTTGCCTCGGGCGCTGTAAATGCCGCTCGATGGATAGTTAAAAAGGAGAAAGGCATATATTCAATGGATGATTTCATCAATGATCTCACAGGAGGAGAAGATGCATAATTTCAGAGGAGTCTACACGGCTCTTATAACACCTTTTACAGATATCGGGACAGTGGATTATCAAGCATTCGAGAAGATTGTCGAGAATCAGATTGAATGCGGTATCGATGGCCTCGTGCCCTGTGGTACGACAGGCGAGAGTCCCACGCTCTCCCATGAAGAGCATGACAGAGTAATTGCACAGACTGTGAAGTATGCCAAGGGACGCGTTCCTGTAATTGCCGGCACAGGTTCCAATGCGACAACAGAAGCAATCAGGCTTTCGCAACATGCAGAGGATTCGGGCGCTGATGCAGTCCTGCTTGTCAACCCATATTACAACAAGCCTACGCAAAAAGGCCTATATCTTCATTTCAAGGCGATTGCAGATGCGGTAAAGATTCCTTGTATTCTATACAATATAAAGGGAAGGACAGGTGTGAATCTTGAGACGGAGACGCTTGTGAGACTCCAGGAGGAATGCTCGAATATCGTAGCTGTAAAAGAGGCGTCGGGGTCTATCGATCAGATGAAAAATGTGCTTGAAGCGACAGCTGATGATTTTTCGGTGCTCTCCGGTGATGATAATCTCTCGCTTGATCTTATACGTATCGGAGGCGATGGCGTTATTTCCGTTGCATCGAATCTCTTCCCTCGTGAGATGACGAAGATGACACATGCGGCCCTTGACGGGAATTGGAATGAGGCAGAGTCTCTTGGTTCATGGTTCTCTGAGTTCTTCTCTCTCTGTTTCATCGAGACCAATCCGATACCGATAAAGACAGCGATGGCTCATGCTGGTTGGTGCAAGGAGTCTTTCCGTCTTCCGCTTTGTTCCCTTGAATCACAAGATCATCGCACTAAACTTCTTTCAATTGTGGACAGAATGACCAAGGAGGTGGAAAATGGCCGCTGTTAATGATGATTTCATGTTGCTTGCCTCGGGATATCTCTTTCCTGAGGTTGCACGTAGGATAAAGGCTTGGCAGGAGAAAAATCCTAGCGAGAAGGTGATGAGACTCGGTATCGGCAATACGACTGAGGCGCTTCCACCGTATATTGCAGATGCAATGAGGCATAAGATCGATCTCCTGACAAATAGGGAGACCTATACCGGTTACGGCGATGAACAGGGCGATACCCCTCTCAGGACTGCTATTGCAGAACACTATAAGAGGTATGGTGTTACAATCTCCCCATCAGCCGTTTTCGTCTCCGATGGCGCAAAGAGCGATGCGGCTAATATCCAATCAATATTCTCTCGCTCCTCGATTCCAGCTATTCAGGATCCATCCTATCCTGTATATGTCGATTCCAATGTTGCAGGCGGCCATACAGGGCCATACGATGAGAAGAGCGAACGTTATTCCGGGATTGTTTACATGAACGCATCTGCTGCATCGGGCTTTATACCAGAGCCTCCGAAAGTACATGCAGATCTGATCTATCTCTGCTTCCCTAATAACCCGACAGGCGCGGTTGCCACCAAGGATCAGCTTGCATCTTTCGTAAGGTATGCGGAACGTGAAAAGGCAATAATCATCTTCGACGCTGCTTATACGGATTATATTGAGACAGAAGGTATTCCCCATTCAATCTATGAGATAGAGGGCGCGGAAAACTGCGCAATCGAGATAAATTCCTTCTCTAAGAATGCTGGCTTTACAGGCGTTCGTCTTGGCTGGGCTGTTGTGCCGGAGTCCCTTAGTTCTGACAATGCGCCTACAGGTACGATCCATAGGCTATGGAACAGAAGGCAATGCACCTTCTTCAACGGCGCTTCTAATATCTCTCAGGCAGGCGGTATCGCCGCGCTCTCTGATGAGGGGCGTAAGGAGTGCCAGAGCCTTATTGATTACTACAAGGGCAATGCAAGGATCATCAGAAGCGGCATTGAGAGCATCGGGCTTGAATGCGTTGGCGGTATAGACAGCCCTTATGTATGGGCGCGCTGTCCTGAGAATATGTCGAGCTGGGACTTCTTTGATTTCCTTCTCGATAAAGCGCATGTTGCCGTAACACCGGGTTCTGGTTTTGGTTCGATGGGTGAGGGCTATGTCCGTGTCTCGGCATATGGCCACAGAGAGGATGTCGAGGAGGCGGTTGCTTCCATAAGGAGAACTATAAATGGCTGAGAAGAACTTGCCGCTTTCCGAAGAGGCGTTGATTGCGTTAGCGGACAAGGTGGGAACGCCTTTCCATATCTATGATGGCCGGGCAATAGTGAAGAATGCGAAAGAAATGATCTCTGCATTCAGCTGGGCCGAAGGCTTTGTGAACTACTTTGCAGTCAAGGCGCTTCCGAATATAAATATCATACGTCTTCTTGGCGAGGCTGGCTTCGGCGCAGACTGCTCGTCGCTTCCAGAGCTTCTTATCGCAAAGGAAGCCGGGATTCCTTGCGAAAAGATAATGTTCACCTCAAATGATACGGCAGATGAAGAGTTTCTTGCCGCTTATAATATGGGGGCAATCCTTAACCTTGATGATATAACGCACATCGATGCAGTGCTGAGAGTCTGCGGAAGACTGCCCGATACAATCTCTTTCCGATACAATCCCGGATCAGAACGTACAGGCAATGCTATCATCGGCAACCCTGTTGAAGCAAAGTATGGTGTGACACGCGAACAGCTTTTTGAGTGCTATGAACGGGCAAAGGCTCTCGGCGTCAAGCACTTCTTCCTGCACGCAATGGTTGCTTCCAATGAACTCAATGAAGACTACATCGTTGAGACGGCGAGGATGCTCTTCTCTCTGGTCAATGAGGTAAAAGAGAAGTGCGGTATAGAGATCGAGCAGATAGACCTTGGGGGTGGAATCGGCATCCCATATAAGGTTGAAGACGAAGCAATCTCGTTCTCCCATCTTTCAGAGCGTATTCACGGGCTTTATTCCCAGATGATATCCCATCCGCTCCGCATCTCGTTTGAATGCGGCCGTGCGATAACAGGCCCTTATGGCTGGCTGATTGCCCGTGTTCGTCATGTTACGCATAAATACAAGGATTATGTCGGTCTTGATGCAACGATGGCTGATCTCATGCGTCCTGCAATGTATGGTTCTTACCATCATATTACGCCGCTTGGAAAGAGCAAGCTCCCCCATGATCATGTTTATGATGTGACAGGCTCCCTCTGCGAGAATAATGATAAGTTTGCAATCGATAGAGCGCTTCCCGAGATGGAAAGAGGTGATCTTGTTGCAATACATGATACAGGTGCGCATGGGCATGCGATGGGCTTTAACTACAATGCAAAGCTTCGCCATGCTGAATACCTGATAAAAGACGATAAGATCTATAAAATCAGACGCGATGAAACGTACGAGGACTATATAAAGACCCAGCTTTCAACGCCAGAAGAGATATAAAGATTATGAAGCTTGTGAAGATTTCAGGTGCTCAGAGCCTGAAGTCTTCCATTTTCTTCCTTTTTTAATGCACAATTGGCCCATGATTTGCCTTATTCTGCTCATTATGATGCTATTGCCATCCTCGCTTTTCTGTGCAGCCTATGAAGAGATTATCGAGAATGCGCTGTCTTATAGTATAGACAGTGAGAGCGCGGAGCTGGCGAGGGCAGCGGGGTTGATCGCCATAGAGCAGGCCGAACTCGAGGACAAGACAGATTACTCATTCTCAGTATCACTTTCCCCACTGGAAGATGACAGTGAGATAATGTCCGTGAGCACGTTCTCTGCAAGCATAACGCTGCCCGATGATGATACGACGGTAACGGCGTCGCTCCCGTTCTACGTTCGCTATGATGGTCGCGGCGCGCTTCTCTCGCCGAGCGCGTCTGTCGAGCATGTCTTTGACTGGGGACGGGATGATGATTACCTTGAGGAGCTTCAGATTGCAGCCTCGAAGCTCAGTGTGGAGCGTGAATATGACTCTGCATACCTCTCGATTAAGGAAAGCGTCCTTTCTCTGATAGTATCGCTATTGCAGAATGAAAGGAGCATCATGGAAGAGGAGGAGGAGCTTAGGGACATCGAGAGGGATATCTCCACGTCGCTTGAGCTTTCGATCTTCTCGGAGGATTCGTTGAGCTATCAGGAGCTGTTGCTTGAAAGGAACAGGAGCGAAGAGCTACTGCGGATCGCAAGGCGGGAGAAGGAGGAACTTGAGGCGAGGTTCCTCGCCTTCACAGGCGTCGATTGGGATGGTGTCGAGTCGATCCCTATGCCGGTCTTCCCGGACATCTATTCCTACACCTCATCATCGCTTGTCAGCTCCGCGGAGCTACAGACGAGGATCGCAGAGGAGGAATATCTACTCGAGGAGTCTGAGCAGAATCCGAGGAAGCTTACTGTCGGCGGCGGCGCAGGGGGTAGGATAAGGGTGAGCGACGGCCTCCTTTCATCCACTTCATCATATATCGATGATGATAATGCCATAAATGTCACAGGAAGTATCGGCTGGGAGAGCCGGAACTGGACACTGAGCCTCGCCGGAGGCGGCGAGTGGGACAGCAATTACCGCTTCACGCCGACAATGACGATAATGGGGTCGTGGAGTAGCGATTCGACGTCTGAAAGCGATAAACTCAAGCTCCTTTTGCTCAGGAATGAGGTGCTTCAGAGGACGAATGAATACAATGATGCGCTACGCACCTTCGAGGAGGATAAGGAGAGCATATGGTCCCAGATCCTTTCATGGAGGAGGGAGATGGAGGAGACGGAGGCGGAGATCTCCTACAATACTGCGCTTCTTGATATGACGAGGATCCGCTTTGACCGCGGTCTTTCAAGCGAAGAGGATGTGCATGACAGGGAGGTAGAGCTATCCCTCCTGCTTCTTGATAGGGATATCCTCCTGCTGGAAGGTCTTATTGTGCAGACCGAGGCGGAGATGCTAGTGCTTTGAGGTTGATATGGATGATGCTGAGCTGATAAAGGAACAAAACAAAAAGAGAAAAAGAAAGAGAAACCGCAGGATGATCACGACAGCGGTAGTGATAGTAGCTGTTATCCTTGCGCTCTCTCTGGTTATAAGGCAGCTGCTGCCGGAAGAGGTCGAGGTGCAGACAGAGCGGGAAGCGCGCGTCACGGCGAATACATACTCGCAGGTGATAGATATCTCCGGTTATGTAGAGCCGTATGATAGCCAGACGCTCCGCTTTAGGAGCACTGGCGCAGTCACGGGCGTATATGTGGAAGAGGGTGATGTGGTAGTGAAGGGGCAGATCCTTGCTACGATTGACGATACGCAGCAGCAAGTTGACCTCCAAGAGATAAGGAACCAGATTGAGGAAGCGATGCTCAGCGGCTCCTTGAGGGAGCTGGAACTTCTCAAGCTCAAGGAGATAAGCGCAGAGCACAATCTGGAATATGCTACGATTGTAGCGCCGTTTGATGGGGAGGTTGCCTCTGTCGATGTAGATGAAGGCGATTACTTCGAAGGCGGCGATGAGGTCATAACGGTCGTCGATAGATCGATGCTCAAGGCCGTTGTCGAGATCGATGAGATCGATATGCAGTATGTGTCTCTTGGGCAGTATGCGGAGCTTATATTCGAGTCCGCGCCTGAGTCTGTCGTAAGCGCGTATGTCTCGTACATTCCTATGCTTGGGCGCTATACGGATCAGGGAATCGGCGTTGTTGATGTGGAACTTCTCATCGAGGATCCGCCAGAGGGGATAATGCCGGGCTTCACATTTGAAGGTGTGATGGAGGGAGAGGATGAGGTGACGATGCTCCTGATTCCTCAGAATGCGATAACGCGTGGGCGCGGCGATGCCCAGACTGTGAATGTGAGGCGCGAGGATGGCAGCGTCGAGACGGTCAGTATCAGGTCAACATATCTAGGGGAGGGATTGGCGCAGCTTCTCTCCGGCAATCTCAAGGATGGCGATATCCTCGTATACTCCACAGATAGCAGTAGTGGCGGCAATGCCATGGGCGGTGGAGGCGGCGGAGGCCCTGCTCCGGGCGGCGATCCACCTCCCGGAGGTGGCGGCGGAGGCCCGATGTGAAGGCAGCGATAGAGCTTAAGGATGTCTCGAGACTCTATATCATGGGCGATACCGTTGTCCGCGCACTTGATGATATATCCCTTGAGATAGAAGAGCACTCATTCACAGCCATCATCGGCCCCTCAGGATCGGGCAAGTCGACGCTCATGTCCTTAATAGGCTGCCTCGATGTGCCGACGTCGGGAAGTATCATAATAGACGGAGAGGAGACAGGGGAGATGGAAGAGGAGGATCTTGCCTTCATAAGAAACAGGAAGATCGGATTCGTCTTCCAGCACTTTTCGCTCCTTCCCAAGCTCAATGCTCTCGATAATGCCGCGCTTCCCCTGCTTTACAGGGGCATCTCCGTCAAGGAGAGGCGGGAGATCGCCGGCCATATGCTTGAACGTGTCGGGCTTGCGGATAGGATGAAGCATCGGCCGAATGAGCTTTCGGGAGGGCAGAAGCAGCGTGTCGCGATTGCACGTGCCCTTGTGAATAATCCATCAATACTCCTTGCGGACGAGCCTACGGGGGCACTCGATTCCGTTACCGGGCGCGAGGTCATGGATATCTTCCATAGGCTGAATGAAGAAGGGCATACGATAGTCTTCGTAACGCATGATCCTAAGCTTGCCTCTGAGTGTGGCAGGATAATCCCCCTAAAGGACGGAAAGATCGATGATGGTGCGTGAGAACATAGTCATGGCCCTTTCCTCGATGGCAGGGAATCGGCTGAGAACATTCCTGTCGCTGCTGGGGATAATGATAGGCGTTGCTTCTGTCGTTACGATCCTCAATCTCGGCAGAAGCGCTACAGAGAGCATGAACGCATCGTTCGAACTCGGCGGCCTTGATACGGTGAGCGTGATGCCGACAGGCTCTGCAAGGGAGACGCTGATCTTCACTGAGGAATTTGCATACAGCCTCCTTGCGGAGATCGATGGGATAAGGGAAGTGCTGCCGGTAGTCTCTTCCTCTGCGAATATCAGGAGGGGACAGGAGATTGAAGAGAGCGTGACCGTTCAGGGCGTGACCTCCGATTTCTTTGCGGAGAACTCGCTTTCCGTAAGCAATGGTGAGTTCTTCACAGCGATGGATAACATAAACAGGCGGCAGGTCGTCGTGATCGGCTCAGAGCTTGCGGAAGAGCTGTTCGGTGAGGAGGATCCGGTTGGGCAGTATGTCTCGATATTCCGCACCCAAGCGAAGAGTTTTCAGGTCATAGGGGTGCTATCAGAGCGCGATGAGGCGCAGGGCACGTCCTATAACGATGCTGCGTTCATACCCTATAACACCTATGTCCAGCGGTTCCGGCGCACGGATCAGGTCGGCATGTATGTCGTGAAGGTTGCAACCGGCTACAGTGCAACGGATGTCGCGGATGATATAGGGGATTATCTTGATGAGATAGCCGGCTCCGACTACTACAGGATATTCAGCCCTGCGACGATCAAGGAGATGGCGGATTCTGTAACGAATACGTTCTCGACATTCCTTGCCGCCATTGCAGCGATATCACTTCTTGTCGGCGGCATTGGGATAATGAATATAATGCTTGTCTCCGTAGTTGAGAGGACAGGGGAGATCGGTATAAGGAAAGCACTCGGTGCGACGCCACGCATGATACGCTCTCAGTTTCTGGTGGAATCGATGACGCTCTCGCTCTCCGGCGGATGCATCGGCCTCTTGCTGGGGACTATCCTGAGTATTATCGCTGTGAACTTTGCAGGCTGGTCGCTCCATATCTCCATCCCTGCCATTGTAATTGCTCTCGGTTTCTCCCTTATCATAGGAGTTTTCTTCGGCTGGTATCCGGCTGCGAAAGCCGCGAGTCTGGAACCTATGGAAGCGTTGAATAAGGAATAGAGCCAATCCCAATCCTTGGTGTTAGAATATGCAGAAGGAGGTTCCTATGGATAGATGGTTCCGGCATTTTTATCAGCCAGGGATTCCCGAAGGAAAGGATGGTCGTAGAGTAACGTGCTCTCCTGAGCATATAGCGCTTTCAAGGAGAGCGGCAGCCGAAGGTGCCGTTCTTTTGAAGAACAATGGCATTCTGCCGCTTAAGAATAAGACCATAGCGCTTTTTGGCAAAGGCATTGCGGATTACGTAAAGGGAGGCGGTGGAAGCGGTGATGTCACCGTTCCTTATGTGCATAGCATCCTTGATGGTCTTGATGCAAAGAGACAGCTTGGACTTATTGATTTCGATACAGATCTTGCCGCTTATTATCGGGACTATGTTGAAAAGGCTTATAAAGAAGGACATGAACCGGGGCTTATCAGAGAGGCGGAATTTCCTTTCTCTCTTGCTGAGAAAGCGAGGGAGAAAACCGATACGGCGCTTATCGCAATCAGCAGATTTTCCGGAGAAAATTGGGATAGGGCAAGTGAAGATACCCCTCTCTCTTCGTTAGGCAAGGGTGCGACAGCGCTTTTGGAGAAAGAGGCAGCGATCTTTGAACGAGGTGATTTCTATCTCAGCGAAGCAGAACGATTGACCGTTGATTCTGTTATTTCGCTTTTTGATAACGTTATTGTCGTTCTTAATATCGGAGGGATTATCGATGTTTCCTGGATTAAGGAAGAGGAGGGTATAAAAGCGGCGTTACAGGCATTCCAAGGCGGAATGGAAGGCGGCGATGCCATCGCAGATCTGCTTGTAGGAGAGAAGAATCCCTCTGGAAGACTTACAGATACTTATGCTAGAGACCTTGCAGATTATCCTTCGAGCTTTAATTTTCACGAGTCGCTTGATTATGTTGAGTATCAGGAGGATATTTTCGTTGGATACAGATACTTCAGTACGATTCCCGGTGCTTCTGATAAAGTCGTCTATCCATTTGGCTATGGTCTTTCATATACAGATTTTTCCGTTGAAGAGATAGCGTCATCCTTTGCAGAAAGCGAGGTGCGTCTTACATTGCGCGTGACAAATAGAGGGGAATATAAAGGACGCGATGTCGTGGAAATCTATGTGCGTCCGCCGCGAGGAAGACTCGACAAACCTTTGATGCTCCTTGCCGCCTTTGCAAAGTCGAAGGAACTTCTTCCGGGAGAGTATGAAGATATTGCACTTTCGTTTCCTCTGTCTGTTATTGCGGAATTTGACGATGAAGGTGTTATAAAGGAAGGTGCATGGCTTCTTGAAAAAGGTATATACAAGGTCTTTTTCACTGATAATACACTCACATTCCATGATGCATCTGCCTCTGTCGTTCTTAACGATGATGTGATAATCTCCGTCCTCACCCATCATCTTGTCCCATCCAAGCTCACAAGGAGGCTCAGAAGCGATGGACACTATGATGAGTTGGAAACGTCTGAGAAAGCTTCTGTTGAACCTATATTCCCACGTCAGGATTTTCCTTCTCTTGAAGGTGTGACTCCTTTGATGCGCGCAAGGAATAAGCGGCTTACTCGCTCTGATATCAAAGCGATGATGGAAATCTTTTCCAATGTGGCAGCTGGAAAGCTCTCTTTGGATGAATTTATTGCATCGCTGCCGACGGATGTTCTTGTGGATATCACAGGGGGACAGCCGAATACCGGCGTTGCAAATACCTATGGAATAGGGAATCAGGTGGAGTATGGTATTCCGAATGTCATGACAGCAGATGGGCCTGCTGGATTGAGGGTTCTTCCCAGATGTGGCGTTACAGCAACCGCATGGCCTTGTTCGACGCTTCTTGCATCGACTTGGGATATAGATCTTGTTCAATGTGTCGGAGAGGCCGGAGGCAAGGAAGTGAAGGAGAATAATATAGGCTTCTGGCTTACGCCTGCCGTGAATATACATAGAAGCCCTCTTTGCGGCCGTAACTTCGAATATTACTCGGAAGATCCGCTTATTGCAGGAAAGATCGGTGCTGCAATGGTAAAAGGTATCCAGAGCAATGGCATAGGTGCCTGTGTTAAGCACTTTGCCCTCAATAATAAGGAGACGAACCGGAAGGAAAGCGATTCAAGAGCCTCTGAAAGAGCAATCAGGGAAATCTATCTCAGACAGTTTGAGATAATCGTCAAGGAAGCAGATCCCGTTTCGATTATGTCCTCGTATAATATGATCAATGGCGTACATGCCTCAGAGAACAAGGAGCTTCTTACCGACATACTCCGTGGAGAATGGGGCTTTAAGGGTTTTGTCACAACTGACTGGTGGTGTTATGGCGAACACTATCTGGAACTTCTTGCAGGAAATGATCTGAAAATGGGTACAGGCTATCCGGAGAGAGTGCATGAAGCCTTGCGCTCTGGCGCAATTACGGTTGAGGATATAAGAAAGAACGTTAAGAGGATTCTCTTGGCAATAATGCGAATAGAGTAGAAAGCAAGGGACGGCACTATGTTTTATCTTGCCTTTTATGTATACTCGCTGAGGGGGATATTCTTATGAAAAGGTTAAAAAGCACTGCTGTCCTTCTTATATCTATAATGCTTATATTCTCATCCTGTTCACGGCAAGAGAGTGCAGAAGCAGAGCGCTCAGTTGTGCGCATGGCTGTCACGGCAGATCCAGATGGACTTGATCCTCATGCAACGGCAAGCGCAAGCACGTTTCAAGTTACGAGCAATATATATGAGACCTTGGTCACCGTTGATGAAGGCGGAAATATAATCCCGATGCTTGCAGAGAGCTGGGAGGTTTCGGATGATGGTCTTTACATTCGCTTTAATCTAAGGAGCGATGTTCATTTCTCGAATGGCAAGAGCTGCGATAGCGAAGCGGTAAAGGCTTCGTTTGAACGTTTGATGGCGCCTGGAAGCATTCGCGGAGGGGATTATAGCGATATAGCGGAGATTGAGGTCATTGATTCTACGACCATTGGATTCGCTTTTGACTCGCTTAATGTAACTGCTCTCTCCCTCTTTGCCTATCCTTGGTCAGCTGTTGTAGACGCAAGCGTTGAAAATCTCAGGACAGAGCCTGTCGGAAGTGGCCCATATATGCTCTCATCATGGGTGCCGCAGCAGGATCTGGAGCTTAAACGAAACCCGTACTATGATGGCGAGTGCAATATAGATACTGTCAAGTTTATCATGATGCCCGATATGACAACGCAGGTTGTATCTCTCCAGAATGGACAGGTCGATATAATCCTCATAACAGGCGATCTTGTTTCGCGCTTTGAGGGTAATGAGGATTATCAGATAATGGCCCTTCCGATCAATGGACTTCAACTCATGGCAATGAACAATGCAAATGGAGCCTTGAGCGATGAGAGGGTAAGAGTTGCAATCTGTAGCGCTGTTGATAAAGACGCGCTTATTGAGAGTGTCTGGTGGGGCTATGGTCAGGAGATAGGTTCGCATTTCCCAGTGGTTCTTTCTGAGTATGTTGATATGAATAATCTCTATCCATATGACACCGAGAAAGCCAGAGCGCTTCTTGAAGAAGCTGGCTATGGTGATGGGCTTGTTCTTAACATGCGTCTTCCGAGAAGCTATCAGGAGTATGTGAACGCAGGTCTTGTCATTGCAGATCAGCTGAAAGCTATCGGCATCACGGTGAATGTAGAGATCGTGGAGTGGGCAGAATGGCTCAGCGACGTCTATACAGGCAAGAACTATGATCTGACGGTCGTAGGACACACAGGACGCCTTGATGCATCCTCGCTCCTCTCAAGGTACAGAAGCGGCACCGCTGAGAATTATTTCAATTTTGCGGACGAGGAATTTGATTTGCTTCTTGACCAGTATTCCTCTGAGCCGAATGAGAAAGAGCGAGTGGCGATTGCACATAGGATGCAGGAGATCCTGGCAGAGAAAGTACCTGCTCTCTACATTCAGGATCCGATACAGATCTATGTTATGCCATCCACATTGAAGGGATTCAAGATTTATCCGATTAACATATTCACTATGAATGAGCTATACTTTGACTAGTGAAAAAGGAAGGAGCATCTGTTATCGGACATATAGCGGAAAGGATACTCTCATCCTTGGCCGTTCTGCTTCTTGTAAGCTTTATCACATTCACAGCTATGGAAATAATCCCGGGAAATGCTGCAATAGTGTCTCTCGGGACGGAGGGGGCGCAAGCGCAGCTTACAGCGCTTGAGAGCGAAATGGGGCTTAGCCAAAGCTTTGGAGCGCGGCTATTTGATTATTATAGAAAGCTCTTTTCCTTTGATATGGGCGTCTCCTCATATTACGGAGAACGTGTCTCTGTCCTTATTCTACAGCGTTTTCCCGTTACCTTTGCACTTTCGTTCTTTTCTGTTCTTATCGCACTTATTGTTGCTATTGCACTCGGAAGTGCTGCGGCGGTCAAAAAAGGAAAGCTTCTCGATATATTCAGCAGAAGCATTGTTCAGCTTGCCTCTGCAATGCCATCGTTCTGGCTATCTTTGCTGTTGCTGCTTCTCTTTTCATCGGTTCTGCATATTCTTCCTATGGGTGGATATGTAAGCCCATCAGAGAGCCTTGCAGGCTATATTTCTTCAATAGCGCTACCTGTCCTTGTCCTTGCCGTAGGCGAGCTAGGGCCTCTTATCAGGCTGGTGCGTTCATCGATGCTTACGGCAATATCAGAGGATTGGTTCCAGATTGCAGAGATCAAAGGGCTGAGCCGTATGCGCGTAATCTTCTCCTATGCGCTCAGAAGCGCGCTCATTGCTCCGATAACATCAGCAGGTATTGCCCTTTCAAAGCTCTTGGGAGGGACTGCTGTCGTTGAATCAATCTTCGCGCTTCCCGGAATCGGAAGGCTTTTTGTCACAGCGGTAGAGATGCGGGATCTGGAACTGGTGCAGGGAATAGTCATTACAGTTACGTTCCTGATTGTTATGATGAACCTCATTACAGATCTTGTGCTTTTCAAGGTAGATCCCCGAATGAGGAAGGGAGGTGTTGAGTGAAAAAACGCAATATCTCGCTTATTGTGGGCGTCGCCTTGACAGGAATAGTGCTCTCAGTTGCCCTCATCGCTCTCTTCTGGACGCCGTATGATCCGGATGTTATGGATACAGCCAACCGCTTTCAGGGGATATCGAAGGCTCATATATTCGGAACAGATCACTTCGGTCGCGATATCTTCGCAAGACTGATGAAAGCATCCTCCTTTGCGCTCTTCTCTGGACTTTTGTCTGTTTCATTGGCAGCGGTTTTAGGAATAGCTCTTGGAATCGGGGCTGCGCTTTCCCCCATTGCTTTGAGCTTTGTGCTTCTGCGTATTATCGATGCACTCATGGCCTTTCCTACGATACTTACAGCGCTCATGCTCTCAGCAGTTCTTGGAAAAGGTCTTATACCCTCTATAACGGCAATCTGCTTCTGCATGATTCCGGGCTTTGCGCGCCTGACATATACGATGATCCTTGAAGAGCGTTCGAGGCTCTATATAAAAGCAGCGCGTAGTTACGGCGCATCAAACTATAGGATAGTTATCTTCCATCTTCTGCCGCCGTTGGGATCTCGGCTTGTTACGCACTTTACTTCCGCCATAGGAAGCGCTGTGCTTATAGAGTCATCGCTTTCCTTCCTTGGCCTTGGAATACAGCCGCCGGCTGCAAGCCTTGGTACGATGCTCAGTGAAGCGCGTAGCTACATACTTACATATCCTTACCAGATAGTGCCGCCGGGTATTATGCTCTTGATACTTGTTCTTGGTTTTAACCTTCTTGGCGATGGCGTCAATCAGATATCATCAAGAAAGAGGAGGACGGATGGCTGAGCTTCTTGAGATAAAGGATTTATCACTTGATGATGAAAGCGGAGCAATTCTATCCTCTGTTTCGATCACTGTTTGCGAAAACGAATGCGTTGCGATAGTAGGCGAGTCAGGCTGTGGGAAGACGATGACGGTAAGAAGTCTTCTCAATACGCTTCCCGATGATGCGACAATAACAGGGGGCTCGATAACATTCTCTGGCCATAATGTCCTTTCTATGAAGGCAGAAGAGAGACGGACTATCCTATATTCCTCAATCGGGTTTGTGGCACAGAACACTACAGTCGCTCTCCATCCGCTCTTGAAGCTTTCAAAGCAGATGACAGATTTCTCTCCGCTACCGAAGAAAGAAGCGCTGGAGAAAGCGAAGAAGCTTCTGTCTACGCTAGGGATTGCAGATCCAGAGCGCGTTTTATCTTCCTATCCCGAAGAGCTTTCCGGAGGACAGCGTCAGAGGGCTGGTATCGGGATAGCGCTCATGAAGGATGATATAAAGCTATTGATAGCAGATGAACCGACATCCGCGCTCGATGCACATATAAGGCGGCAGACAGAGGATCTGTATCTGAATCTAAGACAGAAGGCTGAGTTATCGTTCTTGCTTATTTCCCATGATCTAGGCTTTGTGCATCGTATCGCAGACCGAATCTACGTCATGTATGCAGGTCGTGTTGTCGAAGAGGGAAGCTGTGATGAGATCTTCTCCAATCCGATCCATCCTTACACAAAGGCTTTGATTTCACTTTCTACGCGCGGCTGGAAGAAGGGGGAGATGCTAGATGAAATCGGAGGGACAGTCTCGCATTTAGAGCGGGAGAATCTATCTTGCGCATTTTCCTCAAGATGCGCGGATTCATCACCTGCTTGCTTAGATGATGTACCATATAGAAAGATAGGTGAAACACACTATGTCAGGTGCGTGCTATGAGTCTGCTTACTGCTGAATCTATAACGAAGATCTTTCCATCTGCGCTCTCCCATAAAGGCTTTGAGGCGATTGATGATGTGACGATAAGGCTTGAAAAAGGCGAGAGCGTCGGCATAGTCGGTGAATCTGGCAGTGGTAAGACAACGCTTGCGTCCATCGTTGGCGCGCTCGAAAAACCCACTTTAGGGAAAGTTCTATACCGCGATAGGGATATCGAGGGGCTTTCAAAGGATGAGTGGAAGGTATTTAGACGTTCTGTACAGTACATCTTCCAGGATCCGAAGGCTTCGATGAATCCTTTCTTTACGCTCTACTCTGTTCTCGCAGAACCGTTGATTATCAATTATCCCTCGCTAAGCAAGAAGGAGATAAACGCGAAGATCTTGGATATGACAGAGAAACTTGCGCTTCCTTCGGATATTCTTGAGCGTTATCCATATGAAGTATCAGGAGGGGAGGCACAGCGCATAGCCATTGCAAGGGCGCTTCTTGTCGAACCGGAGATAATAATCGCGGACGAATGCGTGTCCAGTCTCGATCTATCGGTACAGGCGCAGATTATAAATATACTTATACATGTAAGGAAAAATACCGGTGCATCCTTTCTGTTTATATCCCACGACATTGATCTTGTTCGCTATTTCTCAGATAGGATCTATGTAATGTCCGATGGGAGGATAGTGGAAGAGCTCTTCCCTGATGATATCCCCGAAAAGGTGAAGAGCCCTTATACAAAGATGCTTTTAGGGGTGGATGATGGCACTTGAACTTACAGTGATCGGTGAGTGCAGCGGCGCTCCGCTCGCAGGGGGTGCAACCTCTTGCTATCTTGTTGAGAGTAAGAACACCTCTCTCGTACTCGATCTCGGATCGGGAGCGCTTTCTAAACTTATGGCGGTGACGGATTTCGATAGGATAAATGACATCATAATCTCCCACTTCCATGCTGATCATATGGCAGATGCCGCTGTCGCAGTATATTCGCGTCTTATCTCAAGAGATCTTGGGAAGCCTGTTTCTCCGATACGCTTTCATGCATTAGAGGATCATGGTCTTACGTCGGAAGTTTCGACTGTGCATATTGTCGATGAGAACTCAAAGGAGATGATCGGGGATATGCGCATTGAATATCTAAGGACAACACACTCTGTACCATGTCTTGCCGTGAGGATTGAGTGTGAAGGAAAGCGTCTTGTCTATACAGCCGATGGCGCTCTTACAGAAGAGCTTATCGCATTTGCCGCTTCTTCAGATATCCTTATATCCGAATGCTCTTTATATCCTGAGATGCGATTATCCGGACACATGAATGCTGTAGAGTGCGCAGAGCTTGCAATCTCGGCAAAGCCCAGGATCTTTGTCATTAGCCATCTTCCTATCTATGGGGAAAGAGAAAGGATTCTTGATTATGTGAGGGAAAAATATAACGGTGAGGTCTATCTTGCCTCACCGCTGTTGCACATCGAAGTATAGTCAGTATGCAGCATCCCTTGATGGATTGTAGATCTGGTAAAGGATTTCATCTGTGATTTCGATGTGGTAGAACCTCTGATAATAGTCCCTGATTGCCTGATCCA
>CAZURL010000018.1:18095-21431 GCA_964623005.1 uncultured Spirochaetaceae bacterium
TTAGAGTCCAAGCATCCTTTTCAGTTCGCTTTCCTTTCTTACGCCAGTCGCTCTATCTTTGATTTCTCCGTTTTCGAATACAAGGAGCGTTGGGATTGCCTGTACGTCGAATTCTGCGGCAAGTTCGCTGTTTTCATCGACATTGCATTTGCAGATCTTTGCGCCTTTAAGCGCTTCTGCGGATTCATCGAGTATTCTGGATTGGATTTTGCATGGGCCGCACCATTCTGCCCAGAAATCCAAGAGCACTGGCCCTGTTGCCTTGAGAACTTCGCTTTCAAAGTTATCTTTTGTTATAGCTATCATAATTTGCCTCCTTAAGGAACATAATCGATGCGGTAAGAGATTTCTCCGCACCTTGAAAATACAAAAACTTATCGCGTTCGTATATATCCCAAATTATTCTTCCAGCGCTACTATCTGGCCATTCTGCGCTTCTATTGCCGCATAGCGTGTCTCAATCTTTTCTCCGCTTTCGTCGGGTAGAACGATTGCATCATAGCCATTCTGGATCGTGTATGAAGCGCATGAGGTTACAAGTAGAATGATAAGCGGTATGAAAGCTCTCATATTCTCAGGAGTTTTCCATATTCAGCGGCTTCTCCCTCTGCATATTCACCTTTTGAGAGAATCGGAGTCTTTCCATCTCCGCTTTTTCTGGGAATTACGTGGATATGAAGATGAGGCACTTCCTGACCGGACGCCGGAGAGTTGTTGATCATTATGTTCGTGCCCTCCGCACCGAGCGCTTCTCTCTGCTTCTGGTCGATTTTCCTCGCGATTTCCATCATGTGGGAAAGTACGTCCATCGGAGCGTCTGTGAATGTGGGATAGCATGTCTTTGAGATAACAAGAGCGTGGCCTTTGTTAACGGGGGAGATATCAAGGATGGCAATGCAGGTATCATCCTCGTAGAGTTTTGTTGACGGTATATCACCGTTGATAATCATTTCGAATACAGTCGCCATGGCTTGATCATATCATCTTTTCCGGCTGTTTGCTATCGTACTATGTCCCCTATTCTTTGTGTTGGAAAGGAATGCTTAACATACAAATTGCATAAAGCGTCTTGCACAAATGAGTGAAAATCAATATCATGCCGATTTGGTGGCTTCCGGCTGTGCTTTTTGCTGGTTCCCGCCATGAAATCCAGAATATCTTAGTGAGGGTAATATATATGGCACATGACTTATTGGGCATGAGGAATATCGGAATCAGCGCCCACATTGACTCCGGAAAGACAACTCTGTCCGAACGCATCCTCTATTTCTGCAATAAAATCCATGCAATCCATGAGGTACGTGGAAAGGATGGCGTTGGAGCAACAATGGACTCCATGGAGCTTGAAAGAGAGAGAGGCATCACGATTGCTTCTGCTGCAACGAATGTTTCATGGAAGGGACACGAGATCAATATCATCGATACTCCGGGACACGTTGACTTCACAATCGAGGTTGAGAGATCTCTCCGCGTTCTCGATGGCGCTATTCTCGTTCTTTGCTCTGTCGGTGGCGTTCAGTCTCAGTCAATCACAGTTGACCGCCAGATGAAGAGATACCATGTTCCTCGCATTGCATTCGTCAATAAGTGTGATAGAACAGGAGCTAATCCGTATAAGGTAAAGAACCAGCTTGTAGAGAAGCTTGGACTCAATGCGGTTTTGATGCAGATTCCTATCGGTCTTGAGGATAGGCTTGAAGGCGTTGTTGACCTCATTGATATGAAAGCGCTCTATTTCGACGCCGGTGATGATCACTTACAGGTAAGGGAAGCAGAGATTCCAGAGGAGCTTCTCGCAGAGGCGCAGGCTAAGAGAGAAGAGATGCTTGATGCAGTTTCCATGTGCTCGGATGAACTTATGGAAGCAATGCTTGAGGATGCGGTAACGCCGGAACTTATCAGAGCAGCTGTGAGAAAAGGCACGATCAATCTTGAGCTGTGTCCTGTATTCATGGGTTCTGCTTACAAGAACAAGGGTATTCAGCCGCTTCTTGATGGCGTTGTCAGCTATCTGCCGAATCCGACAGAGGTTACTAACATTGCGCTCAATCTGGATAACGACGAGCAGGAAGTTGTACTTGAGAGTAAGGAAGAGGCAAAGCCAGTCATTCTCGCATTCAAGCTTGAGGATGGACAGTTTGGACAGCTTACTTACATCAGGATTTATCAGGGAAAGATAAAGAAGGGCGATACGCTCATCAATACAAGGACGAAGAAGAAGTTCAATGTCGGTCGTCTTGTAAAGATGCATGCGTCCACCATGGAGGATATCTCAGAGGCTGGATGCGGTGAGATTGCTGCGCTTTTCGGTATCGACTGCGCATCAGGCGATACATTCTGTGATCCTTCTCTCAACTACTCTATGACTAGTATGTATGTTCCTACTCCTGTTATCTCGCTTGCTATCGAGCCTGTAGATAAGAAAGCTGCTGATAATATGGCTAAGGCGCTCAACCGCTTTACAAAAGAGGATCCTACATTCCAGACCTATGTTGATCCTGAGTCCAACCAGACGATCATCAAGGGAATGGGAGAGCTTCACCTCGATGTCTACATCGAAAGGATGAAGAGAGAGTATAAGGCAGAGGTTAAGGTAGGACAGCCTGAGGTTGCTTATAGAGAGGCTATCAGCCAGAAAGCAGAGTTCAATTACACGCACAAAAAGCAGACCGGTGGTTCTGGTCAGTATGCGCGTGTTGCTGGATACATCGAGCCAATCGTGCAGACAAACCCGGACGAGCCAGCTAAGGACTATGAGTTCGTTGATGAGGTTAAGGGCGGTGCTATCCCGACTGAGTACATCCCATCCTGCGACAAGGGCTTCCAGAGCGCTCTCAAGAAAGGTACACAGGTTGGATTCCCTGTCATCGGAGTGCGTGTAGTCGTTAACGATGGTGCATGGCATCCTGTTGACTCTTCTGATATGGCATTCCAGACTGCCGCTATCGGTGCATTCAGAGAAGCATTCGAGAAAGCAAAGCCAGTTATTCTCGAGCCTATCATGAAGGTAGAGGTTGAAGGCCCATCAGAGTTCCAGGGAAATATCTTTGGTTCGATTAACCAGAGACGTGGTATGATTGTCTCTTCAACGGAGGACAACAACCAGTGTCAGGTTATTGCAGAAGTTCCGCTTTCTGAGATGTTCGGATACTCAACAGTGCTCCGCTCGCTCACGCAAGGTAAGGCAGAGTTCACGATGGAGGTTGCAAAGTATGGTCGCGTACCTCTATCCGTATCTGATGAACTTAAGAAAGCATATCAGGAAAAGAAGAAAAAAGAAGCCGGAGCAAAATGATTCCGCTATCGAAGGGCTGTTGCACAAAGCAATGGCCCTTT
>CAZURL010000019.1:0-20551 GCA_964623005.1 uncultured Spirochaetaceae bacterium
CTTTTTCAATCCATTTAAGCTTCTTTCTGGCTGACTATCGACAATCCATTACTTTAATGGATATCATAATCCACATGTTGGGCAAACAGAAAAGGCGTGGAATATGGATGGCATACATCCTTATCATTGCGCTCGCCATAATGATGATAGGGCGTATGGCCTATCTCGCTTTATCTGATGATATAGGAAATATCCATTATAATGATCCGAAGCTTTCTGAGACGCTTGTACGAGGTTCAATATATGACAGAAACGGAGAGCTTCTGGCAATACAGGCTCCAGATTATGGTTTCGAGATAAATCTCATCGATACAGTTCCGTCCTTTGTTGCGTCTGTTATCTCATCGTATACAACAGAACCTGCAATCAGCATTGAAAACCGGATTGAAAACGGTGAAACCTTCATCATGATCTCCATGATTCCGACGCTTACTGAGATGGATGAAATTTCCACGGCACTCAGAGAAAAAGGACTTGCTGACGAGGTTAGATTGACAACGCATGAGACGAGAAAGTATCCAAAAGCGGAGACAATGAGCGAGATTGTCGGCAGAACCGATGAAGATCTTACCGGCATTTCCGGAATAGAGCTTCTTGTGGATAGCGAACTTACCGCGAAGCCCTCGCCATATGAAAGGATCGTCCACGGCAATGATGTAACGCTTACCATAGACTCGGTAATTCAGTACGAGCTATTGGAAATCGCTCCTCCGGAATCAACTATTGCAATACTTTCACCGGAAGGAGAACTTCTTGCATATGCAGGAGAGCTTGATTATGATGTGCTAAGCTCCACAGTAAAATCGATAGATACATACTATGGAACATCTATTGATTTTATACGTCATCCATTTCCTTATGATACTGAAATTCTAGAAAATGGATATCAGATTTATACTAAAAATCTCTCTGACGTAATGAGAAGGCTCATAATCCTATTATTGCTCAACGCGTTTTAAGCTGGCTCTCTGAGTTCATCATCTCCAATCCCAGCCCTTTCAGATGATCGAGTATCGATCTTGTAGAAGCCTTCTCTATATCCTCAGGGACACGCTGACCATCTGTAAGGAAGATTATCGGGCAGGATACGCTGTACGCAAATGAGATTACATTGCCTATTGTCTCTGTCTCATCGAGCTTTGTTATTGCAAGCGACAATTTTCCGTACCGAGAATAGTTAGCATATTGCTCCATCATATCCTCTTCCTTCATTGTTGCCGGGAATGTCATTATAAGGCTCGTCTTCTTCTCCCCTATCACAGAAAGAAATGATGAAAGTCTGATGGAAAGTTCCTTATCACGCGGAGATGCGCCCATTGTGTCGATGAATATAATATCGTAATTCTGGAACTCATCGATTGCTCCGATAAGCTCATCTTCTGCATTTGCCTTGAGCACGGGAATCAACAGCGCATCACCAAATGCCTTCACCTGCTCATATGCTCCGACACGATATGTATCGAGCGTAATGATTGCAACTGTACGTCCTTGCGAAGCATATAGATGGGCCGCCTTTGCCAGCGTCGTTGTCTTTCCAGATCCCGTTGGGCCAATGAATACCACAAAACGGTGAGGATGGATCTGATGCTCATAATCTATAAGCACATTCTTTACAATCCTTTCAGATATTGCGACAGATGGATCCACATCGATAGGAAGATCCTGTACAAGCTTTCCTGAAAGCGGCTCTGATATATGATTCATCTTTAGAATCTTCTCTGCAATATCATCAAGGCTCTCTGTCCTGTACATATCTGTATCAAGGCGCTCAGAAAGCGAGAGTGACGAAGGATCGGGCGTCATCGCTTCCTTCTCAAACTCCTTTATATCCTTATTCTCTTCCTTTGCTTCAGTCTTCTTCTTTGGCTTTTTCGCCGATTTATAGCATATGATCTCACATCGAGGCTGACGCCTGACGAAGATTCCGCCATGCGTCATATAATCCCTTCGGGAGTGTATCCTTATATCTTCACCATACTGCGTTTTTGCTTTCTTTATAGCATTTTCGTAAGTATCGGCAACAACGGTATAATATTCCATCAGAGAATGTACCTTGAAAGATCCTGATCCTCTACTATGTTGGACAATCTCTGCCTAACATAAGCCTTTGTGATCTCGACCGTCTGTCCATTAAGCTCGTTTGCGGAGAATGAAAGTTCCTCCAATAGCTTCTCCATTACCGTATAAAGCCTCCTTGCCCCTATATTATCATTAGTCTGATTGACATCATGGGCAATCATTGCAATTTCATGGAGCGCTTCATCGGTGAAGCTGACTTCAACGCCTTCGGTTGAAAGCAAAGCAGAATACTGCTTGGTTATTGCATTCTGGGGTTCTGTAAGGATGCGATAGAAGTCATCAGAAGCAAGATCATTCAGCTCTACACGCAGAGGAAATCTTCCCTGAAGCTCAGGAATGAGATCGGACGGCTTTGAAAACGAGAATGCGCCAGCTGCGATGAAGAGTATATTCGTCGTATCGATAACCCCCCATTTCGTACTGACCTTAGTACCCTCAACAATAGGAAGGATGTCTCTCTGCACGCCTTCTCTTGAAACATCGTTGTTGGAGTTGTTATTCCTCTGGGCGATCTTATCGATTTCATCGATGAAGATGATTCCCATCTCCTGACAGCGCTCCTTTGCCTCATCAACCGCTTTATCAGGATCGACAACCCTATCCATCTCCTCTTCCTCGATAATCTCACGAGCACGTTTGATAGAGATCTTTCTCATCTTAGGCTTACCCTGCTGGGCAAACATATTGCCAAGCGAGCCAAGCGCTTCCTGGAGATCCTCCATATTCGTTGCAGAACCCATCAGCTCAAAATTCGCCTTAACATGCTGAGGCATCTCGACTTCCTTTGTATCGAAGACGCCCTTCCTAAGCATTTCCCTGAACTGCTCACGAGTGCTTACCACATCGGTCGAAGGCGTATCAAGTGATGGCAAAAGAAGGTCAAGAAGCCTTTCCTCGACTCTTTTATCTACCTCTTCTTTCTTTGAAGCGGCCATCTCTTCCTTTACCATCTGAAGCGATGCGGCCATAAGATCGCGCACCATCGACTCAACATCCCTTCCAACATAGCCGACTTCGGTATACTTAGTTGCCTCTACTTTGATAAATGGTGCATCGGCAAGCTTTGCAATGCGCCTTGCTATTTCAGTCTTTCCAACACCCGTAGGGCCTATCATCAGAATGTTCTTCGGCGTAATCTCATTCCTGACCTCTTCTGGAAGACGCTTGCGTCTTACCCGGTTGCGTATTGCAACAGCTATTGTTCTCTTCGCATCATCCTGCCCGATGACATACTCATCGAGCGCCCTCACTATCTCGGAAGGAACCATTTCATCAAGATGCTTCTTGCCTATAAGCTTTTCCATTAAATTACCTCTGTAAGAATATTGTGGTTGGTATATATACAGATATCAGCAGCCGTTTCGACACTTTTACGTGCAATCTCCTCAGCACTCCACATAACGCCTGCATCAAGATACGCCCTAGCTGCCGCTAACGCATATGCACCGCCGGAGCCAATACCAGCAGCATCTCCTTCAGGCTCAAGGACATCACCTGTTCCTGTGATAAGATAAATCCTTGTGCCATCAGATGTAAGCATCATAGCATTGAGATTTCTAAGCGCCCTATCTGTTCTCCACTGCTTTGCAAGATCCACAGCGCTTCTTGTCAGATCCCCATTGAACTGCCTGAGTTTTCCTTCAAAAAGCTCAAAGAGTGTGAATGCATCGGCTGTTGCTCCTGCAAAACCTATAATAACCTTACCATCATAGAGTCTTCTGACCTTGCGGCAATTGCCTTTCATAACGATTCCGCCCTCTCCGGATGTGGCTTGTCCATCGCCGGCTATAGCGACCTTTCCATCCTTGCGGACTGCGCATATCGTTGTCCCGTGGATTGTCATCTCTTCTCCTTTGCATGAGGATGCGTACTATCATAGACGCTTTTAAGGCGACGTCTAGAGACGTGCGTGTAGATCTGGGTCGTGGAGATGCTCTCATGCCCAAGCAACTCCTGCACCAGCCTGATATCAGCACCACGATCCATCATATGCGTCGCAAACGAATGACGGAGGGTATGAGGCGTAAATTCCTTCTGCCAACCAAGCTTGGATCTATATTCATCAAAAATAATATGAGCCGTGCTAAAGGGCAACCTTCCTCCCTTCATACCGATGAAAAGAGCATTATTTTCCTTCTTGATCGACAAAAGATACGCCTCGCGTGCAGATAGATATAATGATATCTCGCTTCGCGTTGATGGAGAGAAGAAGACAAAACGCTCCTTCTCCCCTTTGCCGCGGATGAGTATACGCCTTTTATCCATCTCGATATCATTAACATCGACAGATAGCACTTCCCCGATCCTCATTCCTGAATTATAGATCAAAAGGAAGAGAAGATGATCACGTTCATCTCTGAACGATGTACGTGGAAGGGAAAGCAGTTCATGCACTTCTTCCTCTGTAAGCACAGAGGGGAGACGCTTCTCCTTCTTCCGCATCGAGATGGAATCAAAGGGATCGGAATCTACGATGCCGCGTTTTTCAAGATAGCCATAAAACGTTCTGAGCGCTGTAAGCTTACGTAGTACCGAACGCTCCGAGAATTCTGCCATAAGCTCTCTCAGATAATCCATCGCATCATTTCTGGTAAATGAGTAAATGTCTTGCTCAGTCTTTCCCAGATAGCTCTCCCACTCTCTGAGATCTACGCTGTAGCTTTTTATCGTATTTTCAGACAGTCCCCTTATATTCTCAATATAAGAAAGGAATCCCTCTATCTCCTCAATCACATCGTAAGTATATCAAAGCGACGCTCTCCGAATCCATAACGGCCATTCTCCGCTTTATAGGCAATGGCATGTGGAAATTCCAGAAAAGAAGAGAATGTTGTAATAATCGGACAGCCATCGCTTGCAGCGAGGCGTGTAGAGTCATTGAAAAGCGATGCACGCAAAAGCGCCACATCACGTCCATTATCGACAAAGATACGGAAGAGACAACCGCTTTCTGTCGTGATCAGAGCATCCGATATCGAGAGCGCAATCTTTAATGCGCCATCAAAAGAGCATCCATCAATCTCTGGCGAAAGCACTGAGCCACCTGTTAGTAAGACACGGTTAAGTTTTGCTCTCCGTCTATTCTCAAGAATCGATAATCCTTCAACAGAGACAAGATGTAGCTTTCCACCGCCATCTTCCACGCCTCTAAGAACAGAGTACATTCCGCCTTTTAAAGCGAATGTCGCAACATCATAGCCGGAAAGTACGGCCTCAAGCGATGTCAGGTACATCGCCTCCCGTTCCTCGTATGAGAGGTTTATCCGCATAGAAGAAACCATAATGCATTTGCCTATTGGGGGATTTCCTTTCACATAACATGCAGGGAAGGAGGGGGCTGCGTTTTCACCTGTTGAAGTAAGCGTCCCTGCGCCAAGACATTCAAAAACCTTCATGCTATATATACGCATTTAGTTGAGAGAAAATCCCATAACCTATTCATCCTTATCGCCAAGTGGAGAATATTTATCGAAGAATGCAAGGATTGAAGAGGTGTCGAGATGGGTATAGATCTGGGTTGTCCTTACATCGCTATGTCCCAGCATCTCCTGGACGCTTCTTATATCCGCACCATGCTCAATCATATGGGTTGCGAAGGAATGCCTTAGCGTATGTATCGTTGCATCCAGCCCTAAGCGACCAACGGTCTCATGGAAGCGCTTATGTGCAGCCTGACGTGTAAGGCGACATCCACGCCTATTGAGAAAGAGCGCTTTTTCCTTATCATCTTTAGCAAGAAGCGGTCTGACATTATCCAGATAATCATCAAGCGCTGTAGATGCAACCTCTCCGATGAATACGATGCGCTCTTTGTCACGTTTGCCGATTACCGATACAGTATGCTCCCCTCTTTTATAAGACGAGACATCCATCGACACGGCCTCGCTTATTCTCATGCCAGAGGAATATATAAGTTCAAATAACGTATAGTCTCGTTTCGAAAGCGGATTCTCTAAGGGGAAGGCCGATAGAATCTCATCTACATCATCTTCTGAAAGAACACGCGGAAGATAGAAGCCATCCTTTGCTTTTTCTATCAGTTTTGCAGGATTCTTGCTTCTCCCACCATCTTTCTCAAGAAAGGTATAGAATGCTCTAAGGGAGGAGAGTATTTTTCCTTCCGTCCGCTCTACAAGATTGCCATCCTTCTTTCTCTTGATAAGATATGATTCTATATCCTTTACGCCGCTTTCATATAATGAGATATTATTCTCCGCTAAATAGTTTAAAAAACGCTCTGCTTCCATTGAATAAACCTCTCTGGTTTTATCAGAGAGGCGTCTTTCAAAAAGGATATAATCATCAAAACGTTTGAGAAGGTCTTCCCCGCTCACTTATCTTGATCCTCGTCATGGCGAGAATAGCGGAGAACTGCGGGAATCGAATAATCGCTCGAGCCGCCGCTTCTTCTGCCGATCTGCATCTGAAGATCCTGCCATCTGTTGACCGTGATCGTGGAAGGATCAGAGCCTTGTCTCTCAGGTTCCCTCGGCTTTGGAGGTTCTTTAACAGGCTCCGGCTCCCTTTGCATTTCAGGCTCACTTTGAATAGAAGCAGATGCAACAATCGTAGGTTCTTCTCTGACAGGCTCCCTGACCGGTTCTCTTACTATTTCCCTCTGAGGTTCAAGAGGACGGGAGAACTCTTCACGACGACGGAAGACATCAACAGAAGGATCTTTTGCCGTTGAAGGCTGCTTCTCCTCGAAGCCTGTTGCGACAACAGTTACTTTGATTCTTCCTCCAAGGCTCTGGTTATAGCTCTGCCCTGCAATTATAAGCGCATCCTCAGCACAGCTTTCCGTAATGAGTTCAACGACATCCTGATACTCCTGAAGCGTAAGGTCATCACCGCCTGCAAGGTTTACAAGCACGGACTTCGCTCCATCTATACTAGCATTCTCAAGAAGCGGATTCGATATAGCAAGCTTCGCTGCATCAACAGCCCTGTTATCACCTTCGCCAAAGCCAAGCCCTATAAGCGCATCGCCTTTACCCTTCATGACAGTCTTAACATCAGCAAAGTCAATATTGATCTCACCTGGCTCTGTTATAAGATCAGAAATACCCTGAACAGACTGCAAAAGCGCGCTATCAGCAATCATGAAAGCCTGCTTGATCGGCGTGTTGTTCTCAACAACCTTCAAAAGATGCTGGTTCGGTATAAGAATAAGAGTATCGACATTCTTTCGAAGTTTCTCTATGCCCTGCTGAGCAAGCATGAGCTTCTTCTTGCCCTCAAAGGCAAATGGCGTTGTCACTACAGCAACAGTGAGCGCACCGCATGATTTAGCGATCTCTGCAACGACAGCAGCAGCACCTGTTCCTGTGCCGCCCCCCATGCCAGCTGTGATGAAGATCATGTCGGAATTCTCAAGCTCCGCCTTAATCTCTTCTTTCGATTCAAGTGCCGCTTTCTCCCCGACCTCAGGAACACCGCCAGCTCCAAGACCGCCTGTCAGCTCCTTGCCTATTGCGATTCTCGTTTGGGCATTTGATCGTTGCAATGCCTGGATATCTGTATTGAGTGCGATGAATGATACCTTTCTGAGTCCCGATGCAATCATCCTGTTGACAGCATTACCGCCGCCACCGCCAACTCCAACGACCTTGATTATCGTTGGAGCAGTCTGTTCTGTCGCCGTTGCGTCTTCAATATCGAAAATATCAAAATTCATATTCATCACCTCTTAAAATAGCTTACCGAAGAGATTCTTGACCTTGCCGCTTATTCCCTGCGTGGACTTAGTGCCCTGTCCCAGTCCAGAATTCTCAATATATTTCTTTGCCTCTACCCGCAGCAGTCCTAAAAGCGTTGAATAACGCGGATCGATATACATACGGTCAAGTCCGTTGATCGCCTCCGGGAATCCAATGCGTGCAGGCATACGGAAAATCTCCGAAGCAAGCTCTGTAGCGCCAGAGAGCAGAGAGCCGCCACCGACAAGGATTATACCTGCTCCGAACTGGCCTGAGATATCATGGCGTTCAAGCTCACCGGAGAACATGGAAAAAATCTCAGCCATTCTTGGCTCGATAACCTTTGCAAGCTCCTTACGAGGAAGACGGACAGAAGGTTTTCCACCTACAGGCGGCGTGACAATCATCTCGGAAGCCGAGACTGCTGGTGTGTAGCAGCATCCATCGGAAATCTTCAGAGACTCAGCCGCCGCGCGAGGAAGCTGCGTCATATATGCTATATCACCAGTGACATTGTCTCCACCGAGAGGAATGCCACCACAGTAGACAGGCGCTCCATTGATATATGCGATTGCATTCGTCATTCCTGACCCGATATTTATCACAAGAGCACCCATCTCCTTTTCATCCGGAGCAAGGACAACTTCACTATCTGCAAGGCTCTGAAAAACCATCCTCTGCACTTGCAATCCTGCTTTCTGAACGCATTTCCTAAGATTCTGGCAGATTGAGGATGAAGCAGTGACAAGAAGCACGCTTGTATCGAGTCTATGCCCGAGCATATCGACAGGATCCTTTATACCAGATCTTGAATCGACTTGGAAATCCTGGACGAGCGTATGGATAATCTCTGTATCCTTTGGAAGCTCACGCGCACGCGCAACATCGATGGAGCGACGAATATCTTCCTTCTTGATCTCCTGATTCTTGCTCTGGATACCTACAACGCCTGATGATTCCATCACATTGATATGCTCGCCACCGATTCCGAGTATCAGGGACTGGACTTCCGTTCCTGTCTGCATTTCGACATCAGAAACGACAGAATCAATCACCTTGAGCGTTTGCTCAATGTTTACGATCTGTCCGCTTTTAACGCCATCGCTTGCTCTTTCCGAGATAGCTTCTATCATAAATTGACCATCGCGCGAAACGGAACCAATAGCCGTTCGAACCCAGCTTGTACCTATATCTAATCCAACAAGAGTTTTATCAGAAATCAATGCTACTACCCCTTAACAACCGGGATTGGCAGAATTGCCATATCCCTAACATTAACATCATTACGAAAAGACGTGAAGGAGAAAGCGCTTAATTCATCCACCTCCTCTTCAAGACTGTTATAATCAAAGCCGAATAGCTCGTAATAGTCCATCTCAGCATCCGTAATTGCTGTATTCGGATAGAGCGATAACAACAATGCAAGATCCTCAAGTGAAAGTGGATAATAATCGCTTTCAAAAACAAGGTAAGCTTTGTTTCGCGAAAGAGCAATAATACCATCTTCCCTGAATGTTGCTTTTAGGATTCCCTTTCCATCGGAATAATCTATCTTCGCAGAAGCAAGATATCCCAGTGCCCTTAGATCACGCTCAGCTTTTAATCGCTCGCTTGAAAGATACGAAAGTCCCTGCAAAGAAAGCGTAATGCGTTCCATCGATGTAGTCATTGCAGTCTGTGTCTCAATCGATTTCATCCGCATCATCGATAGCGATTGGAGGGAAAGTACGATACCAAGAACAAGAAATGGAGCTGTAAGGATTGCGGCCTTTAACTCAGGTCTTCTCATTGCTGTCCCTCCCTATCATGAATACGAGCTTATATAGAACAGCAGTTGAAAGAATCGTAATCACTTCCTCTGAGAGAGAATAGCTGAAGAACGGGAGAAGAATGCCGGGAAGCGGCAGAATGCCTGATACATAAAGCATGTTGCAAAGTGCTTTAAGGACAATCATCAGAGAAAGGCCATAGCAGATTGAGGCTTCTTTCTCATAACCTTTCTCAAGCCCCCTCTTCGCAGTACGTAAACCGACAAGCATATATAGAGCAAAGAGGATAACAAGGAAGAATACCCCAACAGCTCCCAGTTCCTCTGCAAATGTTGCAAAGATAAATTGGCTCTCCGGGCTTTTAAGTTCACTGATCTTATAAAGCCCGGAGCCAAGACCTGCCCCAGCGATCTTGCCATCCGCAATTGCCATCTTGGAGGCAGTGAGCGAGGCATCGTAGAGAGATGGGTCTGAGACAGGCAGCATAGAAGAAAAAATCGGAGAGAGGATAGATGGAAATAGAAATGCGAATGAAATCGCTGTTACTACAATGAATAATGATGAAAGAAGAACTGCCGAGACAGGAACATCTTTGATTCTCAGCAAAAACAAAAGAATAACTGAGGACAGGATGAAATACGGAAGTCCGCCAAAGAAGAGGGATATAAGCTCAAGAAGAACGATAAATGCAACCGTTATAACAACTTCTCTCCCAGTCATTCCCAAATCGATCATACCTGATACAAGAAATATCAAAGAGAAGATAGCAAGCGAGGCAGGATTTGCTATATCAAAGCCTCCGCTGGGGAAAAGCGAAGAGACATATTCAAACAAAATAAAAAGAAGCGATACCGGAAGGATAACAAGATATGCTTTCGAAACTATCCGGGAAGGAACGACGATCAGAAGAAGTCCAGCAGCAAGTGCAACAAGTGCCACTATCATCTGTCTGGCAAAATAATAATAGTGAGGAAGCGAAAGCCCGATGGCTTTCATATATGAAGCAGAATAAAGAGCAACAAGCCCCAGAAGGGCAAGTACAAGAGAAATGCAAAGAAAAGTAAATGGTGAAAGAGAGCCGGAAGAGTCTTTCTTCCCTTCCGCCCTGTATGTTATATCATCATAATATCTCTCTTGGACGAGCCTAGGCATAACTATTATAGAGATGCGCTAAGAAGGTACTCGCCTTCGATTTCAGGAATGCCTACGGCGACAGCTGCTCTGAGCGCCCTGCCCTCTCTATCCATGTCTGCCGCTTCAGCTTTTACCCTTGCGGCATCAGCGTTTGCAGTGCTCATTGCGCCTATCTGCCAGAGAGGAATAAGAGTAACGACAAACATCAACGAAAGCAGTGCGACTATAAGACATTTCACCGGCCTTGAAAGGCTTCTACTGACTTCTACATCTTTCATATAAACCTTACCTTTTCAATAACTCTAAGTTTTGCGCTTCGTGAGGGCGCGTTTTCCTCTTCCTCTTCTATCGACGGGATGATCGGCTTCTTGGTGAGAATCCTTATTCGAGGATTCTCCTTTGCCGCCTCATCCTTAAAACACCATTTAACAATCCTGTCCTCAAGCGAATGGAAGGTAATTACTGCTATCCTTCCACCCGGTTTAAGGACTTCAATGGCGCTCTTGAGAGCTGGTTCGATACAGTCAAGCTCGCCATTGACTTCGATCCTTAGGGCCTGAAATGTACGTGTCGCTGGGTGTATACGGCCGTACCTGTACTCACGGGGAACCGCCCCTTTTATGATCTCCGCGAGTTCTGTAGAACGTTCTATCTCCTTTTCTTTACGCTTTTCCACGATTGCTCGTGCAATGCGTCTGGAGTATCGCTCTTCTCCATACCGGTAGATGACATCGGCCAACGCCTCTTCGGAGTATCCGTTGACGATATCAAAAGCGCTTATGCTAGAAGAAAGATTTAATCTCATATCAAGCACTTCATCGCGCCTGAACGAAAAGCCACGTTCGCTCTCAAGATAATGAAACATACTTATCCCAAGATCGAAAAGAATTGCATCAGCGCTCTCTTTCTCCGCCCCTTTCAGGTATTCATCGAAAGATGTGAGAACTGGAGTAAAGCGAGGAGAGAATGGCTTTAGCCGCTCAATCGCTTTCTTCTGTATCCCTGCATCCTTATCCAATCCGATGACCTTCAGGTCAGGATACTTCGAAAGGAACAGTGATGTATGACCGCCTTCGCCTGTAGTGCAATCAATCATCCTTGCATCTCCCGGGGGTATAGGGAGATATTCAAGGACTTCTTTATGCATTACAGGGTAATGGACAATCTCCATCACTCCTTCTCCTCATATACCTCCTGCACGAGATCGGTAATCGATTCATCCGCCATGAACGCGTCATAGACTTCAGGATTCCAGATTTCGACCGCATAGCCGGTTCCTACGAGGAGGGCCTCCCCCTTATTAGGAAGAGAATATCTTTCCCTATCCTTCAGGGGGATATTAATCCTTCCAGAGCTGTCGATATCCACATACTGTGCTGGTGAGATGAGCTTTCTGATCAGGGTGCGTTTTTTCTTATCGAGCATTGCCATTGGGGATGAGAGAATAGGCCCGGAAAACTCCTTTTCAAAATACTCAGGTGTCATCAGCATGATGTGGTTCTCATCCAATCCTGGAAGTACAACCACCTGTTCGGATGCAAGCGCTGTTCTCAGGCGTGAAGGCAGGGAAAGTCGACCTTTGTCGTCAAACCTTGCATTGTACATACCCGTCAACAACTGCATCGCATCCACCTTGTGGGATTTCATCCCACTTCATGCCACAACTCTACACCATGACCCAAATATTAGCAAGCATTAATGCAAAAATCTGTAAAAATATTCCCACGATAAATAGAATCAATATGAATACAATATAGCTTATGAATTTTTCTCGGAGCCTTATACTGTTTAAGCTCTTGACGGTATGATAATTATATAAATTATTAACAGTTACCTATTACACATAGATTTCTGGACAACTACCCCGCTTCAAATATGTCTTTGATGAACATAGAATACTCTTGGATATCCAGAGACTCATCTGCAACTTTTCTTTCAAACGTTTCATTTTTTCCAACAAGATGTAGTCTTTTGGATGTATAATAATTGTAGCGTTGCTAGCATGTCGCGATTTTCCGCTGGCCTCCTATCGTTAGCAGCGCTTTTACATTTTTCAATTCCGCTTTAGTATTTCCATATGTTCGATGCACACGCTCATGCAGGAATCATTACCGACAAGGCACTTGTATGCACCTCTTCCACGGATGAAATCCTTTATGGTTATAAGCATTGGGCTGTCGGGGCAATTCCAGAAGGAGGTTCTTTTAATCTGGAAACACTCATAAAGCATATTGAGAACGGCGCTCAAGTAGGCGAGATTGGCCTCGATAAACGTTTTGATGATATGGAGCGTCAACTCAGCATTTTCCGATCTGCGCTTACCGTTGCAAAGGAATATGGCAGACTTGCCATAATCCATTCTGTACGAACGCACGGCCTTGTCTGCGATACGCTTGAAAGTCTTGGCATAAAGCGATTTATGATTCATGGTTATACAGGCTCTTTTGAGATGGCAGAACGTTTTATAAAACAAGGCGGAATAATCTCCCTCTCCCCTAGAGCAGAGAGGACTAAGGATTTTTCAAGGCTTCTGACACTGCCATTTGCAACAGAAACAGATATGAAAACAGGGACAGAGGAAGAGATGGCTCTCTATTTATGGAATGAGAAACTTTCCCATCTTACATCTTGCAATATTGAGAGAAGAAGCGAGGAAATCATGATGGAGGCATTATGCGTGAAGAGCTTATAAGACTGACACGGCTTATAGGGGAAGAGAATGTTGAATCGTTATCGAAGAAAAGTGTTACAATCTGCGGTATCGGAGCTGTTGGCGGTTATGCCCTTGAAATGATTGCAAGGCTTGGTGTCGGACGCATTGTGATTGCAGATTTCGACACTGTTTCCCCTTCTAATATAAATAGACAGATACTTGCACTCCATTCCACCATCGGAAAACAGAAGACCGATGTTGCTAAAGAGAGGATACTCGATATAAATCCAGAGTGCACTGTAGTGGCGCTTCCAGAACCTGTGAGCAAAGCAAATTACGAAGTACTCTTCACATCAGATATCATCCTTGACTGCATTGACTCTCTTTCGCCTAAAGTTGCTCTTATCGAAAATGCATACAAGGAAAATATCCCGATAATAAGCAGTATGGGGGCCGCTTTGAGACGGAATATCTCAATGGTGAGGATAGCAGATCTTTTCGACACATATGCCTGTCCCCTTGCAAGGCAAGTAAGGCAGATGGCAAAGAAGCGCGGGGTTGGAAGAGGCGTCGAAACCGTCTTCTCTACAGAGAAAGTCCGATTCGAATACATTGATGCAGAAGAGGACGATCAAGCAGAGACTGTAAGCTTTACAGGGAAAAAGCGGCAAGTGCTTGGATCGATGCCGACAGTCACAGCAGTCTTTGGCATAACAATGGCAGAGTGTGCGCTTCGTCATCTTCTTCCGGCCTCTGCCCTATATGGCGAAGAGGAAGGAGCGCCTATACGGAAATAGAGAGGCCCTCGGCTTTTGCATCCAAGGATGATGGCACAGCACCATCGAGAGTTATCGTAATCCTATATCGTGATCTCTTGTTATTATTCTCAAGAATCTCTGTCTTTATGAGAGCAGGACACGTTGATTTTCCCGATACGGTGAAATTCTCCCATTTTCCATTCAGAAGAAGCGAGACTGCATTGTCATCCTGATCGCCCATACGTCTCAGAAAGGGCGTAAGAACAGTAAATGAGTAAATAGCTCTTCCTTCGCTTTCGCCTATGCGGAGCACAGCCTCTCTCTTTCCATCGGATTCAAACATTGCAACAACAGGGAGTTTTTCGATAACCATGATGCCATTTTATAAAACAAGTCACCGATTTAAACAACCGGTGACTCTGATAGCACAAGGCTTACTTCTTCTTGTGTCTGTTCATTCTTAGCCTTTTCTTTCTCTTATGAGTTGCTATCTTATGCTTTTTTCTTTTCCTTCCACAAGGCACAATATTGCTCCTCTCCCTCTTCGGGGATATTTTGTAATTACCGCATCATTATGCGTCTTTGGTCTTTTCGCGTCAAGTAGCAGTGGAAATAGCAAAATGGTACAGACTTACTGACTTTCTGAACTTCCTCGATTCGCCAGTTTACGGCTATAATTAATATGTATGCGTGTTCTCATCCTAGGCCTTGGATCGTCTGGAGGCGGTGCAGAGGCGGCAGAGTACTATCTTGGTCTTGGTCATGAGGTCCTGATAATAGATGGGCCTATAAAGAAACTGCCGGAAAATCTTGAACGGATGGGAGCGAAGTTCGTTACGAAGAACGAAGCGCTGAAAATTGCGGAAAGTGCAGATCTTGTCGTTAAGCTTCCCGGCATACCGATTCCTTATGCAATAAAGTCGAAAGCAAAGCGCACTACTAATGATATCGCAGCACTTCTGGTCAATCCGAAGACCGATAAGATGATCAGGATCCTTATCGCAGGCGATAAAGGAAAGACGAGCACGGCAAGCGCACTGACAAATGCACTTTCATCCTTAGGTATGAGAGCAGCCTTTGCAGAGGGCATAGGATACTCTGCTTTTCACATTCTCTCTGAACTTGAGAATGATGATATGAAGTACGATGCGCTGATAATCGAACTATCGCACTGGCAGATAAGGGACACAGCTGAGTCCCTAGGCTATGTCTGGCCTCGAATAGATATCATAGGGGTGACAGATAATCTTGAGCTTCCGAAGTCCCCAAGCGATTTCAATACAGAAGGCGCCCTTCTATTCGGCCCATGGGCAAAGAAAGTCATTATTCCCCGTGCGCTTAAAGACAGATTGCTATTTGCCGGTCTAATTCCGAAGACGACTGTACGCACATTTCCTTCCCCTCTCAATCCATTTAGACGCAAGGGAGGAAAAGAGCTTGCATGGGAATGCGTAAATGCGCTGGGGTTCAGAAAAAAGGATACGCTCCACGCATTTGACAGCTACAGAGGAATACCAAACAGGCTTGAGCTAGTGGGGGTCAAGGATGGAATATCATTCATAAATGATTCTGCTTCGGTATTGCCGCTATCAGTATCATTTTCGATGAGAGGAATGAAAGGCACTCCTGTAAATCTCATTCTCGGAGGAACGTCGCATGGGGATGTTGATTTTTCGCTGATGATGGATGCAATCAATGAAGCAGTCTCAATCACCCTTCTCTCCGGAAGCCTTACAGATAAACTTATAACACTGCTTCGACGAGAGGAAATTAAATTCAACGGTCCATTTACCAAGATGAGCGATGCAGTAAATGCTGCGCTTGAGGAAGTAAACAAGAGACGCGGAACAAGAAGCACCTCGGAAATCATACTTCTCTCCCCAGGCGCTTACGCGGAAGAGCACTTCTCAAACGAATTTGAAAGAGGAAAGGAATTCAGGGCAATCGCTGATGAGATAATACGTTCTACTTCATAGAAAAGAGGCGTCGTATCTCTGTAATGCTTGTCTCTTTTTCTTCCTCGCTGGCATCAAGCTTTTCAAGTCGCTTTAAGATGCTCTCTTCCAAGAGCATCTTTGCGACTTTATCCAGAGCAGAACTGGCAGCATTAAGCTGTACAAGGATCGATTCGGTAGTTCGTCCATCCCTAATCATCCTTTCAACCGCCCTTACCTGGCCATCAACTTTTCTTAATCTGAGTATCAGAGCAGATTCATCCATTAGCCTACATTCCCATTTACATACTTCTCGACGTGGAGGAAATGGCCATCAGCACCAATCTTCTTCCCTTCGATTGTCACATAACCATCGATTGTCTTCATTGGAAGAGCAAAGAAGTGCTCTGGCTTGATGTAAGTCTTAACTTTCTCAACATCCCCTTCACCTTCATACTTCAAAACAGTTCCCGGAGTGATATCATCGGCCCAGATAAGCTCGCAGGTAGAGTGCGTTTCATCATCCGGTGCAGATGCAGCAAGGAGCATTCCATAGCTCTTTACCCCGCGGAAATTAGCTGGCTTCAAGTTCGATACCAGCACGATATTCCTTCCCATAAGTTCATCGATCGTATAGAACGGAACAATCGAGGAAACAATCTGTCTTGGCTCCTCTTCGCCGCAGTCAAGCTTCAATATATAAAGCTTATCTCCATTAGGATGCTTCTCTACATCCACGATCTTTGAAACCTTAAGGATCACTCGACGAGAAAGCTCCTCAGCAAGCGACTCCTTCTTCTCCTCGCTTTCATTCATTTCATTCTCCTTCCTCGCTTCCCTTTCCTTCTGGGAACCGGAGTATCTTTCTCTTAGCGCATTGATTCTTTCATCCTCAAGCTTTTCAAAAAGAAGCTCGACATCTGAGACATTGAGAACTCTATCTGTTGTGCCGATTTCATTCCAGAGTGCATCAGACGCACCGATGAACGAAAGGATCTTTTTTCCGGTGGATGGCATATAAGGGATAACCATCACACCAAGATCTCTTATCAGATACATGAGCGTACCAAGAAGCGTCTTGGCAGCCTCTGGATCCTCTTTTCTCTTCTTCCATGGCTCTCCATCCTGAAAAGCCTTATTGCCGATATCCGAGAGTTCGAAGATCATCCGGATTGCATCGCGCTCATCAGCTCTCTCAAGAGCCTCCGTGATATCCTTTTCCTTCGCTCTAATCTCAGAAAGAAGTGCTTCATCATACGATGCATTCTCTATCCTTCCATCATAGAAGCGCTTTACAAATGTGAGCGTTCTATTAACAAGGTTCGAAAGATTTCCTATAAGTTCCTTATTCACCTTGTCCTGGAAGTCAGCCCAAGTGAAAGTGAAGTCACTCTTCTCCGGTCGGTTGTAGAACATGTAAAAGCGCCAGACATCTGCAGGGATTCCAGTCTCTTCAACATCATTGCCAAAGATTCCGATACCCTTGGATTTAGAGAATTTACCCCCCTCATAGTTCAGATATTCGGTGGAAGACATATGATAGAGCATCGTCCATGTCTCGCCTGTAGCTATCTCAGAAGCTGGGAAGACAACGGTATGAAATGGGATATTATCCTTTCCTATGAATTGATAAAGCTCTGTATTCTCAGGATCTCTCCACCAATATTCCCAATTTTCTGTCTTGTTTGCTGTTATCGAGATATACCCAATGGGTGCATCGAACCATACATAGAAGACCTTATCCTCATATCCGGGCTTATTTACAGGGATGCCCCACTTCAAGTCACGTGTTATGCAGCGCTCTTGAAGCCCATCACGGATCCATGAATTCGTTGTCTGAACCGCATTTCTTGCCCAGAAGCCCTCAACGGAAGCTTTATCAAGCCACGCTTGGAGGCGAGGAAGAAGCGCCGGAAGATTAAGGTATAGATTCTTAGTCTTCCTCATCTCTGGCTTTGCACCGCAGACAGAGCACTCTGCATCGATCAGATCCGTCGGGTCGAGAAGCGTACCGCACTTCTCGCACTGGTCGCCGCGAGCATCTTCATTATGGCAATGAGGGCAAATTCCCTTCACAAAGCGATCTGCAAGGAAACGGCCGCAATTCGGACAATAGAGCTGTTCGGACTCCTTCTCCGTTATATAGCCGTTCTCATCAGCTTTTTGGAATATATGCTGTACGATCTCAGTCTGAAGCGGCGTAGATGTACGGCCAAAATAATCAAAATCTATATCGAACCACTTATAGATTGCCTTATGGATTTCATGATAATGATCGCATAGCTCACGAGGTGTGACACCTTCCTGAAGAGCTTTTGTCTCACTTGCTGTACCGTATTCGTCTGTACCGCATACATACATCGTCTCATATCCACGGCTTCGGCAGAAACGTGCAAACACATCCGCAGACAGGACTTGTGTAAGGTTGCCAAGATGCGGAATGTTGTTCACATACGGTAAAGCCGAGGTTATCAATCGTTTTTTCATGAGAACAATATACCCCATAAGGGCATTAGCCTCAACTACATACAGAAGGGAAAAACAATATCACTTCATATAGCCGCCCTTCATCGGGCTGACAGCATGTTCCGAATAGATTTTCAGAACGCCGCTCTGATACTTCGATTGAAATGGTTTCAATGTCTTCCGTCTCTCTTCTAGAAGAGAAAGAACCTCGCTCTCTGACATCACCTTTCCTTCAAGTCCTATAATCGCAAGCTTTCTTGATGGGATATCGAGTTCAATGAGATCCCCATCTTCTACCAGTGCAATCGGGCCGCCATCTGCTGCTTCTGGGCTTACATGTCCAACCGCAGGCCCCTTTGAAGCACCCGAGAACCTTCCATCGGTTATAAGCGCAATGCTCTTTCCTAATTCTGGATCGGAGGCTATTGCTTCCGTGGTATAGAAAAGCTCTGGCATTCCTGAACCTTTAGGCCCTTCATAGCGCACAATAACAGCATCCCCGGGTTCTATACGGTGTTTAAGGATCGCATCAATTGCCTCTTCCTCAGAGTTGAAAGGCCTTGCACGGAGAACAGCATGGAACATTTCCTTAGGGACAGCTGAATGTTTGATCACAGCCCCCTCTGGCGCAAGATTTCCTCTTAGTATCGCAATAGTTCCTTTATCGCCAATGGGATCGCTAAATGGCTTAAGTATCTCATCCTTGCTGACACCTTTCTTCTTCCTGTATTCCTCGGCAATACGGTAATAATCACTCTTTTTTATATCTTCAAGGTTCTCCCCTACACTCTTTCCCGTAACTGTCATTGCATCAAGGTGTAAAAGGTGCCTTATCTCTTCCATTATCGCAGGGACACCTCCTGCATAGAAGACATATTCAGCAGGCCAGTATCCTGCCGGACGGACATTTAAAAGATAGTGCGCATTAGAATGTATACGCTCGAACGTATCTGCATCGATGTATATGCCAAACTCATGCGCAATTGCAGGAAGATGAAGAATTGCATTTGTCGATCCTGATATAGCAGCATGAACCATTATTGCATTCTCAAAACTATCAAGTGTTATGATATCCCGCGCTTTCTTTCCAGAAAGAGATAAAGACAGAGCCGCTTTTCCTGCATTGTATGCGGCTTTGGAAAGTTCAGGACTTGTAGCGGGCAGAAGCGCAGTGCCTGGCAACGCCAGTCCAAGAGATTCTGCCATGACTTGCATCGTACAGGCTGTGCCCATAAAGGAACAAGCACCGCAGGTAGGACATGCATTATGCTTATAGAACTCAAACTCCGATTCTGTTATCTCACCACGCGCATATTCAGCGCTGTACTTACCTATCATTTCAAGAGTCAGCTGATCAGGCCCTGCGGCCATAACGCCGCCGGGAATCACAACTGAGGGAAGATTTGTCCGCCCTATTCCCATAAGAAGCCCCGGCAGGCCTTTATCACAGGAGGCTATGAACACACCTCCATCAAAAGGCGTTGCATTATTGTGGATCTCGACCATATTGGCAATCATGTCACGCGAGGCAAGCGAATAATTTATCCCATCATGTCCCTGAGCCTGGCCATCGCAGATATCTGTTACGAAATAGCGCACGCCCTTTCCGCCTGCATCATGGATTCCCTCAGCGCTCTTTTCGACAAGCGTAAATAGACCACTGGATCCAGGATGGCTATCACCAAAGGTGCTTTCAATCAGAATCTTGGGTTTATTCAGATCCTCTTCCTTCCATCCCATTCCCAGTCGGAGTGGATCCATTTCCGGCGCAATCTTTCTTATCTTTCCGCTTATCAACAAGGAGTCATCCATGTATTTACCTCTATATTTTATGACAACACCAAAGAGCCTAGGATGCAAGGGAAATCAATGATGAAGCAGAGACTGTGAAATAGAGCAGTAGATTATCCAGAAAATATGATGAAAACCGGTTGATTTTATCCAGAAAACCCGGTATTTTATCACTTGTTGTCACCTAGACACATGGCGCGATAGCTCAGTTGGTAGAGCAAGCGGCTCATATCCGCTCGGTCAGGGGTCCGAGTCCCTTTCGCGCTAA
>CAZURL010000020.1:0-5894 GCA_964623005.1 uncultured Spirochaetaceae bacterium
ATTTTGTTGCAGAATGTTGCAATTTATGTTGACACCCAAATTCCTGAGGGTAGAATTTAAATGACAAGGAGATGATATGGCAGATATTATGAGGCCTGTTCCATTTCAGGAACTGCTTGAAAGAATCGGGGGGGAGTTCAGAAACCATGGATCCATCTTCGGTATCGATCGGGATCTCTTCTATATAGATAGAGGTAAAAAGAGAGCCAAGGTTTTCTCAGAGAGCCTGACTATGCCACTTGGCCCTGCTGCGGGGCCGCATACACAGCTTGCGCAGAATATTGTGGCATCATATCTCTCTGGCGCAAGATTCATTGAGCTAAAAACTGTCCAGATAATGGATCGGCTTGAAATAGAGAAACCTTGTATCGACGCACGTGATGAAGCGTACAATGTCGAGTGGTCGACAGAATATACGCTCGAAAAAGCATATGATGAATATCTGAAAGCTTGGTTCGTTCTCTATATATTAGAAGGTATCAAGAGAGGTGGTATCCCCTCTGATCCTTCATTCCTTTTCAATATGTCTGTCGGATACGACCTCAAAGGCATCAAAGAAGATAGGATGCAGGTATATATCGACAACATGATTCTCTCTCGGAAAGATTCATTCGATGAATACTTGGCAATTGCAAGGGCAATGCTTGAAGATGGACTTTTCGAAGGGACAGAGTGGGAGAGCGGTGCGCTTAAATGCGCGAAGAATATAGAGGATATACCAAGACGCATCGCATCTTCTGTGACAATCTCGACGATGCATGGCTGTCCGCCAGATGAGATTGAAGCAATCTGCTCTTATATGCTTACAGAGAAGAAGATCGATACTTTCGTAAAACTCAATCCAACGCTTCTTGGTTATGATAAAGCACGTTCCATCCTTGATAGCCATGGCTTTGACTATGTTGTGCTCAAGAGAGAGACATTTGAGCATGATCTTCAGAAGGAAGATGCATTTGCAATGCTTCATCGACTGAAAAGACTTGCTTGTGATAACGGACTTTCATTTGGTGTAAAGCTTACGAATACGCTAGGAACCTCAAATGATGGGAAGGTGCTTCCGGGGACAGAGAAATATATGTCCGGTCGCTCGCTTTTCCCTCTCTCGCTCTCTGTTGCACATATGATCGCTACTGAATTTGATGGCGATATCAACATCTCATTCTCGGGCGGCGTCTCTGCGCTTAATGCTGAGAAATTATTCTCGGCAGGAATACATCCGCTTACCCTGGCAACCGATATGCTGCGTCCAGGTGGATATTCAAGGATGACGCAGATTGCAAACATTCTCAATGAATCCGCAGGCTGGGACAAGGAGAGAATCGATGTAGCGGCGCTCTCTGAGCTTCTTGAGTCGCTTGATGGCGAAGAATATCTTAAAAAAGAGCATCATGGAAATAGAAGCACGAAGATCGGAACGCCTTTGACGCTTACTGATTGCTTTGTCGCTCCTTGCGTTGAAGCTTGTCCGATACATCAGGATATCCCGGATTATGTTGCACTTGCAGGAGAAGGTCGCTGGGCAGAAGCTCTTGGTCTTATCTACCTCAAGAATGCGCTTCCTGGTATTACAGGATGGATCTGTGATCATCAGTGCCAGCTTCACTGCGCACGAAATGACTATGAAAAGCCAATTCAGATCCGGGAAATAAAGCGCCTTGCTGTTGAAAAAGGCATGGAAGAGTACAAGAGAGATATCTGGGAAGCCCCAGATGAGCCAGCTCCGGTAAAAGCGGCTGTAATAGGAGCCGGCCCCGCAGGTCTTTCCGCTGCATATTTCCTTGCACGTGCTGGTTTCGATACCGCTGTATATGAAAAGGAGAGTACGGCTGGCGGTGTTGTCAGGAACACTATTCCTGATTTCAGGATTCCGACAAGCGTTGTCGATGACGATGTAGCGTTCATACGTGATAACGGCGTTAAGTTCTTCTTCAATGAGGAAAAGACTATATCCGAGCTCAGAAAAATGGGTTTTGAATATATCTTTGTCTCTATCGGTGCTAGTAAGGCAAATGATGCCGGTATAACGGGAAATGGTGAGCGTGAAAGCGCTGTTTCGTTCCTCATGAGAGCAAAGAAAGGGGAAGTGAAGAGCCTTGGAGAGAGCGTTGTCATCGTCGGTGGTGGCAATACTGCAATGGATGCTGCCCGTATGGCTCGTCGCATCGACGGTGTGAAGAACGTCATCGTTGTCTACAGACGAAGCAAGGCAGAGATGCCCGCTGATGAAGAAGAGTTCGAGGCAGCATGGCTTGATGGCGTTGAGTTCCTTTTCCTTCATAATCCAATCTCTTTCAAGGATGGTATTGTTACGCTCAGCGTAATGGAACTTGGAGATGAAGACGCCTCTGGAAGAAGACGACCGGTGGCAACTGGCAAGACGATCGAAGTTGCTGCTGATTACCTTATAACGGCTATTGGAGAGAAGGTCGATCCTGAGGTGTTGAACGCACTCGGTGCGGACAAAGAAGAAGATGGTCTTTATATCATAGGTGACGCTTCTACTGGCCCTTCGACTGTTGTCAGATGCATTGCCTCAGCGCGAGAGGCTGTCGATGATGCTATCGACAAGGTGTATGAGGCAATAGAGGAAGCGGACGAGGATGAAGATGAGTGCTGCTCTGGCCATCATCATGAGTGTACTTGTGATCACCATCATCATGATGAGGAGTGTGGCTGTGGCCATCACCATGAAGATGACGAGGAGATGAGTGAAGCAGAGGAAGCAGAACTCAGGGTAGCAGAGGATGAATTCTTTACTAAGATAAAGAAGAAGAAATCAAGGCTTTACATCCCTGGGGAGAAGGGAGATGAATTCTTTGCAACCTCGGAAGCTCAACGCTGTATTGAATGCAACTATCTTTGTCTCAAGTGCGTGGAAGTCTGCCCGAACAGAGCAAACGTTGCAGTTGATCTAAGGGAGACGGGGCTCTTTGATGATCCTTATCAGATTGTCCATCTTGATGCGTACTGCAATGAATGCGGTAACTGCGCAACATTCTGCCCGCACACCGGTGCGCCATATAAAGATAAATTTACGCTTTTCTCCTTGAGAGAGGATTTTTACAATAGTACAAATAGTGGTTTCTATATTGAGAATGACGAGGTTCTGATTCGGCTTGATGATGATGTTATAGCTGGCTCTATTGATAGAGAAGGCTATCTCGAAGCAGATATTCCAGAGGAGGTCAAGGCAATAATCGAGAAGATCATGCTCTCGTATTCCTACCTTCTTGGAAGCGTGGAGGAATAAATGGGCAATATTCTCATCAAGAATGTCCGTATTTTACAGACTTCCCCTCCTTTTGACGTGGAGGAAGGCGTGGATGTCCTTATCAATGGATCCATTATCGAAAAAGTCGGTAAGGACATAGGGGAAGGCATCTCCGTTTCGGAGGTGATTGATGGAAGCGGAAAAACGCTTATACCGGGTAATGTCTGTGCCCATCATCACTATTACTCTGGCCTTTCTCGCGGTATGTTGATCTCGGCAGGCCCCCAGACAGATTTCATCCAAGTCCTTAAAGAGTGGTGGTGGCGCCTTGATCGCGCTCTTGATGAGGAGGCTTGCTACTACTCATCGCTCATTTGTTCGCTGGATGCAATCGCAGCCGGCACTACTACGGCTATCGACCACCATGCATCTCCGGAGTATATAAGCAAATCGCTCTCGACGATTGCCCGTGGTATGGAGGAAGTCGGTATCCGAGGCGCAACGTGCTATGAAGTTACAGATCGCAATGGTGGAATGAAGGAGGTCGAGATAGGCGTTGAAGAGAATGTCAGATTTGCCTCTGAAGTAGATGCTCGTCTTGAAAGAGGGGAGAACGTGCTCTGCGAAGCTATGATAGGCGGCCATGCGCCATTTACGCTTCCTGATAAAGCCCTTGACCTGATGTACGACGCCGTCGAGAGTACTGGACGTGGCATGCATCTCCATGTTGCTGAGGATAAGTACGATGTAGTCTTTTCTCATCACCATTTCTCGGATGATATCGTCGTTCGTCTTGATAAGCACAAGCTCTTAAAGGACAATACGCTCCTTGTCCATGGCGTTCATCTTTCAGATAGTGAGATAGATCTCATAAATGAGAGAGGTGTATTCCTTGCGCATAATGCTAGATCCAATATGAATAACCATGTTGGCTATACCTCTCGTATCCCGAAGGTGAAGAAGCTCGTGCTCGGAACAGATGGCTGCGGTGGAAATATGTTCGAGGAGATCAAGCTTGCTTTCTTCAAGCACAAAGATGATGGCGGCCCTTGGTGGCCTTCGAACTTTGTTGAAGCGCTCGGCTGTGGAAACAAGCTTGTCGAATCAGTATTCAGAGGCCGTGGAAAGTTCGGAAGGATTGAGAGTGGATACAAAGCAGATCTCGCACTTCTCTCTTACTATCCGCCGACGCCTATAAAGGCAGAGAATGCAGCAACGCACTTTGTCTGGGGAATATCTTCGAATGCGGTTGAAACAACAATCGTTGATGGAAAGATTGTCTATCGTGACAGGAAATTCGTCACTGTGGATGCAGAGAAGATCTACAGTGAAGCACAGCGCGTTGCAGAGCGCGTCTGGGCAAGAACAGATAAGATCAAAGCATAATAAGTAAGGAGTTGTTATGATACAGGACAAGATAAGGGAACTTGCGGAGAAGTACAGAGATTACACAGCTGAAAATCTCTCTAAGCTCGTTCAGACGAAGAGCTATAGCTCTAAGGAAGAGGACGTTTGTCATCTTATCGTTAAGCTCTGTGAAGAGGCTGGCTTCGATGAGGTGAAGATCGATGGACTCGGGTCTGTTATTGGCAGGGTAGGAAATGGGCCGAAGAAGCTTGCATTCGATGCTCATATCGATACCGTTGAAGTTGGAAACCTTTCTAACTGGGAATTTGACCCATTCTCTGGCGCCATTGAAGATGGACTTGTGAAGGGAAGAGGTTCCTCAGATCAGAAGGGAGGAGCTGCTTCGATGATCACAGCTGGCCGCATTCTCAAGGAACTCGGCTACGGTGGTGAGTACACAGTCTATTTCACATTCACAGTAATGGAAGAAGACTGCGATGGAATGTGTTGGAAGTACATGATCGAGGAAGAGAACTTCAAGCCGGATATGATCGTCTCCACAGAGCCTACGTCATGCCGTCTCTATCGTGGACACAGAGGAAGAATGGAAATCCGTGTTATTCTTCGCGGTGTATCCTGCCATGGTTCTGCGCCAGAGAGAGGCGTATCTGCGGCATATAAGGCAGCGCGTGCGGCACTTGCGATTGAAAAGCTCAATGCAGACCTTCAGCCAGATGAGGATAATTTCCTCGGTAAAGGAACAATCACAGTATCTCAGATCGATGTTAAAGGCCCATCACAGTGCGCTGTCCCTGACTATGCAATGCTTTATTGCGATCGCCGTCTTACATGGGGCGAGGATGCAGATCTTGCAATCAGTCAGGTAAAGAAGTACGTCTCAGAGGCGACGGGCGATCCAGAAGATGCGATTATCGTCGAGATGCCTGATTACGATAAAGTTGCATGGACGGGAACAAAGTACTCTCAGGAGCTATATTTCCCGACATGGAAGCTCGATGAGAGCGCAGAGCTTGTTCAGGCCGGTATCAAGGACTATGAAGCGATGTTCGGAAAGAAGCCTGTTGTTGATAAGTGGACATTCAGCACGAACCTCGTTGCCACAACTGGCCGCCATAAGATTCCTGCAATCGGATTTGGCCCAGGAGATGAAGCTCAGGCACATGCGCCTAATGAGATCAACAGAGTGGAAGACCTTGTAATCTGTTCCAAGTTCTATGCAATGCTTCCTTATGCATTGGAAGGGAAAACAGAATAATCGATTGGTCAACGATCGAAGATGGAACTGTAGCCGATAAAACCGCTACAGTTCCTTGTC
>CAZURL010000020.1:5994-19251 GCA_964623005.1 uncultured Spirochaetaceae bacterium
TCATTTATGCAATCTTGAAAGAAGGATTTTTACGCTTCCGCCGCAGATCATTCCAGCATTGCCTTTATCGGATAGATCATAAGAGAGTATCTTTCTCTCTTCCTCTCCGTCGAGCATCGCTCTCGCTTCTTCGATCGTAAGACTCTCGACCCTTCCTCCTCCGATTGTCGAATATATTTCGTTATCCTTTATGAGCATCGTAGAGCCGACAGATCTTGGCGCAGAACCTTCCTTTTCAATGATTCTTGCAATAATGCCGTTATCTTCATTGCATATACGCTTTAAAAGTTTTTCATCAATTGTGACGGCATCCTTGTCTTTTCTGTAGACGCTTACTATCTCCGCCATAATCGATATAGCAATCTCCTCAGGCGTCACAGCGTTTATTGAAAGACCGATTGGGGAATGTATCATCGATAATCGTTCTTCGCTGAATCCTTCCTTTCTGAGCTGCTCTATCTGGGAAGAAGATTTTCTCTTTGAACCTATCATCCCCACGTAAGTGAAGCTGTGTGATAACGAATACCTCAAAGCCTGAAGATCATAGGTATGACCATGTGTGAATATTACATAATATGGCGAGAGTACGTCGTATTCCTTAGATAATAGATTCTCAAATGAATCTACATGGCGTTCTGCAAACGGAAAGCGAGTCTCTGTCAGTTCTCTTTCTCTGTCATCAAGGACGATGGTTTTCATGTTCTGCATCACAGCTAGGTCATATAGAGCTTTCGATACATGTCCGGCGCCGAAGAGCACTAGGACAGGTTCATTGACCATCTTCTCCGTAAGAGGATTCTCGATTGCTCTGCCAAATACGATGTTTCCATCAACTCTCAATGCCTCTTCGCCTGTATTTCTGTCTGTCAGTCTCTCTATGGTCTTTCCGTTCTTTATTGCACTGAGTATTGCATTATAGATATTACTCATTGATTGCCTCCTTGAGCGTCTCAAGTGCCATATCAATCTCATCATCGCTTGTAAAAGGCCCGGGGGAGAAGCGTAATGTACCGCCTGGGTATGTTCCAAGGCTTTTATGCGCGGATGGAGAGCAATGAAGGCCTACTCTTGTCTCAACTCCGCCTCTCTCAAGAAGCGCTGCCGAAAGGAAGGCAATATCTTTCTTGTCCGATGTTATAGAGATTATAGGCGTCCTTTCCTCGTCTATCGCTGGGCCATGGATCGTAACGCCTTCAATTTGCTCAAGCCCATTGTATAGTCTTTCTGTCATCTTCATCGCATTTTCTTTGATGTCTTCTTTGTTTTCCATCACATAGGATAGCGCGGCTTCTAAACCGATAAGTCCGGGAAGATTCTCTGTCCCTCCTGAAAGACGCTCCGGCAGTGTGTGCGGTACGCTCTCTAAATCGCTCTCTGTTCCTGTTCCGCCGGTAATAAGCGGCTCTATGCTTTCCGCAATATCCCGTCTGAGAATAGCCGCTCCCGTTCCTTCCGGGCCTAAAAGCCCTTTGTGTCCGGGAATGCAGATTGCTGCCGCATTAAGCTCTGTCATGTTTATATCCACAAAAGGCACTGCCTGAGAGCCATCGATTACCAAGGGAATGTTGAGCTTCTTTGCAAGCTCTGCTATAGGATGAAGATCCTCAACTGCCCCTGATACATTCCCTGCTGCATTTACTACAATAAGAGAAGCGCCGTTGATCTCTCTCTTATCCCAGATTGTCCGGCCTTTTCTGTCAGAGGGAAGTTTTATCACTTTTGCGCCGATCTGAGAAAGCGGCCTCATTACAGCATTGTGCTCATTGCTTGTCGTTATTACTTTGCTACCTCGTTCAGCTAGTCCTTTTATGGCAAGGTTCAGCGCTTCCGTGGCATTAGAAGTGAAGACGATGCATTCTGGATGATCGTATGAAAAGAGCGAGGATAACAGGAGACGTAACTCATAAATCGAAGAAAAGAGTTTCTCTGATTCCCTGCTCTCCGTTCTATAGAGATTGACTGCGCTCTTTTCTATGTAATCATAGACGGCCTTTCCAACCCCTGGCGCTTTCGGAAATGACGTTGCTGCGTTGTCGAGATAGATTCGATTCATAATTATATGTTACCACGAAACCGTTTGATGCAAACTCAAACGCTATGTTGTAATTACCATTGAGTTATTAAATGTATAATGGTAGAATGTCGAATATGAAGGAATCAGGAAAAGTTGGTATCACAATCACAGGTGCCGCAATCGGTATCATAAGTGTTGTTCTTGTATTACTGGGTAATCCACAGAACATGGGGTTCTGTATTGCATGTTTTCTTCGCGATACATCAGGTGCTCTGCACCTCCATTCGTCTGCTAATGTCCAGTATGTCAGGCCGGAGATTATCGGAATAGTCTTCGGTTCGTTTGCAATCAGCGTTCTCAAGAAGGATTTCAACCCTCGTATTGGCTCAAGTCCTTTGCTTCGCTTCATCATCGGTTTTATCGTGATGCTCGGCGCGCTTGTCTTCCTTGGCTGCCCTCTTAGAATGGTGCTGCGCCTCGGAGGTGGGGATCTCAATGCGCTTGTTGGCCTTGTCGGATTTGCTGCCGGTATTGCGGTAGGATGCTACTTCCTCTCCAATGGTTTCTCCCTTGGGAGAGCTTATAAGAGCAGTAAGGCAGAAGGCGTATCGTTCCCGATTATCGTTGTTGTGCTTTTTGTGCTTTTTGTGACTGTCCCATCACTCTTTGCCTTCTCTGAGTCGGGGCCTGGATCAATGCATGCGCCGGTTGCGGCAGCGCTTCTTGCCGGCTTAATCGTAGGCGTCCTTGCCCAGCGTACAAGGCTTTGCATGGCAGGAGGAATCCGCGATGTAATTTTAATAAAGGATTACACGCTTCTTTTAGGTTTTTGCGCGATTTTTGTGTTTGTACTCGTTGGGAATCTCATTACAGGCAAATTCAGCCTTGGTTTTGCTAATCAGCCTGTCGCTCATTCAGCGCATATCTGGAACTTCCTAGGAATGGCGGCGGTAGGCCTTGGTTCTGCAATGCTTGGTGGTTGTCCGCTCAGGCAGCTTATCATGGCAGGCGAGGGGTCTGGCGATAGCGCTATTGCGGTTCTTGGAATGATGGCAGGATCTGCATTTGCGCATAATTTCTCGCTTGCTTCTACGGCAAACGTTGGCCCAAGCATTAATGGAAAGGTTGCGCTCATTGCAGGTATTGCGGTACTGCTTATCATTGCAGTTGTTATGACTAATAAGAATAGGAGGAGCGCATGAAGACACTTGATGCAAGAGGTCTTGGCTGTCCTGAGCCTGTTATAATGACAAAGAAGGGTCTTAAAGAGAGTTCTGAGGGCGTAGATGTTCTTGTCGATGACAGAGCTGCAAGGGAAAATGTCCCTCGCTATGCAGAGGCCTCAGGATATAAAGCGACAGTGAAAGAAGAGGAATCGTGGTGGAGGATAGAGATCAGACGGTAATCACATTCCACAGCCATTATGGGGCGTTGCTATTCAAGCGGCGCTTCGGCAATGGCTGCACGCTTCGTCCTGTACCGCGCGAGTTATCCTCTTCGTGCGGTACAGCTGCATTTGTAACCGGAGATGTATCTCCCGCTCTCTTTGATGAGAATACGGAGAGCGCATATAAAAAAGAGGATGGAAAGTGGGTTCGTATATATGGCTGAAAAGAGACTGACCGAGCTTGTAAGAAGCTCTGGATGCAATGCAAAACTTCCGCCTGGAGATCTCCATGCGGTTCTCTCAAGTCTTCCTTTTGTAGATGATCCAAGGCTTATCGGGGGATATGAGAAGAATGATGACGCATTTGTCTATGATCTAGGCGATGGTCGCGTAATGATTGAGACAGTGGATTTCTTTCCTCCTATGGTCGATGATCCAGTTGCCTTTGGAGAGATTGCCGCATCTAATGCCTTTTCAGATATCTATGCAATGGGCGCTGAGCCTGTGACTGCGCTTTCTCTGATGTGTTTCCCGTCATGTCTGCCACTCTCTACCATGCGTTCGATAATGCTTGGCGCAATGAACAAAGGAGAAGAAGCAGGATGCGTCATCGCAGGTGGCCACACTATCTCAGATAGAGAACCTAAGTTCGGCCTCGCTGTAACCGCAATTGCACCTAAGGAGAGTGTTTGGACAAACCATGGCGCAGAAAGCGGAGATGTGCTTGTTCTGACTAAGAAACTCGGAGCTGGTATTATGATGACCGCCCATAAAGGCGGAGAAACAGAAGCATTGGATGCAATTGAGAGTATGAGAACGCTAAATAAGCGTGCTCGTGACGCAGCAAGGGACTTAACCGTTCATGCAGCGACAGATGTAACAGGGTTCTCTCTCTTGGGGCATTCATCGGAGATGGCGGAAGGCTCTGAGAAGACTATCGAGATAGATTTTCCGTCATTATGCTTTTTCGATGAGGCTACGTCATTTGCGCGTTTTGGCTTCATTCCGGAGGGAAGGTATACAAACGAGGATTATATCGGTAAGAAAGTGATGTTTTCCCCATCTTTGGATAAAGCTGCACATGATCTGCTCTTCTCTCCAGAGACTTCCGGAGGCTTGCTTCTATCGATGCCGGAGCATGATGCGCTAAAGCTTATTGAAAGGCTAGGAGCGCCTAGTGCGATTATAGGCAGTGTAAAAGAGCGGGGTGTGTATCCTGTTATCGTAAACTCTTGATAATTCCTTTATTAATAAAGGGTTATATCAAAAGCACCATCTTGTGTGGCGCTTTTTTTTATGTCTATTTTTCTGAATTTATCCATTAGCTATGCAATAAAGTAAATAAAAATACAAAAAAATTGCAAAAAGATAAATTTTGGTATTCACATAGTTTTTTTTTAGGGATAGCATATCAACTAAGTGATTTTCCTTTAGGTATTATCACTGAGAACAATGAATTACATTACGGAGGAGAAAAATGAGAAGATTGATGCTCCTGTTGGTTGCAGCAGTTCTTTCCTGTGGCATGCTCTTTGCCAGTGGCTCAAGCGAAAGTGATTCCACCGTTGTCAAAGTCGGTATTTTCGAACCGGCTAGCGGCGATAACGGCGCTGGTGGAAAACAGGAAACGCTTGGTATCCAGTTTGCTAATCAGGTCACCCCTACAGTAACAATCGATGGTGTTGAGTATACAGTACAGCTTGTTCAGGCCGATAACGAAAGCTCGAACGATAGAGCTGCTTCTGCTGCTGCTACATTGATCAATGCAGGTTCTGCTGTTGTTCTCGGTTCTTATGGTTCCGGCGTTTCCATTGCAGGAAGCGATACATTCCGCGTTGCAGGTGTCCCTGTAATCGGTATTACATGCACCAACCCACAGGTGACAGAGGGAAATACCCACTATTTCCGCATCTGCTACCTTGATCCGTTCCAGGGCACGGTTCTCGCGAACTATGCATATAATGAACTTGGCGCTAGAAAGGTGTACTGCCTTGCAAAGCTCGGCGATGACTACTCCGGTGGACTTGTCAACTATTTCGTAGAGCGCTTTGTATCTCTTGGCGGTGAAGTAGTTTCCGAGACATTCCCTGATGGAAACAGCGATTTCACATCCTACATTGCAAATGCAAAGAACAATGGATGCACAGTCTTCTTCTCACCTGTTTCAACAGAGGCTGCACAGCTTATCATCAATCAGGCAGATAGCCAGAACCTCGGTATGCCGATTCTCGCAGGTGACACATGGGATTCCAACGTCATTCTTCAGGCTGCTCTTGGCAAGAACGTCGATATAACAGTTACGACATTCTATCCAGAAGGTGCTGATCCTGAGTTCGATAGCGCATTCAAGGAATGGGTAAATGCTGATTCGACAAGGCTTGCAAACAACGGCGGCGATGACACGATCAGCGCTGTCACGGCGATGGGCTACGATGCATATCACTTTGCGCTCCAGGCTATGGTCAATGCTGGAAGCACAGATCCTTCTGATATCATGAAGGCACTCTGGACAACAGAGACTGACGGTGTAACTGGTCACATTGCTCTTGATCAGATCAACGGCGATGCTATCCGCAACACTGTTTATGTAAAGCATGCAAACACGACTACAGGTGGCTGGGATGCGCTTCCTGCAGTTGTCTTGGACTAAATCAAATAGCTCGACATAGCGGCAGGATACTCTGCCGCTTATTCAAATTCCCAGGGGGCAATCGGTGGTAGATTTCTTCCATCAGAATCTTTCATATTTCCTGTCGGGAATATCTGTAGGTGGTCAGTATGCGCTTATCGCGATTGGCTATACGATGGTTTACGGTATTCTTCGACTGATTAACTTTGCACATGGCGATGTTTTTATGTGTGCAGGTCTTGCGATGGTATATCTTTCGTCATCGCTTCCATTTACGATTTCGATACCTTTGACGCTTGTGCTTACGGTAGCGCTTGGTTTTGTGATTGAGAGGGTTGCTTATAAGCCTCTGAGAAGCGCGCCAAGGATGTCTGTAATGATAAGTGCTATCGGGGTATCGTATCTGCTTCAGAATGCAGCTCTGTATTTCACAGGCGGACTGGCAAAGGTCTATCCAGAGATTCCTTTCCTTTCATCTTCTGTCGTTATCTGGGATGCAACTACCCGTGTAGTTACAATCATCACGCCATTCTTGACTGTTATCCTTGTCGTGCTTCTCTCGCTTTTGATTAAGCACACGAAGGTGGGAATGGCAATGAGAGCTGTTTCGACAGACTTTGAGACGAGCCAGCTCATGGGTATAAAGATAAACAAGGTTATTTCCATAACATTCATGCTGGGTTCGCTCCTTGCAGCAGTTGCTTCGCTGCTGTATTTCACGAACTATGCATCCGTTACACCGACAAGCGGTTCAATGCCGGGACTGAAAGCCTTCGTTGCCGCAGTATTTGGCGGTATTGGCTCAATCCCAGGTGCGGTTATCGGAGCATTCATAATCGGAATCTGCGAGAACATCATCAAGGGTGGTGCCTCGATATTCGGCGTCCCCGGTTCAGGATGGACGACATTCTCTGATGCGTTCACGTTTGCGTTCCTCATCATCGTTCTTATCGTTAAGCCTACGGGCCTTTTCGGTGAGAAGTCAGTGGATAAGGTATGAGGAGGGTAGAGATGGATAGAGAGAAAAGAAATCATCTTATAAGGATGTTCGTTGCAATCGCGGCAGTATATCTGTTGGTGATTATCCTCGAAATGACACTGCGTCCGACGAGCATTATCTTTACCGTTCTCAGGAAGGGCGCTATCTATTCGCTTGTCGCTGTATCGATGAACCTTCTCAATGGCTTTACCGGTCTTTTCTCGCTGGGACAGGCGGGTTTCATGCTTCTTGGCGCTTATACCTATGCAATCTTAACGATTCCGGCCTCTGTAAAGGCCTCTGACCGTGTATACAGATACTACGATGCAATCATCAAGTTCGATACAAACGTCCTTGTCGCACTCATCGTAGCAGGGCTTGTCGCCGCGATCTTTGCATTCCTCATCGGTCTTCCGGTACTTCGTTTAAAATCCGATTATCTTGCAATTGCAACACTCGGTTTTGCAGAGATAATAAGGGCAATCTGCCAGTGGGATGTACTTGGGCCGCTAACAAATGGTGCAAATCTCTTGAGGGAGTTTAAAGATCTTTCGAGAATTACGATTCCATTTACGGATATAGCATTTCCTCCGACATTGTTTGTCTTCATTGTCGTTGGTATTTGTATTCTGCTTATTGTTCTGTTGATAAATTCCTCATACGGCAGGGCTTTCAAGGCAATAAGGGATGATGAGACTGCGGCTGAGGCTATGGGGATAAATCTCTTCAAGCATAAAGAGTTATCGTTTGTAATCTCTTCGTTCTTTGCAGGTGTTTCCGGCGCGCTTCTTGCAATGTTCCAGTATACAGTTCAGGCACAGCAGTTCAGGACGGTGCTTACCTACGAGATCCTGCTCATTGTTGTTATCGGCGGTATTGGTTCGATCTCCGGATCTTGTATTGCATCGTTTTTGTATATCGCACTTTCAGAGTGGTGGCTCCGTGGCCTTGATATGGGCACTTTCCTCGGAATAAATGCGCCGAATCTCTTCCGTTCAGGGTTCCGCCGCCTTGTATTCTCCGTAATCATCATGCTGATCGTTCTTTTCTTCTCGAGAGGCATCATGGGGGATAAGGAGCTGTCATATGCACGGTTCAAGAGCTTTATAACCGCGCGCTTAAAGAAGAAGGAGAAGGCAATATGAGCACGATTCTTGAACTTGAGCATGTAACGATGCAATTTGGCGGAGTCGTTGCTGTCAATGATCTATCACTACACGTAGAAGAAGGCGAGATTATTGCTCTCATCGGCCCTAATGGTGCTGGAAAGACGACGGCGTTCAACTGCATAACAGGCGTCTATGAACCAACGAATGGAAAGATCTCTTTTGATGGCAAGACAATTGTCGTGAATCATCCTTCTGGGAAGATGAAGAGAATCTATGGTGGTTCTGAACCAGATCTCTATGTGAATGAAAAGAAGCTCGATCCATCCCCTGATCAGATAACAAAGCTCGGGATTGCACGTACATTCCAGAACATCAGGCTATTCAAGAGTATGGATGTCTTTGATAACGTACTGACGGCGATGCATCTGAGGATGAAGGCAAATGTCTTCTCATCGACTCTCCGTATAAGCCGTAGCGAAGAAGAGCAGATGAGAAAGGATACGGAGAAGCTTTTGAAAGAGCAGGGCCTCTGGGAGAACCGGAATGATATGGCGACAAGTCTTCCTTATGGGTATCAGAGGAGGTTGGAGATTGCACGCGCGCTTGCAACAAAGCCACGTCTCTTGCTTCTTGATGAGCCTGCTGCTGGCATGAATCCGCAGGAGACACTTGAGCTTGCATCCTTCATCTGCGAGATCAAAGAGCGTTATAACCTCACCATATTCATGATTGAGCATCATATGGATCTGGTTATGAAGATCTCTGATAGGGTATATGTCCTTGATTTCGGTTCCCTGATTTCCGAGGGAACGCCTGAGGTCGTACAGAATGATCAGAAGGTCATCGATGCTTATCTGGGGGTATCTGATGTTTGAGATAAAGAACCTTTCCGTTAATTATGGCGGTATCGAGGCTGTCCGCGATATCTCCTTCTCCGTTTCCGAAGGCTCGATCGTAACGCTTATCGGCGCTAATGGTGCAGGAAAGTCCACGACGCTGAGAACGATTGCCGGCCTTGTAAAACCCAAGAGCGGCACGATTGAATTCAAGGGTGAGAACATAACCGGCAAGGATCCTTCGTACATAGTTGAAAAGGGTATTACGCTTGTTCCAGAAGGAAGAAAGATCTTCCCAGATCTTACAGTCCTTGAGAATCTTAAGATCGGGGCGTATCTGCGAAAGGATTCTATTGAGGAGGATATTGAATGGATATACTCTCTCTTTCCCCGTCTCAAGGAGCGAAGCTGGCAGTATGGTGGAACGCTTTCCGGCGGTGAACAGCAGATGCTTGCTGTTGGTCGCGCGCTTATGTCGAAGCCGAAATTGATGATGATGGATGAACCATCGCTTGGGCTTGCTCCGCTTGTCGTCAAGGATATCTTCTCGATTATTCGAAAGGTTAATGACGAAGGTGTTACGATTCTTCTTGTCGAGCAGAATGCTAATATGGCATTACAGGTCGCAGATGTCGGATACGTCATGGAGACAGGACGCATAACGATGAGCGGTAAGGGAAGTGATCTGATTAAAGACGAAGGCGTCAGAAAAGCCTACCTAGGCGGTTAATATACGCCATAGATTCTTTTACCGCATGCCGAGCAGAATCCGCTTTCAAAGGTGGATTCTGTTTTGCACTCAGGACATATTTGCTTTCTCGTGATCCTGCTGTTCCCTGGATAGATGAACGGTATTCCCGATTTCTCTGCGCTCTCAATCATTGTTTCAAGGTATTCTTCGCTCGTTGCTCTATAGGCCATCATCTTGTAGGAAGGAAAAAAGCGTGTTATGTGCCAGACATTGACGCCTCTCTCTTTCAGTTCTTTCCCAAGCTTCTCGATAATAGCGCTTGTATGGAAGCCTTCGATTATGAGTGTTGTCACTTCAAGGTGCGAACCATAGTCCGTAATGCGCTTTATGCTATCAAGGACAGGTGCAAGCTCGCCTTTGCAGATATCACGATAAAAACATTCATCGCCCTTTACATCGATATTGTACGCATCAATAAGTGGCAGGAGTCGTGTCAGTGATTCCTCAGAGAAGGCTCCGTTTGTCACCATAACAGTCTTCAAGCCTTTTGCTTTTGCAAGTATAGCGACATCTTGAACATAGTCCTGCCAGACGATGGGTTCTGTATAGGTGAAGCTTATAGAGGGAAGGCCTTTCTCGAGGGCTAGATCGACGACATGATGCGGCGCGATGAATGGATAGCCGTCATTATGCCTTTTTGCTATCTCATGATTCTGGCAGAATGCACAGGAGAAGGAGCATCCTCCCATTGCGATGGAAAGCGTTCTGCTACGAGGAAGGAAGTGGTAAAGAGGTTTCTTCTCAATGGGATCGATTGCCGCGGAGGCAAGGTGTCCATATGCTCTATCTTCGAGCTTCCCGTTTCTGACGGTTCGTTCTTGGCAGTAGCCATAGCTTCCTTCTCTGATAGCGCAGTGGCGGAAACAGAAATCACAAGTCTGAGTCAGAAAACACCTCCGCTTGGAATATCTCGAATTCTGCATTCTCATTCTTCCATGCATTTTGCATAAGTCCTGCTTTCATCGAGAGAGAGGATAGAAGCTCTTCCTTGTTCCATCCTGTCTCGTTTGCAACCTGTGGAAGATATACCGCTCTATGTGAAAATAACGTCATGATAATCCCATCTCGGCCAAGTACGAACTCATCAAAAGTCTCTATCCTCTTCGGCGCTGTCAAAAGGGATATCTCAATAGAACACTCCTGTATTTCCCCGTTTTCCATTGGAGGAAAGCGAGGATCGGAGAAAGCCGCTTCCCGCGCAAGATGTGCAATCTGTTGCTCTATCCCCATCACAGGCGCTAGATAACCGATACAGCCTCTGAGTTCGCCATTTTTCCTTATCGTGACAAATGCACCATAGCTCTCTTCTCTCTCTTCAAGCGGCGGAAGATTTCCAGAAATGGCAGAACGTGCGATATCAAGGAGGCGTTTTCTTTCCTTCTCATCCATAATCATCTCCAAAGCACAGTGCAGTATGAAACAAAGTTGTTGCGATCTCTGGTACTATCTGCACTTGTTCCGCACATCCCAACTCGTCCTTTCATCTTTTTGTTCCTTGCGATTATCGAGGTTATTACGGAAGGCGCAATACCGCAGATTGTTCCGCCTCTTGCTCTTGTGACGGCCTCTTCCCAGTTATTATCTGCCATAAGTTCTGCAATCTTCCTGTCTTCTTCGATAACGCGATCATAACCGTTGATGCCATATGGCATATAACCATACAGCGCACCGTAGTGGGTGAAATCGGAAGAGGCAATAATGCCTGTAGCGTCATCCATCGTTTTTTCAATCATCAGGGCGATCTTCGTAGCACTTTCTACAGATGAAAGCGATGAAATTAGGATATATGAAACAGCGATGTCTCCTGCCTTGGCGATGAAAGGAAGTACCATCTCAACACCATGTTCATCCTGTATGAAACTATCGGCTACAAGGCCGAAAGGAAATTTCTCTGTCTTTATAGTGCCAAGCGGTGTATGTGAAGAGGTAAAATTCGCGGTAATTAGCACGTCACTTTCCAGATAATGATAGTGAGATGGCGAGATTATGATTATGCGCTTTATTTCCGAAGAGAGGGCAGAGAAATACTCGTTTATATAAAGAGCGCTATACATAAGACCTGCATGGGGCAGTATAGCAAACCTATTTCCATTCGTTGTTTTCTTGGTTTTTATCATCGCGGAAAGTGCACTTGCATCTTCTGGATACCATGCACCTTGAAATCGCGCATATCTTTCCATATTTCGAATGCTAAGCTCAAAACAGTGGGAGAGCAAGCATAAAGAATGATGCAACAAACTGCAACATTGCCTTGCGGCCTTACACCTCCTGTGGTAGAGTGAAGTAAGAAATTTCAGGAGACTTTTTGCCGCTAGGAGGAAATGAGATGGCAAGGGACAAGAATGAGATCAAGAAGATGATCCAGGAGCTCAGTGCTCTTGATACTAAGGGAATGTACCTCAATGACTTCTTCCATACATGGAAGGAAACAGATGATGAAATCAGCGCAGTTTTCAAGGTTGCTGAGATACTTCGAGCACTCCGTGAGAATAATATCTCATCTAAGGTCTTTGATTCGGGCCTTGGCATCTCCATCTTCCGCGATAATTCAACACGTACGCGTTTCTCATTTGCTTCCGCCTGTAATCTTCTCGGTCTTGAAGTACAGGATCTTGATGAGAAGGTTTCGCAGATTGCGCATGGCGAGACTGTAAGAGAGACAGCAAACATGGTTTCCTTCATGGCTGATGTAATCGGTATCCGCGATGATATGTACATTGGAAAGGGCTACACATACATGAAGAGCGTTGCTGAGGCTGTCGATCAGGGTTATAAGGATGGCATCCTTGAGCAGCGGCCGACGCTTGTCAATCTACAGTGCGATATAGACCACCCGACGCAGTCCATGGCTGATATGCTCCATGTCATCAACTATTTCGGCGGCGTTGAAAATCTCAAGGGAAAGAAGATCGCGATGACTTGGGCGTACTCCCCATCATACGGCAAGCCGCTTTCCGTGCCGCAGGGCATCATTGGTCTTTTCACACGCTTTGGTATGGACGTTGTGCTTGCACATCCAGAGGGTTATGACGTGATGAGCGATGTTGAGGAGATTGCGAAGAAGAATGCTGCATCTTCTGGCGGTTCTTACAAGAAAGTCTCTTCGATGGAAGAAGCATTCAAGGATGCAGATATCGTATATCCAAAGTCCTGGGCGCCATATGCTGTTATGGAGGAGAGGACGAGGTTGGTTGATCAAGGTAAGTTCGATGATCTCAAGGATCTTGAGAAGAGATGTCTTGAGAACAATGCGAAGTTCAAGGACTGGACTTGCACAGAAGAGCTTATGAAGACAACAAAGGACGGCAAGGCTCTCTATATGCACTGCCTCCCTGCGGACATCACAGGCGTGTCCTGCAAGGAAGGAGAGGTTGCGGACTCTGTGTTCAGCCGCTATCTCGATCCGCTCTATAAGGAAGCATCGTACAAGCCATACATCATCGCAGCTATGATCTTCCTTGCTAAGTTCTCCGAACCTTCGGCAAAGCTTGATATGCTTCTCAACGAAGCAAAACCAAGGATTAGATAAAGATTCCGGCGTCCTCTGAAAAG
>CAZURL010000021.1:0-18403 GCA_964623005.1 uncultured Spirochaetaceae bacterium
ATACCCAATAATTTGGATAAGATTTTTCTTGTTGTATCTGTATTTTATGGTAAACTTTGGAAAAATAACGGATAAATATATCCAAAAAGTTGGATAAAATGGGCAAAGTAACGCTGAAAGAGATTGCAGAGAAGTGCGGGGTATCTGTATCGACAGTATCGAGGATACTCTCTGGCGATATGTCCCGTAAGTCCAGCGATGAGACAACGAAGAGCGTTATTGCTGTGGCAAAGGAACTCGGGTATGTAGAGAGTAGGACGAGGCGTATACGTACGGCACGTGCGCCTATCTCAATCTGCACCGTCTTCCTTTCAGATAATGAGAGTATCGCATCAGAGTTCTTCCAAGGGATAATAAGCGGAATAGAAAAGGAGCTGCTGCGTCTTTCAGATGAATATAATCTCCAGAGTTCGCTTGCAACTTCCTCCGATAGTTCATTTCCATCGTCATTGAACGGCTTTGATGCCGCAATAATTCTCGGAAGAGGCTCTGATGAAACGATAAAAAGGATAAAAGACATTGTTCCGATAACAATCTATGCAGGGCTTAACAGTATGGGAGCGATGGATGAAATCCTTTCCGATGCACGGACAGGTATGGCGGATGCTGTCCGCTATCTATTTCATAAAGGACGCAGAAGAATTGCATATATAGGGCCGGCCGAGAAGCGTGATGTAAACGAGCATAGATTCCTCGGCTTTCTGGAAGGCCTTGAAAGCGTGGGATTAGGTACTGATGTACTCTATGAGAATGTGCATCTCTCTGCTAAAGATGGGTATGATGGAACGATGCGGCTTCTTGAGCGCACAATGCCGGATGCAATAGTCGCCGCTAATGACAATACCGCAGTCGGTATACTAAGGGCATTGAAGGAGAAGGGGATAATCGTGCCGGGCGAGGTTATGCTCACAGGTTTTGATAACGCTGAAGCCTCTGCCTTTCTCGATCCACCGCTTACAACCTTCGATGTGCCTACGGGCGAGCTTGGACGTTTTGCCGCAAAGCTTGTCGTTGATAGATGCATTAATAGCCGCAATTTCGATATACGCGTGACGATTCCCTATCGCTTGGTGGAGAGGGAATCAACGGAGGGCTGATGAGAAATATCGTATTCATACATGGAGGAGGGCCTACAGCCGTTCTCAACGCATCGCTTGCTGGATCGATCAAGGAACTCAGAAAAGAGGGCTTCAAGGGAAAGGTTCTTGCTGCACGGCATGGCGTCAAGGGCCTGTTGAATCGTGATATGATCGACCTTGGAGGACTTTCGGACGAGGATCTTGAAGTGCTTTCCAGAACACCTGGCTCTGCTATTGGTACAGGACGTGATCACTTGGAGGCAGAGGATTATTTCAAGCTTAGGAATGCGCTTGTTGAACTTAATGCATCGTATTGCATTATGACAGGCGGCAATGGAACGATGGATACTTGCCGGAAGCTCGCGCTTGCCGCAGATACAGTCGGCATTACTGTCGTGGGTGTTCCAAAGACGATGGATAATGATCTCTCTGTTACCGATCATAGCCCAGGCTTTGGTTCTGCTGCGCGCTATATCGCGGCATCGACAAGGGAGGCTATTGCAGACGTTGAGTCGCTTCCGATCCATGCTGTCGTTATCGAGGCATTCGGACGCGATGCTGGTTGGATAACAGCTTCCTCCGCGCTCTCTTCTCCTGATATGATCCTCCTTCCTGAGATTCCTTTTGATGAAGAGCGTTTCATAGAACGTGTTGATGAGCTTAGGAAAGAGAAGGGCGGCCTTGTGATTGTCGCAAGCGAAGGATTGAGATACAGCGATGGAAAACCTATTGTCGATCCTATTTTCCAGACCGATCGCAGTGTGTACTTCGGCGATGTCTCCTCCCATCTTGCCTCATTGATCGTTCGTCGCCTTGGCTATAAAGCAAGATCTGAAAAACCCGGCATACTCGGAAGGGCCTCCATAGCTTGGCAGAGCGATATCGACAGAGAAGAGGCCGAGGCGTGCGGAAGAGAGTCTGCAAGAGCCGCACTCAGTGGACGCACCGCTGCAATGAGCGTTATAAAGCGCATCTCCTCAGAGCCTTATCGCTCGGTTATCGAGACGGAAGATATCTCGGATGAAATTCTAAAGGCAAGGGTGATGACTGAGGACTTATACGATAAAGATAGCTTCTCTGTGAAAAGGAAATTCATAGATTATGTGACTCCGCTTACAGGAGAGATCGGTGGAAGGTTCTTGAACCTTTCTGAAAAGGAGGAAGGATGAATTATTACTCATTTGGACGCGAGGAACTTCTGAAAGGAAAGATTCCCGTGAAGCTTCTTGGAGACAGCGGCGAGGTCTTCTATGAGCTTGCGCTTGAAATGGTGAATGCGATAGAAGCGAACAATAAGAGAGGTGAGAGAACTGTATTCATCATACCTGTAGGCCCTGTAGGCCAGTACCCGATATTCACACGCCTTGTGAATGAAAGACAGCTTTCTCTCAAAAACTGCGTCTTCATCAACATGGATGAATATCTTACCGATGAAAAGAAGTGGATCGATACCTCGTCTCCGCTCTCCTTCAGGGGCTACATGGAGAAGAATGTCTATTCAAAGATTCCCTCCGCTCTCAATGTACCGGAGGATATGAGGATATTCCCAGATCCCGATAACCCTGGAAAAATCGGAGAGATTATCAAGGAACTTGGAAAGGTGGATATCACATTCGGCGGTATCGGAATAAATGGTCATCTTGCCTTCAATGAAGCAGAGGATGTCAGCGCAGAGGACTTTAAGACACGGGAGACTCGCGTTATTGAAATAAGCTGTGAGACAAGGACTGCTAATGCTATCGGCGATCTTGGCGGTGCAATCGATGCAATGCCTCGCTATGCTGTGACTGTCGGAATGAAGGAAATCCTTTTTGCAGAGAAGATAAGGCTCGGAGTCTTCAGAACTTGGCATAGATCTGTGTTGAGAAAGGCGCTTTTTGCTGAACCTGCTGGCTCATTCCCTGCAACGCTTCTGCAAACGCATCCCGATGCCATGATAATCGCAAATAGCACGGCCAGTGAGCCGGCATTCTAGGAGGACTTATGCTTATACCGCTTCGTCCAATATTGGATCTCACCGATACGCTCGACTACGCACAGGGGGCATTCAATGTCAATGCAGTCTGTCAGGCGAAGGCTGTTATCGAGGTGCATGAGATGTTCCGTTCCCCTGCAATTCTTCAGGGCGCAGATCTTGCAAATGGCTTTATGGGAGGTCGCGCCGACTTCATGAATGCCACTGTTGCCGATAAGATAATCGGGGCAAAGAATATAGCAGATGCCGTCAAGCGCTATGCACTCGATTCCCCGATTCCTGTTGCGCTTCATCTAGACCATGGCCGTGATTTCGAAAGCGTCAAAGCCGCAATAGATGGCGGTTATACCTCCGTGATGATCGATGGTTCCTCTCTTCCCTTTGAGGAGAATATCGAACTGACACGGGAGGTGGTAAAGTACGCGCATGAGCGTGGCGTAACGGTTGAAGGGGAGCTTGGCGTTCTTGCAGGCGTTGAAGACCATGTCTTTGCCGCTGGCTCTACATATACAAACCCACTTGATGCAATCAAGTTCTTCAAGGCAACTAAGGTCGATGCGCTTGCTATCAGCTACGGAACGATGCATGGTGCGAACAAAGGTTCTCATCCTGCGGTACGTAAGGAGATTGCAATAGCCGTAAAGGAGTGCATGCTCCATGAGGGCATAAAGGGAACACTCGTCTCCCATGGTTCATCGACGGTTCCTAAGTACATCGTTGATGAGATCAATGCGCTGGGTGGAACGATCAATGGGGCAAATGGCATTCCGTTAGAGCAGCTTGTGGAGGTGTCGCACTGCGGTATCGGAAAGATCAATGTCGATACGGATATCAGGCTTGCTGTCACTCGCAATATACGTGAGTACTTCGTGAATAACAAAGAAGCGCGTGAGGATGGGAATATAAATGCAATCTGGACTCTTATGGAAGAAAATCCCAGCGCGTTCGATCCACGCTTCTACCTGCCCCCGATAATGGATACGCTCATGTATGGAAATATTCCGAATGAGAGCGTACGGAAGATCACAGAACTCATAGAGAGCGGGGTGAAAGAGGTCGTCGGGCGTCTTGTCGTCGAGTTCGGTCAGGTTGGAAAGGCGCCTAAGGTGGAGATCAAAAGCCTTGACGATATGGCAGAGATATATAAAAAGGAGGGAATCTGATGCAGCATATCTATGTGAATTTCAAACGCTTTGATGTTCCTTCAGAACTTGGCGGCGTCAATAGAATCGCTTCCATAAGGGATTATTCAAAGACGATTGTAAAAGCCGTATGCCCCGAACTATTGAAGTATAAAGGGCGGGCGGAATTTGTCCATTTCTATCCAGAAGCACAGCTTATCGGAGCGCTTGAATGCAGAGAGAGCGAAATACTCTCCATCGGCTCTCAGGGCGTTTATAGACAGGATATTTCCCCAGGTGGCAATTTCGGTGCATTTACGACAAATCGTCCGGCATCGGCCGTTGCTGCGCTCGGATGCACACATACGATTATCGGGCACTGCGAGGAGCGAAATGATAAGAATGAGATTCTAGCTCTCGGTGGAAATACGGATAGAACAAAAGTCAATGAGATTCTCAATTCGGAGGTTATCGCCGCGCTCTCTAGAGGTCTCAAGGTGCTCTACTGCATCGGCGAAAAGGATAGTGAGCTTGATGAATGGGATACTGTAATCAAAGAACAGCTTACTATCGGACTGAATGGCGTAGATCTTTCCGATGTTGTGATTGCCTATGAACCGGTATGGTCGATAGGGCCAGGGAAGACTCCGGCTGGAAAGGATTATATCGAGAAGGTCGCGCGCCTTGTAAAAGATACGCTTGGCGATATCCCCGTAGTCTATGGCGGTGGTCTGAAAGAGGAAAATGCAGCAATGCTTTCCTCGATAAAGGAAATCGATGGCGGTCTTATCGCACTCACGCGCTTTACAGGCGAGATCGGCTTCTATCCCGATGAATACCTTAGAATCATTGAGCTTTATATGAATGGAAAGGAGGCATAAGATGAAACTGGATTTTGAATATGGACAAGGGCTGATGAGTGCAGAACTGCCTGATGATACAGATATCTTCATTCCGGGAGTCACTGTGCCAGATCCACCGTGCATCCCTGAGGATAAGCTTGAGGAAGAGACACTTAAATCAATCCGCAATCCGATAGGTATGGAACGCCTTGATCAACTTGCAAACAAGGATAGCAAGGTAACGATTGTCTTCCCTGACAGAGTCAAGGGCGGTGAGCAGAAGACGAGCCACAGGAAGATTTCGATAAAGCTCATTCTTCAGGAGCTTTATAACGCAGGCGTCCAGAAGAAGAATATATTGCTTATCTGTTCAAACGGTCTTCATAGAAAGAATACCGTAGAGGAAATCAGGAGCGTTCTTGGTGATGAGCTTTTCAATGAGTTCTATCCATCGCATCAGATTATCAACCACGATAGTGAGGATTATGAGCATCTTGTAGATCTCGGTGTAACTGATCGCGGAGATCCGGTTCTGATGAATAAGTATGTATTTGAGAGCGATGTTGCCATTCTTATCGGCCATGTGCAGGGAAATCCATATGGAGGGTACTCCGGGGGATATAAACATTGTGCAACCGGTATAACCCACTGGAGAAGCATTGCTTCCCACCATGTGCCGGAGGTTATGCACCGCTGGGACTTCACCCCTGTCTCTGGGGAATCTCTGATGCGGACGAAGTTCAATGAAATCGGCATGCACATGGAGAAGATGATGGGCAAGAAGTTCTTCTGCTGCGATGCCGTTCTCGATACAAAGAGCCGTCAGATCTCCATATACTCGGGCTATGCAAAGGAGATGATGCCGCTTTCATGGGTTGATGCAGATAAACGCACCTATGTCCATTGGGCAAAGAAGAAGTACGATGTGCTTGTCTTCGGTATGCCTCAGTTCTTCCATTACGGCGAGGGGATGGGAACCAATCCTATAATGCTGATGCAGGCGATAAGCGCGCAGGTCGTGCGCCATAAGCGCATTATGAGCGATCGCTGTGTGATAATCTGCTCTTCGCTCTGCAATGGCTATTTCCATGACGAGCTATGGCCGTATACACGGCAGATGTTCAAGGATTTCCAGCACGATAGGATGAATACTCTCCCTGATATGAACAGGCTTGGCGAGTACTATGCGACGAACGAAGAGTATATAAGAAAATACAGGTTCGCAAATGCATTCCATCCATTCCATGGCTTTTCTATGATCAGCTCTGCCCATATTGCCGAGATCAATACATCGGCTATCTACATCGTAGGCGCCGAAGAGCCGGGATATGCAAGGGCGATGGGGATGAAGACGCGTCCGACTTTCGAGAGTGCGCTAGAGGATGCAATGAGGAAGTATTTGCCGGATCATCCATCGATACTTGCGCTTCCTGGAACATTCAAGAGCGCGGCTGTGCATCTTTGTATGGCGGATTGAGCTTTTTGATAAGAGAGTGTGCTATCATAGGGGTACGATGACTGTATAAGCCTGTAATATGGTCGGGCGTCTCTACTGGCTGCCGTAAACAGCCTGCTACGGTCTCCAAATAGGAGGACGTTATGAAAGGCATCGTACTGAAGGGCGATCTGATATGGACAGAAAGCCCTGAAAGATTCTCGTTTATCGAAAACGGCTATCTTAAGATTGAAGAAGGGAAGATCGCGAGCGTTTCGAAAGAAAAGCCTTTGGGCGAGTATTCCCTTCTGGATTTTACAGGCTCCCTCATTGTTCCCGGTCTCAGCGATATCCACATGCATGCGCCGCAGTATCAATATGCAGGGCTTTATATGGACGAGGAGCTTCTTGAGTGGCTGAATAAGCATACATTCCCTCAGGAAGCTCGTTATAAAGATCTATCCTATGCAGAAAAAGCATATAGTTCTTTTGTTGAGGATCTGGCGCATAGTTCAACAACGCGCGCTTCTATATTCGCAACTATCCATAAGGATTCAACGCTTCTTCTGATGAAACTCTTGGAAGAACGAGGCCTTGCAGGTTATGTCGGAAAGGTCTCGATGGATCGTAATTCCCCTGATATCCTCATAGAAGATACCAAAGAGGCCATCAATAGCGAGATAGCTTTCATCGAGGAAGCTTCTATCTTTAAGCTTGTCCGCCCGATAGTAACACCGCGGTTCATTCCCTCCTGCACCGATGAGCTTATGAGAGCGCTGACAAGGATTGCAAAAGCGTATGATGCGCCGATTCAATCCCATCTTGATGAGAACCTTTCCGAGATTGATTGGATAAAGGAACTCTGTCCGGATTCAAAGAGCTATAGCGATGCATATAGGCTATTCGGGGCATTTGATGTGAAATCCATTATGGCGCATGTTGTGTGGCCTGATGATGAAGAGATAAAGATGCTAAAGTCCTATGGCGTATATGTAGCGCACGCCCCCTCTTCGAACATGAATCTCTCATCTGGGATCGCCCCTATCCGCAAGATGATTGCAGAAGGTGTGAATGTCGCGCTGGCAACTGATGTCGCAGGAGGCTCATCACTTTCGATGTTCAGGGCAATTACGGATGCAATACAGTGCTCCAAGCTGAGATGGCGGCTTGTCGATGATGCCTACAGTCCGCTACGTTTTTCCGAAGCCTTCTATCTTGCGTCAAAGAGCGGCGGATCATTTTTCGGCAAGGTCGGTTCGTTCGAAAAGGGCTATGATGCAGATGTGCTTGTCATTGATGATAAGCAAGGTGCCTCCACGCTTTATCATGAGCTTACAATCCCGGAGCGCCTTGAATTTTATGCATACAGACATCCAGATGATTACATAAGCGCCAAGTTCGTCTGTGGACGCAGAATCATCTAGAACGATAGAATAGGGGTATGGAAAAGCTTTTCTCCGTACCTCTCAAGGGAAGAAATACAGATGTTTACTCGGTAACGCATGACGAGATAGAGAAGGAAATTGCAGCATATAGTTCTGCGCTTTCTATCTTTGATGAAAATACAGCAGAAGCATATGGCAGCGTGCCTTCCTCTTCGCTGATCTTAAAGGCTGGCGAGAGCGAGAAGCGATGGGAGTCGATAGATAAAATCCTCTCCACAGCTTTCGATAACGGCCTTGCAAGGGATTCTATGTTCTTTGGAATCGGAGGGGGCGTTATCCTCGATATGAGCGCATTTGCTGCTTCTATTTATATGAGAGGCGCGCGCTCCATCCTTGTCCCTACGACACTCCTTGCAGCAGTGGATGCAACGCTTGGAGGAAAGACGGGAATCGATTACAGCGGCGCAAAGAACGCTGTCGGCACATTCTTTCCGGCAGAGAAGGTCTTGATTGCTCCGAGTCTGTTGAAGACGCTTCCTGAGAGTGAGTACAAGTCAGGACTCGGAGAGGTCTTGAAGCATGCACTCCTTTCTGCTGATGATACGCTCTTTTCTTTCTTGGTGGAGAATAAGGATAAGGTACTTTCGAGGGATGAAGCGATTGTCAATGAGATGATAAGGCTCTCTCTTGAGGTGAAGATCCTGTACATCACAAAAGATCCGGAAGAACGTTTGGGAATACGCTCTTCTCTCAATCTCGGCCATACTTTCGGGCATGCGCTTGAATCCCTTCTCAATTATAGTGTTTCACATGGCGAGGGCGTTGCATGGGGCGTCGTTCGCGCTCTTGAGATTGGAATGGAGCTTGGGATCACTGAGAAGGGCTTTGGCGAAAAAGGTGTCGAGCTATTCAATCTCTATGGCTTTGATGAAAGCTATAGGGTACCAGAAACGTTATTTGAGGATTATTTCAGCGCCATCGGAAAGGATAAGAAGAAAAAAGGCGGGGAAGTGCGCTTCGTACTGATGGAAGGGCAGGGAAAGCCTCTGCTCCTTCCTCTTTCCAAGGACGATGTAAAAAGGACTGTTTGTAATTCAGTCTCCCATATCTAAAGCTTCTGCGGTGCGATGGAGCATCGACAGCACCTTGCTCCTGAGCGCTGCATTGCGCTTTGGAAGCGTATCGATAAGCGATGAGAGTGCGTAGATCGTTTCACGGGCTGCGCCTCCTATCGTTTCAATAGGAATCAAAGAGTAACGTCCTTTATTCTCTGTAAGCGCGATAAACCCATATTCCTTCTTCCCCATCTCTATCGGCGTGTAGACGCTGCCGAGCATTCTATCGATTTCGCTGAATTCTTTATCACGGACAGTGAATTTACCCTTCATCTTTGTCTTTACAGGATTGCCTACCATCGGAATAAGCGAGATTTCCTTATCGATTCTTGAAGCCTTCATCTGCTTTCGGGACGTATATGCGCCGATCTTGATATAGAACTTGAACGAAGAAGAACGGGTATCAAGATGTCTGACGTCTTTAAGCGGTACGATGTATATCTTCTTATCTCCGACAATTACCTTGTACTTCTCAAGATCTCTCTCATCATACTTAGCGCTTCTTTCGATTCTCGCGTTCCTGCCTGTAGTCTTCTTTAGCTCTGCAAGGAGACTCGGGTCTACATTGTTTATCCACTCCTTTTTAAGCGGCGATACAGTCCTTGCGTACATCTTCGTTGTCTGAACGATCTCTCCTGCAAGTATGTAATCGGGATTCACGCGGAACCAGGCAGAACCGGGATGGATTACGATTTTGTTTGCGGTAAGGGATCTGTAGGAGAATCTATCGATCTTCATGCATACATATTGCCGCAATCCTGAGGTAAGGCAGGAAAAATACTCTGCGGTATTATGTCCTTCGGAGATAGGGACTCCCATTTCAGAGACGATCTCGGCAAGTTGCTGTTTTATATGCTCAATCTCCTCAAGCGACTCAAAGTCGAGATAGTGCGCCTTTGCATAATTCTCTCGCTCTTTCTTTCCTATAATCCCATGATAGGTCTTGTATAGTTTCAGTATGGTCATGAAGTCGCCATAGGTCTTATCTGCAAGCGCTTCATGGGCGTCGCGCGCATTAAGCTCTTCGCCTTGAGGGAGTATGTACGGAGTGCGTGTTGAGAGAAATGCTACCGCTGTCAGTACATCGGACATAACATCCGGATAGTTCTTTATTGCCTCTACAATTACTCGGGAAAGTCGGGGAAGGAGCGGAAACATTATCATCATCTCCCCGATTGAGGTAAGGTGATGGTTCTTCTCTATTGCGCCTATGAGCATGAGCGTTTCCTCAGCAGATTGCAGCGCGCTTCTCTTTGGCGGCGTGATGAATGGAAAAGAGTCGGTATTGTAGATCTCAAGCTCGCTCATTCTAAGCACGACTTCCGCCAGATCTGAATGGAGAATCTCCTCTTCGGAATACTCTGGACGCATCTCATAGTTTGACTTGCTATACATCCTCCAGCACTTTCCGGGGGCAGTCCTTCCGGCTCGTCCTTTTCTCTGATCTGCCGATGCCCTTGATATAGGCATCGGAAGGAGCGCGGAGGTGAAGTTCTTCTGATTGTAGAAGTTGATCTTTGCAACCCCGGAGTCGATTACTGTTCGGATTCCATCGATTGTGATTGACGTCTCTGCGATATTCGTAGCAACTACAACTTTTATTTTTCCTTCCGTAGTCGGTCTGAAAACTTTTTCCTGATCTTCTTTTGAAAGTCTTCCATAGAGAGGATAAATCTCTAGGCGAGAGGCAAATGGCGCCATCTCAAGCATATAGATGCAGCTTTTTATATCGCTTTCGCCGGGGAGGAAGATCAATACATCGCCTTCATCTCGTTCCATAGCCTCCCATACTTTTCCAGCGATCTTCTGATAGTAATAATCCTCTGTATCGCGGGAGAGTATTGCAGGATCGTAGAAGACCTCGACGTCATATGGTCTGCTCTCGATTGAGATAATCGGCGCGTTGTCGAAGAATGCCGAGAACGACTTTGCATTGATTGTCGCAGAGCTGATGATAATTTTCAGATCCTCTCTGACGTGTGTGATTTCCTTCAGAAGTCCAAGTATAAAGTCAATATTAAGGCTTCTCTCGTGCGCTTCATCGACCATTATCACAGAGTAGCGTGAGAGCGTTTTATCGAGCTTCACCTCCTGTAGCAGAATGCCATCTGTCATGATCTTGATGCGCGTGTCACGGGTAGAGGTATCGTTGAAGCGCATCTTATACGCACAGTAAGAACCTTCATCTCCGATTTGCTTTTTTATGAAATCTGAGACAGAGAGCGCTGCTATGCGGCGCGGCTGTGTGATGCCTATGATGCCTTTCCCGTCATATCCTGCTTCGCGGAGGATCAGGGGAATCTGCGTTGTCTTTCCAGATCCTGTAGGGCTTTCTACGATTATCGTCTGATTCTCTTCAAGCGCCCTAAGGATATCCCCTCTATGCCTATATACCGGTAGGGAAGAGAAATCCTTCAATACTCTATGCTCCTTTCTAATTCTTCAATGCTTTCAACTGCTTTCTGCTCTCGTGTTCTAAGGTCTTTCAGCGTCAGCGGAGAGAGCGTAAGGAGGTAAGGAATTGCTTTCATCTCAGCATAGGAATAGATTCTTTTCATCTTTGCATCCGGCATTAAATATAAATCAGTGCGGATTCCCTTATCTCTGAGCGTCTCTGCTATCCTGATTGCCTCACCTTCTTCACCATTTTTATATAATACAAGCACATCGGCAGATGATGTATTTGAAAGAAGCGGACTATTCAGCTCTTCAAGCCCTGCCATGAGTCTATCAAGGCCGATTGAGGAGCCAACGCCCGGAAGCATTTCTTTTGTATAGAGCGATGCAAGGTCGTTATAGCGTCCGCCGGAGCAGACAGAACCAAGCGAGGGGATTTGGTCTAAAAATGTCTCATACACGATCCCTGTGTAATAGTCGAGGCCCCTTGTAATGGATGGATCGAATACGAACGCATCGCTTATGCCTCCGTCTTTGAGAAGCGCGTAGATCCTCTCCATACGTTCTGTCGATTCGCTCTTTCCGCCTGATAGCTCTGTGAGTGCAGAGAGCGTATCCTCGAAGGAAGAATCTTCTCCTGCCGTGATGTATCTGAGAATTGTATCCGCCTTGCTTTCGTCTCCTGTGATCTCTGTAAGAAGTCTTTTTACTTCCTCGTTTCCGATTTTGCGGAGCTTATCGACGGTGCGTAGGATCTCTACAGCATTTTCTTTCAGTCCGATCTTCTCAAGGAAGGTGCTGAACATGCCTCTGTGGGAGATATGGAATGTGTAGCCTTCAATCCCAAGCTCGGAAAAAGCACGGTGCATCATCGAAAGAATTTCATAATCTGCTTCTGGGCTATCAACGCCTACGATGTCGAAATCGCACTGTACAAACTCCCTGTATCTGCCTTTCTGGGGATTCTCTCCTCGCCATACCTTATTGATGTGGTATCTTTTGAATGGTATTCCGACTTCATCATGGTGCATAGCCAGAAAGCGTGCAAATGGAACGGTGAGGTCGAAGCGCATCGCAACATCCCTGCCACCATTGTCCTGAAAGCGGAAAATCTGCTTGTCGGTCTCGCCTCCGCCTTTTCCTAGAAGTACCTTCGTGTATTCCAGCACAGGCGTGTCTATAGGTACAAAGCCATAGGAGGAAAATACATCCTCAAGCTTTCTGGTTATTCGTTTCTTTGGTATCTCATCTTTGGGCAGGCTATCCCTGAATCCCTTGAGAACAGCTGGTTCTATCATGGCCTGATGATAGCCTATCAACGTGAAGCAGTCTACCGAGAACGCTCTTGCTAAGGGTTTCGATTCCTTATATCTTTGAAGTCGTGTTTATTCGCTATAAGGATGACGGCAGGGGCAAAAGCGTTCCTGTCGCTAAGGTTTATACTCTGAAGGAACATAATATACGTAATGACCAGATCGATAAGGATGCGCTCTGGGCGATAAAGCGTATACAGCAATCAGGCGCTGAGGCGTACATTGTAGGAGGTGCAGTCCGTGATCTTATGCTCGGCCGCCATCCTAAGGATTTCGATGTGGCAACATCGCTTTCACCGCGTCAGGTACAGCGGATGTTCTGGAACTCGCGCATCATCGGACGCCGGTTTCGTATTGTCCATCTCTTTTTCGGCAGCAAGATCATAGAAGTCACGACATTCCGCTCTGATGAGGAGAACTTCGAGGATGGGCGCAACAATGTCTATGGTTCGATTGAGCAGGATGCAAAGCGACGGGATTTCTCGGTAAACAGCTTCTATTACAATCCGATAAACAGTCAGCTTTTGGATTTCAATGATGCGATGGAGGATTTCAAGCGGCGCGAGATACGTTCCCTGATTCCGCTTTCATACTCATTCTCCGAAGATCCTGTGAGAATGATCAGGGCGTTGAAGTATCAAGTGACAACGGGCTTTACGCTCAGAAAAGATGTCAAGAAAGCGATAAAGAAGAATGCAGGGAATATAGAGACGTGTTCTATTTCAAGGCTGACGGAGGAAGTTTCGAAGATCCTCTCCACAGGCTTTGCCCATGATATCTTCATAAGCCTTGATAAATACGGTCTTCTTACCTACATCCTTCCTGTTTTCTCGATGTATCTTGGATATGATTCGATACGTTCTGCGCTCTCGCTTCTTGATGAGCAGGTGAGAAGAGGACAGGAGAGCGGTTCCCCGATTACAAAGGACGAACAGATATATATTATGCTCAAGCCTTTGATTGTCCTTGAAAATCCTGAGGATACAATGCCCGATGAGCTTTTCAAGGAGGCATTCCGGCAAGCAAAGATCCTTATTTCTCCGATGACGCCGCCGAATTATGAGATAGAGAAGGCGATAGATAGAATACTTGAGGATAATGGGATAAAGAGGGCAAGGCGCAGAAAGAGCGCAGAGGCCCGTGCAATGCGAAAGAAGCCTAATAATATGGGACGGAAAAGCGCGGCTAATGAAGAGCTTTCATCCGGCGTAAAGAAGTCGAGAAGGAAGAAGAGAAAGAAGATTGCGCCTGAATCTTTTCCCAAGAATCTTGCAGAAGGGCATGATCTCTAGCCCCATTCCTCGATTTCTACAGATACGGAGCTGACCATGACGCCTCCGTATTTTTCTATGCATTCTGAAATATATTCCTGTAGATCGGATATCGAGGTGCTGATGTAGTGTCGTACCGGAAGCTGAAGCGTCGCAGAGATGGAGAAGGAAGCGTCGCTATTCTTCGTGCCTCTGACTTTTTTTACCCTCATCACGGGGTCATACTCTCCGATGGCATGCTTTACCATCTGCGTAAGCACTGCCTCCGATAGTTCTTCTTTATCAGGACGGGAGAACTCTGGGCGTACGATGGTCTTCTCGTATGTCTGCTTTTTCAGTCCTCTTCTGCCCATGAAGACCTTCATTGAGTCGTAGACTATCTGGGGTGCAGAGCGCGTTACTTCGATCGAGGGCACTGGAATGACGTGCTTTCCTTCGGTATACCGTATGCGCATTGCCGTCTCGATTTCATCCTGTGAGGCAATATCCTCGATATGGATGATCTTCTCTGGCGGTGGAAGCTCAAGCCTATTTGCAATCTTATTGACCATCTTCTCAGAGGTTCCGATGATGAGAATCTTTCTGTAACGCTCTTTCAATAGTGCGTTCATGATCTCATTCTTGTGATCTTCATCGTCAAAGACTGCGGTGCGTACCGCGGCGAGAAAGTCTGCATCACGCTTTGCAGAGTGCCCTGCAAGTATCTTATTTCCTTTGATCAAGAGTCCATCGTCTATTATCAGATCGATATGGTGTTTTGCAGCAACAATCTTCGAATGATAGCTCTTTCCTGTGCCAGAGCGCCCTACAAGCGCATAGACAGTTACACCCTTGAGTTTTGAGAATGCGAACTGAAAAAGACGATTCATATTACAATTATATTTGCAGAAAAACCATTGTTCAATTCATTGGATTATCTTCCGATAAGACATCTTTTACCACGCGCCATGAATTTATGAGTCTCTCTAAAGACCAAGCGGCATTTGCAGGAGAGGTTGAGGGCAGTTTCACATCCTCGATTCCTGTTTTTGGGAGAATGAAGTGCCTGTAGATCTCATGGGACTTTGCGCCGTTGGTGTAGATGTATTTTATCCTTGTTTTCTCGATAAGGCCCTTTATATCATTCGGCATAGCGTCCTTGATATCAGAATCCGCTGAGCCTGTTATGATGCACGATCCGATTGAGTCCCATAGTGCGATATCCTCTTTCTCAAGAAAGTCTATCTTTTCCTCTCGTGTGGTAAGGTGAGTATCGAAAAGCGCTTCCATGATCTTCCAGAATCTGTTCTGTGGATGCGCATAGTAAAAGCCATCTTCCCGGGATTTCACCGATGGAAAGGAGCCGAGGATAAGAACTCTCGAATTTGGCGTTGATACAGGTCTGAATGGGTGGATGATTTTCTCCATGCTCAATTTACTCTCCTGTCTTGCACGGGTTTTCGTCAATAACATTTCAGATTTTCATGTTTGCTCTCACGCTGTTTTGAATTTTATATATCCAGAAAATGTAAAGTTGTGGAATTGAAAATCGCTAAGTTGTTTTAGTGTAAGTTGTGCGTTAGAATCATCATGATATTCAAATAGGAGAAAGTAATGAAGCTTGCCACGTTCAGGCGAGGCGGCGTGCATCCAGACGATAAGAAGACGCTATCGAAGGATAAGAAGATAGAAAGACTGCCTTTTCCTTCCGAGCTAATAGTCTCTATGTCTCAACATCTTGGTGCGCCTGCTACGCCTATCAAGAAGAAGGGCGATGCCGTGACGAAGGGAGAGGTGATAGCTACCGCATCTTCCTATGTCTCTGCATGTATTCATAGCCCGGCAGATGGCCTAGTGACGGAAATCCGCAAAGTTCGGGTTCCTTCGGGTTCTGTCGCCGATGCGTTAGTCATAAGATGCAACGAAGAACAGTCCGATCCGTTTACAAAGGAGTATGATTGGAAGAAGGAGAGTCCGGAGACGCTTCTTTCGCTTGTGAAGGATATGGGAATAGTCGGTATGGGCGGCGCAACGTTCCCGACCTCTGTCAAATTCACGATTCCGATGGGAAAGAAAGCGGACGCTCTTGTGATAAATGCTGTTGAATGCGAGCCATACCTCACCTCTGACTACCGACTTATGATAGAGAGAAGCGAAGAGGTTATCGAAGGTGTTATGGCGGCATCGAAGATTGTCGGTCCGGAACGGACTATTATCGGTATTGAAGCGAATAAGGAGGATGCTGCGGCGCTTCTTGAAAGCGTTATTTCCAAGAAAGGCTATCCTATTAAGGTGCAGCTGCTGAAGATGAAATATCCTCAGGGCGATGAGAAGCAACTTATCAAGGCTACGCTTGGAAGAGAAGTTCCTTCTGGTAAGCTTCCTCTCGATGTCGGCGCTGTAGTCTGCAATGTCGCAACTGCATATGCTATCTATGAAGCTGTAAAATACCATAAGCCTCTTATTGAACGTATCTGCACTATCTCTGGAGAGGGTATAAATGAGCCGAAGAATGTGATTGCTCCTATTGGAACTAAGTTCTCCGATCTTATTGCCTTTTCCGGTGGCGCAAAGGACGAGGCAGAGTCGCTTATTGCAGGCGGCCCTATGATGGGGTTTGCTGTCGCTGATCTTGATACCCCGATGGTGAAGGGTTCTGGCGGCCTTATAATGCTTGCTCAGATGATCGAGGATATCTCCTTCCCGTGCGTGCTATGCGGAAAGTGCGTGCAGCACTGTCCGATGGGATTGATGCCTAATAGGATGTTCAGAAACATCAAATATGGCAATTACAAGGCCGCTATGGATCTCGGACTTATGGATTGCAAAGAGTGTGGGTGCTGTGCCTTTACATGCCCATCTCATATTCCTCTGGTTCAGGGATTCAAGCTCGGCAAGAAGATGGGGAGGATGGCAAAATGATGAAAGTACGTACAAGTCCCCATATACATGGATCGCTCAGAACGGATAAGGCAATGCTTTTTGTCGTAATAGCGCTTCTGCCTTCTTCAATCTGGGGCGTTTATGCATTCGGACTCAGAGCGCTTCTTGTGCTTCTTGTCTCGATAGCTTCTGCGCTTTTGGTTGAGTATCTGCTGGGCCTTGTTTCAAAGGAATTTACGCTTAAAGATGGTTCTGCGCTTGTCACAGGGCTGCTTATCGGAATGAATATGCCGCCTGCGGTTCCGCTATTTGTGCCTATTATTGCCTCTGCATTTGCTATTGCAGTCGTAAAGTGGACATTCGGCGGACTTGGCTGCAACTGGATGAATCCGGCACTGGCTGGAAGAGTTTTCGTCTTCTTCTCTTTCACAACGGAGATGAGTGCGTTCGCTCTTCCTCGCGCTCTTGCTGTAGATGCAGTTTCCTCTGCAACGCCGCTTTCTGCGCTTAAGACTGCAATGAGTTCTGGTCTTGCAGGAAGAAGCTCTGAGCTGTTGTCGCTTCCTGTCACGGACTTTGCGGCATCGCTTTCCGATAAGATTGGGATATCTCCATATGTAATTGATGCATTCTTCGGCAATGTCGGCGGATGTATCGGTGAAGTTTCTTCGCTTCTTCTGCTTGTAGGAGGGATCTTCCTTCTGGCAAAAAAGATCATCACATGGCGTATTCCTGTAATCTACATCGGTTCGTTTGCTCTTCTTTCATGGCTGTTCGGCGGTATTCCATATGGCCTTGGGGCATTCCATGGTGAGATTCTGCTTCCTATTTTCTCCGGCGGACTCATTCTTGGAGCGTTCTTCATGGCAACGGACTGGGTTACGACGCCCACAACGCCTAAAGGCGAGATCATATTCGCTATCGGCTGTGGCTTCTTTACGTTCCTTATCCGTTATTTCGGTTCACTCCCAGAGGGCGTTTCGCTTGCAATCATTCTTATGAATATTGTTACGCCTACGATTGATAGGTTTATCAAGGTAAAGCCGTTTGGTTATGTAAAGCCTGAGAAAAAGAAGAAGGAGAAAGCATCATGACAAAGTATATCAAAACCGGTGTGATCCTTTTCTTGATCTGTGCTGTCTGCACAGCTCTCTGTGCTATTGTCAATGAAGTTACAGCGCCTGTTATTGCGTTAAGCGCTGAAGCTGATAGGCTTGAAGCGCTCTCTGTTGTTTCCAGCGGTTATGAGATTGGAGAGCAGATGGAAGGAAATGGAAGCAATATCTCCTATGTTATTCCGCTTCTATCAAATGGTGAAATCGCTGGCTATATATTGCAGCTTGAAACCAGTGGCTACGGTGGAGCAATGACGCTCATTGCCTCTTATTCAGCAGATGGTACACTGCTTGAAGCACAGTTGATGGCTAATTCCGAAACGCCGGGACTCGGTAAGAATGCTGAACAGAGCTGGTATATGGATATGTTCAGAGGAAAGGGTGGCTCTGAGCCGCTTCCTCTCACCAAATCTGATCTTTCTGCAACAGATTCTGCAGCGGTTTCCGGTGCTTCAATTACATTTGTCGGAATATCATCCGCTCTTAATAGCGG